>CAZEBQ010000292.1:0-5418 GCA_964510295.1 uncultured Anaerolineales bacterium | reverse complement strand
CGAAGGGCCGCCGGCGCATGCGCATGCTTTCGCAAGCGAAAGCATGGCACCCGGCATGGCACCCGGCGGCGGGCCGCGCAACTTCCCCCTGCAACCGGCGCGCCCGGCCCGTATAATGGAGACACCACGGCGGGGGGGCGGCATGTACACCCTCATCCACGTTACGCACGAGGCCCACCGGAAGATGGGCGGCATCGGCGCCGTCCTCGAAGGGATGCTGACCGCCCGGGCATACCAGGCGACCGTGGGCCGGACCATCCTCGTGGGTTGCGGCGAGGTTCCTCTGTCCGCATCGTCTGGTGCTCTCGAGACGGTTTTCTATGAGAGCGGCACGGCGGGAGGCCCGCCTCCCGGCTGCGACCCCGCCCTGGCGGCCACCTTCGCCTCGGTCGAGGCAACCTATGGCGTCCGGCTGCTGTACGGCCGGCGCAGGGTTCCGTGCCCGCACCTGCGGCGTCGCACGGGCGTTGAACTGCTCCTGTTCGACGTGCGGGACGCCCGGCCCGGCCCGGTCAACCAACTCAAAGCCGAATTGTGGCAGGGCTTCGGCCTGGAGAGCGACCGCTTTGAGAACGACTGGTGCTATGAGGAGTGGGTCCGTCTGGCGGCCCCCGCCCTCGAGGCCGTCGGCGCGCTGGTCGGCGGCAAGACCGACGAGGCGGCCCTCATCAGCCACGAGTTCATGGGCCTGCCAATGCTCCTGGCGGCGCGCCTGCGTGCGCCGGACCTGACGACCGTGTACTGGGCCCACGAAGTGCCGCCCGTTCGGGACCTGCTCGAACGGGAGACCGGCCACCGGCTCGTCTTCGACCGCGCGATGACCACGCCCGACGGGTCGCGGGCCTACGAAGCCAGGCTCCGCGAACTGGGCGGCTGCAAGCACGCCCTGGTCAGCCGGGCCCATCGTGCCGGGGCCGTTTTTGCCGTCAGCGACCGCGTGGCGCAGGAACTCCGCCTGCTGTCGGCGGGGTTCCGGAAGCGACCGATCGACGTCGTGTACAACGGACTGGCCGTCCGGCCGATCGATCTGGACGCCCGCCTCGCCAGCCGTGCGCTGCTCCGGCGGTACGCCGCCGCCGTCACCGGTCTGCAGTCGGACTACGTCTTCACGCACGTTGCCCGGCCGGTGGCGTCGAAGGCCATCGAGCGGGACCTGGCGGTCCTCGACCACCTGGACGACGCCCTGGCCGACCGCGGCCGGACGGCCGTCCTCCTCGTCCTGGCGACCGACGGGGGGCGACGTCAGCCTGAAACCATCCGGCAGATGGAGTCCGAGCACAACTGGCCGATGCAGCACCGCGTCGGATGGCCCGACCTGGTCAAGGGCGAGGTTCCCATCGGCCGGGCCGCCGAAGAGTACAACCGATGGGCGCGGGCCACGCGCGTCGTGCTCATCAACCAGTTCGGGTTCACGCGCGAGTTGTGCGGCGACCGGATGCCCGAGGCGATGGCGCTTGAGGACCTGCGGCAGGGCAGCGACGTCGAGTTCGGCCAGAGCACGTACGAACCGTTCGGCATCGCACAACTCGAGACGCTTGCCTTCGGCGGCATCAGCGTTATGACCAGCGCGTGCGGGTGCGCGGAACTGCTGGCCCGCGTGGCCGACGGCGACCTGCCCGCGAACGTCCTGACCGCAGACTACGCGGCACCGGACGGCACAGGGACCGAGCCGGTCGGCGACACCGACACCCGGCGGATCGAGCACGAGGTGGCGGCGTGCGTGGCCGGCGAACTGATTGCGCGTCTCCCGACCGGGCCGCAGGATATCCACCGGCTCCTGGTGAGCGGCTGGGCCCTGGCCGAGCGGATGAGTTGGCAGTCCGTCTGCCGCGCGTATTTCGTGCCCGCGCTGCGGCGCTGCTTCGGAGAGGCCGGCGGCGACCCGCTTCCTGCGGTCCGAACGGGCCACGAACTGTCTTCACGCGAGCCGTGAGGCCGGCTTGCCATCAGGGGCACACAAGGGTCGGCGACGCGCGCAGCGGCAGAGGCAACAGGAGGCACAGGCCATGATCCAGTTGAGGCGCATCCTGGTTCCGACGGACTTCTCGGACCACAGCGAACGGGCGGCGGCCTATGCGGCGGAACTGGCGCGGCGGTTCGAGGTCGACCAGGTCCACTGCCTGCACGTGGTGGATATTCCCGCCGACCTGCTCGCCACGTCGGGTTACTGCATGACGGGGCCGAGCGAGCAGTTCATCGAACAGGTCCGCGAGGAGAGCCGGAAGAGCCTCCGCGAGTTCGTCGCGACGCACCTGAAGGACCTGCCGGTCGAGACGGTTTTCCTGGACGGCCGCCCGTTCGTCGAGATCATTCGCTACGCCCGCGAGAAGGACGTGCAACTGATCGTCATCGCCACCCACGGCCGCACGGGTCTCAAGCATGCCCTCTTCGGGAGCGTTGCCGAGAAGGTGGTCCGAAAGGCGCCGTGCCCCGTCCTGGTGGTGCGGCGCGACGAGCGCGAGTTCGTCATGCCGTGAGGCGGTGGGCGTGGCCGGGCGTCGAACACGGCCGCCCCTTGGGCTGCCGTGCCACCCGGCAAGGTGGCGGTGAGCGGCCTCGCCGTGTCTTTCTTGACCTGACCTCTCGGCTGGTGTACCTTCGCGCGCGTGGCCAAACTGAGCGACAGCGTGCAGTACCTGAAAGGCGTGGGGCCAAAGCGCGCACAGTTGCTCGAGAGGCTCGGCATCCGGACCGTCGGCGACGCCCTCCAGTTCTTTCCGCGCAAGTACGTGGACCGCGGCAACGTCGTGCCCATCGCGCGGGTCGTGGCCGGGCGCGACCAGGCGGTGCGGGCGCGGATTGTGGACATGCGTTCCCCCCGCTGGGGCGACCGCCTCGAGGCCCTTATCGCCGACGACACGGGCCAGATGCGGGTCATCTGGTTCCATGCCCGGTTTCTCGTCAAGGCCCTCCACACGGGCGAGGAGTACCTCTTCTACGGCCGCGTCGGCGCGTACAAGCGGCACCTGCAGATGCAGCATCCGAAGTTCAAACGCATCGCGGAAGGCGGCGACGGCGAACCGGGCGGGCAGATCCTCGTCGAGTACCCCATCACCGAGGGCCTTCAGCAGGCGTCGCTTCTGCGGATGACCGACGAGGCGCTGCGCCTCGGCCTGCCGCTTGCCAGGGATACGCTGCCGGAGGCGCTGCGGCGGCGTCTGCACCTGGCGGACCTGCCGGAGGCGCTGCGGATGATCCATCGGCCGGCGTCGATGGCCGAGGTGACGGAGGCCCGCCGGCGGCTGGTCTTCGGCGAGTTCTTCCTGATGGAACTGGCCGTGGCGCTCAGGCGCCGCAGCGCCCTGGCGGCGCACAATGGGCCGCCCATCGAGGTCTCCGAGACGATCGATCAACGTATCCGCGCGCGGTTTCCGTTCACCTTCACGGCGGCGCAGGACAAGGCGATCACCGAGATGCGGGCCGACCTCGCGCGCGACCGTCCGATGACGCGCCTGCTCCAGGGCGACGTGGGTTGCGGCAAGACGGCGGTGGCGTTGTACGCGGCGCTGGCCGCCGTGGCCGCCGGGTACCAGGCCGCCATCATGGCGCCGACGGAGATCCTTGCCGCCCAACACTATCAGAACGTGGAGAAGTATCTGGTGGGCAGCCGGGTGCGGTGGTCGCTGCTCGTCGGCGGGCTCAGGGTGGCGGAGCGAAAGAAGGTGCTGCGGCGGATCCGGCGAGGGGAGGCCGACATCGTCGTCGGCACGCACGCGCTCATCCAGCAGGACGTGACGTTCGGGCGGCTGGGGCTCGTGGTCGTGGACGAGCAGCACAAGTTCGGCGTCCTTCAACGGGCCGAGGCGAAGTGGCAGACCGCCGCCGACGAGCCCGAACTTCAGCCGCACTACCTCGTGATGACCGCCACGCCGATCCCGCGGACGCTCGCGCTGACGGTCTTCGGCGACCTCGACGTCTCGACGATCGACGAGATGCCCCCCGGGCGCACGCCCGTCGAGACGTGGGCCGTCTCGCCGCGCGAGCGCCGCAAGGCCTACCGGTTCGTTCGCGGCCAACTCGCCGCCGGGCGGCAGGCGTTCGTCGTGTATCCGCTGGTGGAGGAGAGCGCGGGGCTGGACCTTGCGGCCGCAACGGAAGAGGCCGAACGGCTCGGTGCCGAGGTGTTCCCCGAGTTCACGGTCGGCCTCTTGCACGGTCGGATGAAGGCCGAGGAGAAGGACGCCGTCATGGACCGCTTCCGCCGGGGGGAGGTTCACGTGCTCGTCTCGACGCTGGTCATTGAAGTGGGGGTGGACGTGCCGAACGCAACCGTTATGATGATCGAGCACGCGGAGCGGTTCGGCCTGGCTCAGTTGCACCAGTTGCGCGGCCGCATCGGGCGCGGGGCCGCCAAGAGTACGTGTCTGCTGCTGGGGGAACCGCAGACGGAGGAGGCCCGCCGCCGCATCGCGTGTATGCTTGAGACGACCGACGGGTTTCGCATCGCGGAGGAGGACCTGCGGCTGCGCGGGCCGGGCGAGTTCTTCGGAACCCGTCAGCACGGGATGCCGGAACTGGTGCTCGGGAACGTTGTCGAGGACTATGACCTGCTGCGCCTGGCGCGGAACGAGGCGTTCGCGTGGATCAAGGAGGACCCGGACCTGTCGAGCCGCGAGTCGCAGGCGATCCGGCGTGCCCTCGTCAAACGGTTCCGCGACACGCTCAGGCTGATTGAGGTCGGCTAAGTTGGCCGCCGCGCTTGCGCGGCGCGCAACCGACGAAAGGTTGACGATGAACACCTTCATCGACGAACTCACGTTCAACGCCGCCGGCCTTATCCCGGCCGTCGTTCAGGACGCCGCCGGCGGCGAGGTGCTGATGGTGGCGTGGATGAACGCCGAGTCGATCGCGAAGACGCTTGAGACCGGCGAGGCCGTCTACTGGTCGCGCAGCCGCCGGAAACTCTGGCACAAAGGGGAGATGAGCGGCAACATCCAGAAGGTCACCGAGATCCGCTGCGATTGCGACAAGGACGTGCTGCTGCTCGTGGTTGAGCAAGTCGGCGGTGCCGCCTGCCACCTGGGCTACCGCTCGTGTTTCTCGTGGGTCCTGCGCGATAACGCCTGGGCCGAAGACGGCGTCAAGGTCTTCGACCCGGAGGAGAAGTACGGCAAGGCGTAGGGCGGGTGTTCGGCGCCCACATGTGATTGCTGCGGCTGCGTGGCCGCGTGCGTGCAGGCACCCACCCAGCGTCTGGACCCCAA
Source organism: uncultured Anaerolineales bacterium (assembly GCA_964510295.1). Taxonomy (GTDB): domain Bacteria; phylum Planctomycetota; class Phycisphaerae; order FEN-1346; family FEN-1346; genus JAUVZF01. The sequence continues at coordinate 214 of CAZEBQ010000292.1, read as the reverse complement.
GGCGCTTCGCCGAAAGGTTGCAGCGGCCGAGGAGCCGGCGGTGACGCTTATTCGGTGAGGCCGCGAGCGCAAGCAAGCGGTGGATGAGCGCCCCGCTCCCCTCGCTGGCGCTCAGGGCTATGCGGTCTTACGTAAGTCTTTTGCTGTGGCGAGAACGGGACCCGCTCGCTTACGCTCGCGGCTAGTTACACTCGCGCCCGACCAGCCACGTGAG
>CAZEBQ010000291.1:0-5443 GCA_964510295.1 uncultured Anaerolineales bacterium | reverse complement strand
CTGCGGCTTGGCCGTAGCGCCGGGGTTTATCCCCGGCGCATTCTGGGCGGCGCCGCCGCCAACGGCCGCCGGGCATAAAGCCCGGCGCTACAACCGCCTGCGATCGCCAAAAGAAATTGCCACACGCGCCCCTTGGGACCGGGCACGGCTTTTCCTTGAAGCGCCGTCCGTTCCCGAGTATAGGTACCCTGACTAATCCTACAACGCTACTTCGCCTTTTTGTCCGCCTGGTGGCCTTCCCAGGCCACCAGGAACAGGCATAAACTGCGTTCGCGGCGGCCTGGGAAGGCCGCCGCGCGAAACGTAGCGTAGTCGTACCACGAGGCTGATGAGGAGGTTGTGCCATGGCAAAAGTCCTGGTCACGTACTATAGCCGCAGCGGCAACACCGGCAGGATGGCTGAACTCGTGGCCGAAGGGGCACGCGAGGTCGAGGGCGCCGAAACGGTTCTCAAGACCGTCGAGGAGACCGAGGCCAAGAGCCTCACAGACTACGATGCCATCATCGCCGGCAGTCCAACCTACTACGGTCTGATGGCCGCCGAACTCAAGAACCTCTTCGACAAGAGCGTTGTCCTGCACGGCCAACTGGAGGGCAAGGTGGGCGGCGCGTTCACCAGCGCGGCCAACCTCGGCGGCGGGAACGAGACGGCGATCCTCTCGATCCTCCAGGCCATGCTCATCCACGGCATGATCGTGCAGGGCACCAGCCAGCGGGATCACTACGGCCCTGTGGCCATCGGCGCCCCCGATGAGCGGGCCGTGGGCGAATGCCGCAAACTCGGCCGCAACGTCGCCGCGTTGGCGGTCAAACTGCACGGCTGAGCCGATAAGGGCGGGGCACGGCTTGCCCCGACGTTCGGATTCCGCGCTGGCATTGGCCGGCTACCGGGTATAGAATCCGCCCACGTCGTATCCGGCGAAGCGGCCGGACTCGGTGGCGGAAAGGTGTTCTCGTCCCAGCGAACCCAAGTGGCGAAAAGGAGTAACCCATGGAAGTTGTCGTCTGCAAAGACTACGACGAAGTGAGCGCCGAGGCCGCAGCCATGATGGCCGACCTCGTACGCACCAAGCCCGATGCGGTCCTCGGCTTCGCGACGGGCTCCAGCCCGGTGGGCCTGTACAAGGCCCTGATCCGGCTGCACAAGGAAGAGGCCCTCGACTTCTCGAAGGTCACGACGTTCAATCTCGACGAGTACAGCGACTTGGGCAGCGACCATCCGCAGTCGTACCGCACCTTCATGAACGACAATCTCTTCGACCACGTCAACGTGCCGCGCGAGAACACGCACGTGCCGTCCGGCACGACCGACGACTGGCCGGCGCAGTGTGCCGCGTACGAGCAGCAGATCGCCGACGCGGGGGGCATCGACCTCCAGGTGCTCGGCATCGGGTCCGACGGGCACATCGCGTTCAACGAACCGGGCAGCAGCCTCGGCTCACGCACACGCCTGGTGTATCTGACCAGGCAGACCATCGCCGACAACAGCCGCTTCTTCGAGAAGGAAGAGGACGTGCCGCGGACGGCCATTTCGATGGGTGTGGGGTCGATCCTCGAGGCGCGGCAATGCCTGGTGGTGGTCAACGGGGCGAACAAGGCCCCTGCCCTGGCGGCGGCCGTCGAAGGCCCCGTCACCTGCATGATCACCGCCAGCGCGCTGCAACTGCACCCCGACACCATCCTCTTCTGCGACGAGGCGGCGGCGGCGCAACTCACGATGCGCGAGTACTACGACTGGATTCAACAGCAGAAGCAGGCCGACAAGACCACGTAGGGCCGCGCGCGACCCGGAAGCCCTATCTTGCCACGCGGCGCGGGCCCGTCTGCGCCCATAAGGAACCCGCCGATGAGCGAGATTGAGGTCGTTCCCACAGGGTCGCTCGGCCGCAACTTCATCTCCGGCGAGTACCTCCCCGAAGGCAAGGACGAGTACTACCTGCGGAACGAGCAATCGCACCGGCACGAGAGCGAGTGGCGGACCCTGCGGGCCGACGAGATCGAGACCCTCGTCAAGAACGGCAACAACTGCGACCGATGGGACGACATCCTCGTCACAGACCATTTCGACCCCGCCCACGTCCGCCTCTGCGAGTTCCACGGCCTCGTGCGCATCGGCCGCCTCGAACCGGTCTACCTGATGCACCACGACCTGACGGTGCCCGTGGGCCTCACGAACAGCCGCATCATCTCCTGCGACATCGGCGACAGCGTCGCCATCCACCACGTGCGGTACCTGGCCCACTACATCATCGGCGACAACGTCATCCTCCAGAACCTCGACGAGATGCATTGCTCGAACCACGCCAAGTTCGGCAACGGCATCGTCAAGGCGGGGGAGGACGAGGACGTGCGGGTCTGGCTCGACCTGGTGAACGAGGCGGGCGGCCGGGCCGTCATGCCGTTCGACGGCATGATCGCCGCAGACGCCTGCCTCTGGGCGACCTACCGCGATAAGGCGGCGCTGATGGACCGGCTGGCCGAGATCACCCAACACACCTTCGACCCGCGACGTGGTTTCTACGGCACGGTCGGCGACGCATGCGTCATCAAAAACTCGCGAATCATCAAGGACGTCAAGGTCGGACCGTGCGCCTACATCAAGGGGGCCAACAAACTCAAGAACCTGACCATCAACTCCAGCCCCGAGGAGCCCAGCCAGATCGGCGAAGGCGTCGAACTCGTCAACGGCATCCTCGGACGCGGATGCCACGTCTTCTACGGATGCAAGGGCGTCCGGTTCGTCATGGGCACGGGCACCAGCCTCAAGTACGGCGCCCGCCTCATCCACTCGTACCTCGGCGCCTCATCGACCGTCTCGTGCTGCGAAATCCTTAACAACCTCATCTTCCCCGCCCACGAGCAACACCACAACAACTCGTTCCTTGTCGCCGCCTGCGTGATGGGCCAGTCGAACATCGCCGCCTGCGCGACCATCGGGTCCAATCATAACAGCCGCGCGCCCGACGGCGAAATCCACGCCGGCCGCGGGTTCTGGCCCGGCCTGTGCGTCAGCGTCAAGCACAACTGCCGCTTCGCCTCATTCGCCCTGCTCGCCAAGGCCGACTACCCGGCCGAACTCAACGTGCCGCTGCCGTTCTGTCTCATCTCGAACGACGCCGCCAACGACCGCCTCCTCCTCATGCCCGCCTACTGGTGGCTCTACAACATGTACGCCCTGGCCCGGAACGCCTGGAAGTTCAGCGCACGCGACACGCGCGAGCGGAAAATCCAGAACATCGAATTCGACTCGCTCGCCCCGGATACCGCCGAGGAGATCATCACGGCCCTCGAGTTGCTCCGGCAGTGGACCGCCAAGGCCCATCGGCGCGCCGCAGGCGAAGCGCCCGAGACGCTCGATCCGGACGCCCTCACCCGCCTCGGACGGGAACTCCTGACCGGGCCTGCCGACCAGGTCGACGGCCTCCAAATCCTGGCCGAAGGGGTCGAGCACTCCCGCCGAGAGACGGTCGTCCTCAAGGCCCACGCCGCCTATGCCGCCTACCGCGACATGCTTCACTACTACGCCGCCCGGAACCTGCTCGACTGGATGGAGGCCAACCCCGAGGCCCACCTCGCCGACATGTCAGGCGCCCTGGCCGGCCCGCGCGAGCGAAACTGGGTGAACCTCGGCGGCCAACTCATCGCGGCCCCCGACGTCGCCGCGCTCAGCGACGACATCACGAGCGGCCGCCTCGACACCTGGCAGGCCATCCACCAGGCGTACGACCACCTGTGGGAGGCCTACCCGCTCGCCAAGCAGCGCCACGCCTTCGCCACGCTGCTCAACGTTCTCGGCCTCGACAGCCTGACGCCCGACGCCTGGGCTGCCGCCCTGGACGAAGCCGTCCGCATCCAGCAGTACGTGGCCGACCAGACCTATGCCACGCGCAAGAAGGACTACGACAACCCCTTCCGCCGCATGGCCTACGCGACCGACCAGGAGATGGAGGCCGTCCTCGGAACCGCCGAGGACAACACCTTCGTCAAACAGGTCCGCGCCGAAACCGAGCAGTTCAAGACGCGCGTCGAGGCTGTGAAGCAGCGCAACTAATACTACAACGCTACGTCGTCGGGGCGGTGCTCGGCATCCTGCTGTTGCCGAGGATTCCGCAGAAACTGTTCAACTGGCTGATCATCATCCTGGCGGCTACGGCGTCGATTCGGATGTTGCTGTCCTGACCGCGGGGCGGCACCTTCACCTGCCAGGATGGCAGGGAGGCGGTTCGACCGTGCCGACATTTTGGCACGCCCGGGCGTCTGCCCTCCCCCGACCCTGTGCAGCGGCGCGGTGCCACAGGACCGTAAGTTCTGTAATAACAAGCACTTAACCTGTTTCTCCCGTTCGACGCGCTCCCTCCAGCCCCATTGGCACGCTGATTGCTCTACGTTGAGCGGGAGGAGTGCATACCCGGCGAGACTCCAAGATGGTGGCTTGGCCAAATCACGCGGACAGCCCTACCCCGTCGGTCCTGATTGCCGACGACAACGACACTTGGCGCGACGCCGTCGGCGACGTGCTGGCGCGCGAGGGTTTCCGTACGGTCGAGGCGGCCTGCGGCGAAGAGGCCATCGAACTGGTCCGCCACGAGCGGATTGACGTGATCCTGATCGACTTTCACATGCCGCGCCTCGATGGCATTCAGACCCTGCGGATCATCCGCCGAGAGCAGTACTGGGTGCCGGCCGTCCTGATGACGGCCCATCCCGACGACCTGCCGGCCGCCGACGTCCGGGCCCTGCGCGTCGAAACGGTTCTCGAAAAGCCGGTCGATCGGCAGGTCATCGTCCGCACCGTCACGCGCGTCATGCGGCCGTGGTAGAGAGCGAAACGCCAACCCCGACCCCCATCGATCGGGGCAAGGCTTCAGGTTCTGGAACTTTGGCGCTGAACGGGAAAGGAGCAGGCTGTGAAACTCAAACCACTCGCTGACAGGGTCGTTGTCAAACGGCTCGAGGCCGAGACCACCACCAAGGGCGGCATCGTGCTTCCCGACACCGCCAAGGAGAAGCCGAAGCGCGGCAAGATCGTGGCCGTCGGGCCCGGCAAGACGCTCGACTCCGGCGAGGTCGCCAAGCCGACCGTCAAGAAGGGCGACGAGGTCATCTTCTCGAGTTTCGCCGGCACCGAGATCGAGGTCGATGGCAAGGAGGTGCTCATCATGAGCACCGACGACATCCTCGCCGTCCTCAAGAAGAAATAGCCCGCCTCGCCCGCGTGAGGCCTCAACCGAAAAAGGAGAACCTACCGTGGCAGCCAAAAAGATTGCATTCGATCAGGACGCTCGCGAGGCGATTCGACGCGGCGTGGCGACACTCGCCAAGGCCGTCCGCATCACCCTCGGACCGAGCGGACGCAACGTCATCCTCGAAAAATCCTTCGGCGGACCCACCGTCACCAAAGACGGCGTCACCGTCGCCAAGGAGATCGACCTCGAGGACCCGT
>CAZEBQ010000290.1:0-5445 GCA_964510295.1 uncultured Anaerolineales bacterium | reverse complement strand
TGCATCGAACGTCGTCGTCCGGTATGAACACCCCATATCATACACCACAAAGGTCCGGCCGTCAAATCGGGATGTTGGTTGTCCGACGTGGCCGCCTCGTCTGCCCGGTTTTCGGGACCGGCCTTTGGCTGGTGGGGGCGAACGCAATCGGTCGATAAAACCGCAAGGCAATCGCCCGCTTGACAGGCGCCACCCGTCTGTGGCTAGAATGGTGGCGGAGCAGCAGATCGGCCCACCTTCGGGCGAGGAGAGTTCTTGAGAACGGTTCTGAATCTGGTGCGGCTTGCCCGGCCGAGTCATTGGTTGAAGAACGTCTTTCTCTTTGCCGCCCTCGTCTTTGCCAAGCGGGTCGCGGACCCAAGCGCGTGGGCTGAGGCGTTGAAGGCGTTTGCGGCGTTTTGCCTGGCCTCCAGCGCCGTCTATGTCTTCAACGACGTTCTGGACCGCCGGGAGGATGCCGCCCACCCCGTCAAGCGGCGGCGGCCGGTGGCGGCGGGCGAGATCGGCGCGGGCGCGGCGGTGGGATGGAGCGTGCTCCTCGCCGCTGCGGCCGTAGGTCTGTCGCTGCTGGTGCGGCCGTGGTTTCCGGCGCTGCTCGGCGCCTACCTCGTCCTGATGGTTGCCTATTCGGTGGTGCTGAAGCGGGTGGCCATTCTGGACGTGCTCGTGATTGCGTCGGGTTTTGTCATCCGGGCCATGGCGGGCGGCGAGGCCGTCGGCGTCGAGGTCAGCCACTGGCTCCTGCTGTGTACGCTCACGCTGAGCCTGTTCCTGGGCTTCGCGAAACGCGAGAGCGAACGCGTGGCCCTGGGCGAGGCGGCCGCCAACACGCGGGCCGTCCAGTGGCAGGTCTACACGCAGCGGAGCCTCGAACACATGATGACGGTGTCGGCCGCGCTGACGATCCTGACGTACATGCTTTACACGGTCAGTCCTCGAACCGTCGAGAAGGTCGTTGGCAACCACTGGATGTTCGTCACCGTATTGCCGGTGGTCTACGCCGTGTTCCGGTTCCACAGCCGCGCGATCACCGGCGAGGTCACCGGGCCGGTGGACATGGTCCGGCGCGACGCCCCCTTCGTGATGGCGCTGCTGGTGTGGGTGGCGATGGCGGCGGTGGTCCTCTTTGCCCTGTAGTACGGCTACGCCACTTGCCGCGCGGCGGCCTTCCCAGGCCGCCGCGAACGGTCGTCGCGATACGTCCTGGCGGCCTGGGAAGGCCGCCAGGCCAATAACAAGAAGCCAACTTGGCGTGGTCGTACTCGGGAATTCTCCCTCGTGAACAGCGGGCCGGCGCATCTGAAGGTGTTTGCCGACACGACCCGCCCCCGTGGCCGGGCGTGGTTGTGGCTGGCGGCGTTTGTCTTGGCGCTGGGGCTGTACGTCCTGACGCTCTCGCCGGACCTGACGTGGCAGGACTCCGGCGAGTACCAGCGGACGGCGGCACAACTGACCTGGCCGCCGGGCCAGGGCACCGTCTGGTGTCGGCCGGGCGAGGCCGTCCGCGTCCATCCGTGGTTCCTGGTGACGGCCCGGGCGCTCGCGCTGCCGGGTCTGTGGAGTTATGCCTACGCGGCCAACCTTTCCTCGGCCGTCGCCATGGCGCTTGCGGCGGCGAACATCGTCCTGCTCGTTTACCTGATGACCGGGCAGAGGTGGCCGGCCGTGGTGGCGGGCCTGGTATTTGCCCTCGGGCACACCGTCTGGATGTTCGCCGTCGTGTCGGAGGTCCTGGGGTGGACGGCGGCGTTTCTGTCGGCCGAGTGCCTGTGCGCGTGGGCCTGGGCCGAACGGCGCCAGACCCGGTGGTGGCTGCTGCTGTTCCTTGTCAGCGGCGTGGCGCTGAGCAACCACCTGATGGCGCTGTTCAGCGCGGCCGTGTTCGGCGTCTGGCTTCTCGTCGAGTGCCTCCGCCGCCGTGCGCCGGGTTGGGTGCTGCCGGCGTCGGCGGGGCTCTGGCTCCTCGGGGGGACGCTCTACTGGATCGTCATCGGCGTGGAGCAGGCGCGGACGGGTGACTGGAGCGAAACGCTCGTGTCGGCCACCGTCGGTGGGTTTGCGGCGAAGGTGTCGAACCTGTCGAGCCTGCCCGGGCTTCTCGGAAGGAGCGCCCTGTATCTCGGTCTGAACTCCCCGACACCGGTCGCCCTGGCCGGGTTTGGCGGGATCGTCGTCCTGTGGCGCCGCAGGGACGGCCTGTCGTGGGTGCTTCTGGCGTTGGCCGCCGTGTATCTCGGATGGGCGGCGCGGTATAATGTGCCGGACCAGTTCTCGTTCTTCGTTCCGTTCTACGTTCTCGGCGGCGTGCTGATTGGGATAGGCGTGGCGGCGATGGGGACATGGCGCGGGCGATGGGTGGCCCCGGTCGCCCTTGTGCTGGCGGTTGTGCCGGTGCTTGTGTACGCCGTGCTGCCCGGCATGGCCCGGGAGGCCGGCTTCGTCTTCGTCAAGCGGGAACTGCCTTACCGCGACCCGTACACGTACTTCCTGCAGCCGTGGAAGTGCGGCGACCGCAGCGCGCGGCGGTATGCGGAGGCGGTCTTGGCGGCGCTGCCGGAGCGTGCGATGCTTCTGGCCGATACGACGGCAAGCACGCCGCTGAAGTGCGTGCGCGACGTCGAAGGCCGGCGGCAGGACGTGCGGATCGTGGACCCGTACGATGCGCGGTTCGAGGTGTCGCTCGCCCCGTTCTGGGGGACGGAGGCAAGCGCGGTGCCCGCGTTGGCCGCCGGATGCCGCCTGTTCGTCACGTCCGACGTTGCGGGCTACGTGCCGAAGTGGGTGGGACCGCAGGCGCGTCTGAGGCCGGTGGGGCTGGTCTTTGAGGTGACACAGGCTCGGGGTGAGGAGGCGCCATGAGCCCCGTCGGACGGGCCATCAAGCGGCTGATGGACCTCGCGGTGTCGGGGACGGCCCTGCTGGTGGGCTGGCCGGCGTTGCTGGGTCTGGCGCTGGCGGTCCGTCGCGACAGCCCGGGGCCGGCGCTGTTCAGACAGGAACGGGCCGGGCGCGACATGAAACCGTTCGCGATGCTCAAGTTTCGCACGATGCGGGCCGATACCGAGGCGTTCGGCGTCAGCCCGGGGTCGGCGGGCGACCCGCGCCTGACGCGGCTGGGGCCGTGGCTCCGCGAGACGAGCCTCGACGAACTGCCGCAACTCTGGAATATCCTCAAAGGGGAGATGAGCCTGGTGGGCCCGCGGCCGCTGTACCTGAGCCAGGCCCGCGAGTTCAACGAGCGCCAGCGCCGGCGGCTGGAGGTGCGGCCGGGACTGACGGGCCTTGCCCAGATCATGGGCCGAGGCGAGGTGCCGCACGAGCACAAACTCGAACTCGACGTCCGATACGTCGAGCGCATGAGCCTGTGGTTCGATGCCAGGATTCTCTGGCAGACGCTCTTGAAGGGCTTCGGCCGTCAGACGGCGTACCAGAAATGGTGACGACGCGGCGCCTGGCCGTATGCGTGAAGGGACGTATGGCGCCGCATTGACACACGCGACGCGGACGGTATGCTAAGCGTCGGCGACCGGGTGGCGGTTGCGTTGAACAGACCGAGTCAAGGCGGACGCTATGGCTGATGAGGTGAACATCCTGCTGACGTGCGTCGGACGCCGCGTGAGTTTGTTGGAGGCCTTCCGCAAGGCCTTGGCCGATCTTGGTCTCAAGGGTCGGGTCTACGGCGCGGACCACTCGCGGCTGGCGGCGGCGTTCCACCGGGCCGACGAGGGGTTTGTGGTTCCCTCGGCCAGGGAAGGCGAACCGTACGTCGAGGCCCTGGCGGCGATCTGCGAGCAGCGCCAGGTCGCTCTGCTCGTGCCGCTGCTCGACTGGGAACTGGAGGTCCTGGCCGACGGCCGCGAACGCCTCGAACGGGTTGGAACACGGGCCCTGATCTCCTCGCCGCAGGTCGTCCGCGTTTGCCGCGACAAGGTGGAGACGTTCGAGTTCCTCAAGGCGCGCGGTTTCGACACGCCCGAGGTTCTGCCGTACGCCGACGCGTTGGCGGCGCCGTATCCCCTGTTCATGAAGCCGCGCTACGGCTCCAGCGCCAAGGACGTGCGCAAGATTCCGGACCGTGGGGCGCTGGAGTTCTTTCAGAAGGCCGCCACGGAGGAGACGGTCATCCAGGAGTTCGTGGACGGCCGCGAGCATACGGTGGACGTGTACGCGGGACTGGACGGCGTGCCCCGAGTGGCAGTGCCGCGGCGGCGGCTGAAGGTGCGCGGCGGGGAAGTGGTGAAGGCGGTGACGGTGCGGCACGGGGAGATCATCCGCCGGAGCATGCTGCTGGTGGAGGCCCTGGAGGCATGCGTCGGCGTCATCACGCTCCAGTGTTTTCTGACGGCCGACGACCGCGTCCGGTTCATCGAGATCAACCCGCGGTTCGGCGGCGGCGTGCCGCTGACCATCCGGGCGGGGGCGGATTTCCCCAGGTGGCTCATCGAGGAACATCTTGGACGCCGGCCCGAGATCGATCCGCAGGCCTGGAAGGACCGCCTCGTGATGTTGCGGTACGACGAGGCCGTCTTCCGCCCCTCCGAGGACGTGGGAGACCTCAGCGACCGCAGTGAAGCAGGCCGGTGACGAGCGTCGAGACCGCTGCGTCACATACGTGTCTTGGGGGGAGTGAGAGGACGCCGCGATGTTCCCACACGGCGCGACCGTGCCGCCCTGGATCGATATCCTGGCGAGGCTGTGGGCGCCCGGCATCTGGGTGTTTGTGACGGCGCTGCTGCTGGGTCTGTTGGCCACGCCGGTGTTCCGTTGGCTGGCGTTGCGCAAGGGGGTCTGGGATAGGCCGGACCAGGCCGTCAAGATCCATTCGTCGCCGATCCCGTACCTGGGCGGGTGTGCCATCTGGCTGGCCTGGACCGTGCCGGTCCTGTTGCACGGGCTGGTGAGTGAGGATGTGGATTGGCGGGCGCTCGGGGCCCTGTTGGCCGGCGGCCTCGTGGCCTTTGCGACGGGCCTGGTGGACGACCTGAAAGAGATCCGTCCGCGGTACAAACTCATGGGCCAGGCCGTCGCCGGCGCGATCCTCCTGCTCGGCGGGGTACGCTGGTTTGCGTTTCCGAATATCGGGGGCGCGCTGGGTCTGGAGTTTACCGAGACGTCTATGCTGGTGGTGGCCGTGTGCCTGGCGATGCATTTCCTCGTCGTCATCGGCGCCACCAATGCGACGAATCTTCTGGACGGACTCGACGGGCTCTGTTCGGGCGTGACGGTCACGATCTCGATTGGCTTCTTGTTGCTGGCCACGTCGCTGACCGCTTGGGCGAATCCGGAATGGTTCGCCAAGGGCATCACATACGAATACTCGCGGCTGATCATGGTGGTGGCGTTTGCGTTGGCGGGTGCGGCGATCGGGTTCCTGCCGTACAACCTGCCTCCGGCGCGGATCTTCATGGGCGACGCCGGGAGCGTCTTCATCGGCTATGTTCTGGC
>CAZEBQ010000289.1:2209-5475 GCA_964510295.1 uncultured Anaerolineales bacterium | reverse complement strand
CCGAAGCCATCGCCCACGTCTCCCTGCCCGACGCCCCGTCCGAGTGACCCACCGCGCAGCGCCGAGCCGGCGCAACCGCCAACTGCACCGGTCGCGCACGGCCGGTTTTGGCTGTCTATCGCGCGTGAATCCGGGTAGGCTCATGCGCCGATGGATAGGGTCAGAGGGGTGAGCCCACGCGGAGACAGACGTGGCGCTGAAGAAGGACCTGGGGTTCCTGGACGTCTTCTGCATCGGCACGGGAGCGATGATCAGCAGCGGCCTGTTCATCCTTCCGGGGATTCTGTACGCGCTGGTCGGGCCGGGCGTGTTCCTGGGGTACCTTCTTGCGGCCGTCCTGTTGCTTCCGGCCGTGGTGAGCAAGGCGGAACTGGCCACCGCGCTTCCGAAGGCCGGGGGGGACTACTTCTTCATCGACCGGAGCCTCGGCCCGACGTTCGGGATGCTGGCGGGTCTGGCGGCGTGGGCGTCGCTGGCGCTGAAGACGGCCTTCGCGCTGCTTGGGTTGGGTGCGTTTGCGCGGCTGCTGTGGCCGGGGTTGAGCCTGCTGGAGATGCGTTTCATCGCGCTGGGCTTCTGCGTTCTCTTCATGTTCGTGAATCTGTGGGGAGCCAAACACGCGGGCCGGCTGCAGATCGGGCTCGTGGCGTTGCTGCTCGTGCTGCTGTGCGGCTACGTCGTGGTCGGGATCGGCCAGATTGAGGCGAGCCGTTACACGCCCCTGCTGCCGCACGGCGTCAACGCCGTGATGCTGGGTGCGGCGATGGCCTTCGTGTCGTTCGGCGGCCTGACGAAGATAGCGAGCGTGGCGGAGGAGGTGCGAAACCCGGGCCGCAACCTCCCCCTGGCCATGTTCGTGGCCGGCGCCGTGGTCGCGGTGGCGTACGTCGTGGTCACGTTCGTGACGGTCGGCGTGGTGCCGGGCGAGATGCTCGCGAACTCGCTGACGCCGATCTCGCTGGGCGGGCAGGCGTTGTGGCCGAAGGCGGGGCTGGTCGTGATGTCGGTGGCGGCGATCCTGGCGTTCGTCAGTACGGCGAACGCGGGGATTCTGGCGGCGTCTCGTTCGCCGATGGCGATGAGCCGCGACGGTCTGCTTCCGGAGTTCTTCAGCCGCGTCGGCGCGCGGCGTGGCACGCCGCACTACGCGATCCTGTTCACGTCGGCGCTGATCGGCGCGTCGCTGTTCATGGACCTGGAGTTGTTCATCAAGTCGGCGTCGGCGATGAAGATTCTGCTGTTCGGGTTCAGCATCGTGGCGCTCATTCTTTTGCGTGAGAGCCGTGTGCCGACGTATCGGCCGACGTTCCGCTCGCCGCTGTACCCGTGGCTGCACGCGACGGGGATCGTGGCGTACGTGTTCCTGCTGATCGAACTCGGCAGCCTGCCGCTCGCGGTGGCCGGCGGGATTCTCGGGACCGGCCTGATCTGGTACGTGCTGTATGCCAAGGCGCGGGTGGCGCGGGAGTCGGCGCTGGCGCACCTGGCGCAGCGGATCGCCTCCCGCACGCTTGGGGGCCACGACCTGGAGGCGGAACTGGCCCAGATCATCCACGACCGGGACGGCGGCGTCGAGGACCGGTTCGACCGCCTCGTGGCCGAGTGCGTCATCCTCGACATGGAAGGCAGGGTGTCGCGCGACGACCTCTTCCGTGCGGTTGCCGAGAAACTCGCGTGGCGGCTGGACATGACGCCGGCCGAGATCCTGCGACTCTTGCACGAGCGGGAAGAACGCTCGTCCACCGTCATCCGGCCCGGCTTGGCCATTCCGCACATCGTCGTGGAAGGTACGGGGCGCTTTGACATCCTGCTGGCGCGGATTCGCCAGGGCACCCCGTTCCTGCCCGACGCCGCCCCCGTGCACGCCGTATTTGTCCTCATCGGTTCGGCCGACGAGCGCAATTACCATCTGCGTGCGCTGGCGGCCGTGGCGGAGATCGCGCAAGATCCGCATTTCGACCGCCGGTGGCGCCGGGCGAAAGACGTGGAAGGTCTCCGCCGGCTCATCCTGCACTCGAAACGCCGAAGGCTACAGGATTAGTAAACTCTCAACGCTCAGTTGCCACCCGGTATAGCGCGGTGGGTCTCCCGACCCGCCGCGCAATGCATGGCCACGCAAGCGTGGCCATGCCACCCGGCCGGCAGACTACCAGCGAACCGTCTGGCCGAGGCCCAACTGCTCGGCGCGGGCGAGGGCGGCGCGGGCGGCGGCGGCGTCCTGGACGGCGACGCCGACGGCTTTGAACAGCGTGATCTCCTCCTCCGACGTCCTTCCCATGGCCTTTCCGAGGACGAGTTCGCCCAGGTCGGCCTGGATGTGGTCGGCCGTGATGAGACCCTCGCAGATGGGTTGGATGAGGTCGCCCGTCTCGGCCAGGGCGGCACGGCGGCTGTCGACGACGAGCCGGGCCCGGACGACCGTCTCGGCCGGCACCTCCTGCACGTGGGGCTGGTAGGAGCCGACGGCGTTGACGTGCGCGCCCGGCTTCAGGTCGGCGTCCGCGAAGACAGGCGCCTGAGAGGTCGTGGCGGCACAGACGACGTCGGCCCCGGCCAGGGCTTCGCGGGGGTCGGCGGCGGGTCGGAGATCGGCGGGAATCGGTCCCCGGCCGGCCATCTCGTCTACGAGCGCCTGAACCGCGCCGGCCGCCGGGTCGTACACCCACACGGTCTCGATGGGCCGGACGGTGCAGACGGCCTCGAGTTGCGTCCGGCCCTGGACGCCTGCGCCGAGGATGGCGGCGGTCCGGCTGTCGGGCCGGGCCATCAGGTCGGTGGCGGCCCCGGAGGCGGCGCCCGTGCGGATGGCGGTGAGCGCGGCGCCCTCGAGAAGGGCGACGGGTCGGCCGGTGTCGGCCTCGAGGGCAAGAACGGCCGCCTGGATCCGCGGAAGGCCACGCTCGCGGTTGTGGTCAAAGAGCGAGACGACCTTCACCGCCAGGGCCCCGCCGCCCTCGTCGTCGATGAAGGCGGGCATGATGAGGCTGACGCCGTCGTGCGGTTCGACGTCGAGGCGGATGCGTTCGGGCACGACGGCCCGGCCGCTTGAGAGGGCGGCAAAGGCCCCCTTCATCGCCTCGATGGCGTCGGCCATGGGCAAGGCCCGGCGGACATCGGCGGCGTCGAGGACCAGCATGGCGTCTCCTCCAATCCCACTGCCGTACGGTCAATGCTGAATCGCCGGGTGCCATGGTCACGCGCCTTTGCGTGACCCTGTTGCGAACCGCAGCCCATGGTCACCCTTCGGGATGACCATGCCACCCGTC
>CAZEBQ010000289.1:0-2109 GCA_964510295.1 uncultured Anaerolineales bacterium | reverse complement strand
AACCGCAGCCCATGGTCACCCTTCGGGATGACCATGCCACCCGTCTCCTCTATGCTTCGTCGGGCGCATTGACCGTGACGGTGCCGTCGGGATCGATGGTGACACGGTCGCCGTCATGGATGGAGCGAAAGGCCTCGTCGGGCAAGACGACCATGGGCACGGACCGAGCGTACAGTTCGTCGGCGATGATGGACCCGAGCGCGAGGACGGGTTCGGTCCTGGCGGTGATGATGGCGGCCGGGGCGGTGCCGGCACGTATACTCTCCAGGAGGCAGGCGCTGGCGGTGCTCGAGCCCCGTCCGCGTGGCAGGACGAAGATGCGGCCGGTGACGATTTGGCCGGAGCGTTCGTGTCGGCGGTCGACGATCTCGCCCGTGGCGGTGTTGAGTCCGCCCCAGAAACTCAAGGGCTCGGCCGTGACGAGGGCCGTGCCGTCGGCCGCGCCGGGGACGACGGGTCTGCCGGTCAGTTGCCCGGTCATGGTCCGGCCCTCCGAGAGACGCGGCCCTCGACGGCGGAACGGACGCAGTCGGCCAGCGACCCGAAGGCGACCGTCACGTCGAGTTCGCCGGGGGCGTAGTAGGCGCACTTGCCGGAATTCGTCATGACGGCTTTCACCTGCGGCGAGAGCATGGGCGTGTGAAACATGCACGTGTCGAGGGTGATGCGGACGCCGAAGTCGGCGAGCGTGTCCAGAAAGCCGCCCCTTAAGGCGAGGGCGTGCGACTGCGTTGAGGTGATGACGATGAAGGGGACGCGCGATGTGCCGCCTGCGGCCCGGACCAGGTCGGCGAGGCGGCGGAACTCGGCGAAGGAGAAGTGCGGGCAGCCGACCAGAACAGCGTCGATCGGCGAGCCGTCCTCGGCGGTGGAGAGGTCGCGTGCGGCGGCGGCGACGTCGGCGGGTCGGATCTGGAAGGTCTCGGCGGGCTCTGCGCCCTGGAACGCCTCGGCAAGCGTGGCCGCCTCCGGCGTGAGGCCGACCGCGTGGAAGAGGGCGACGGCGCCGGAGGAGGCGGCGGCCGCACAGAGGGCCTTCAACTGGTCGTCGGTCGCGTCGGCGGGAAGCCCCTCGATGACGGGGATCCGGTCGCCGGCCAGCGGGCCGAGCAGGTGTCCGAAGGCGGGCCAGAAGACGTCGCCGCGCAGGGCCCCCGGGTCGAACTCGATGAGGCGGACGAGGATCTCGCCTTTGCGGTTCTCCGTCAGGTGGAGTCCCTGCCGGGGCACGCGGCCGGTGACGGCGGCGCAGATGTCGATGTAGTCGCCGTACATCTCCGTCCTTGCGCCGAGGACGGAGTTGGCGTAAGCGACGGCGTTGGACTCGCCCCAGGCGATCTGGCGGCCGAAGCGCGGCGTCAGGTACCCTTGGTACGGTGCACAGGTCCATGTGGGGACGCAGCCCATCCGGGTGTAGGCCTCGGCCTGGCGGATGGCCATGGCGGCGAACGTCTCGGGCACGCCGAAGTCGCGCCAGTTCTGGAGGTCGAGGGGGCCCATATTGAGGGTGGTGGGGATGCAGACGCGGGCACCGCGCCGGGCGAGGGTTTCGGCGAATTCGAGTCCGGCTTCGCTCAGCAGGCCGCAGCCGTCGATGTGGGCCTGGGTGACGTCGATGAGGCGGTCGGCGTCGCAGGCCTCGGCCCATCGGACCATGATCCGCATGGCGAGGCGCGCACCGTCGCCACGGCGTCCGTCGAGCATCTCTCGGTCGGTGTCGGTCAATTCAAGCGGCATGTGCGCCGGCTCCACCCTGGTTAGAGCAGTTCTCGGTTGAATGTAGCGGATACTCGCGCGGTGGGCAATCTTGCCCACCGCGCCCCAGGCCACTCCTCCGCGCGGCGGGCAAGACTGCCCGCCGCGCAACGTGCTACAGGCAAGCGTTAACTGCTCCAGAGAACGTCGCAAGTGCTGTCATACTCATGTGCGGCCGGGTGGCACGGTCACGCGCCTTTGCGTGACCATGTTGCGAACCGCAGCCCATGGTCACCCTTCGGGATGACCATGCCACCCCGCCTCGGGTGCGGTCTCGGGAGCGCGGTGGGTCCGGAGGCCCCCCCCGCAAAAACAACTGAGAACCCCCCCGCCAAAAACGCGGAGACCCCCCCC
>CAZEBQ010000288.1:0-5478 GCA_964510295.1 uncultured Anaerolineales bacterium | reverse complement strand
CGCCCGCTTGTCAAGGGCCAATCTCCACCGCATTTCACGTTCACCGCCCCCGGCACCAGCGTCTGCGTGGGCGACCGCCGGCGCAGGGGGGGCCGCCGGCGCGGGGCGGCCGGCGCGGGGGACCGGCGCGGGGGCCGCCGGCGCGGCCAAGGCGACGCGAACGCCTTCGGTCAGAACCGGCCTGCGCCTTGTACCACTACGCTACGTTCCGCGCGGCGGCCTTCCCAGGCCGCCGCGAACCCAGTTTAAGTTGTGCGCGGTGGGTCTGGCGTACCCACCGCGCTTGCGACCGCCATATCGCGGCGAGTTGTGCGCGGTGGGTCTCCGTACCCACCGCGCTTACGACCGCCATATCGCGGCGAGTTGTGCGCGGTGGGTCTCCGTACCCACCGCGCAAAAGAGTGACTTAGCGTTGTAGTACTCGGCGTCTCACCTCGTATAAGACACCGGCGTGCGGCCGGTGCGGCACCGTACTACTACGCCACTTCCCGCGCGGCGTGGTGGCGGACTGGTCGGCGTGGCTGCGACAGGGCGGCCGCCCACGCAAAAGTCCGCCACCTTGAGCACCGAGCGAAAACATGGGCAACGTCGCCAGGTGTCCGCAGGTTTTCCCCAGGTTTTCCAGCAGGTCGAAATGTGCGGGAACCACGGCAGATGTTTGGCGTCTAATTGTTTGATCGAACGCAGGATCGCTATCATGCCTAGATACATAGTAGTTGGATTGTGGCTTTTTCTTGGGTTTGCGGCGGCTTGGGCTGGTGATGACAACGGTACTGCTCCCGCCACGCGGCCGGCATTCGACCCGCTGGCGGGGCTCGATCTGGCTATCCAGCAATACAAGAAAGGGCTGGACCCGGTTGAGGAGGCACGCCTCAAGAAGATGGAGGATGCCCTGAAGGAGAGCCTCAAGAGCGGATGGAAACCCACCTGGTCGCACTTGGACGCCAAGATGACGGACAAGGAGATCGAGTCGCTCTCGACGGCGGAGTTGAGCAGGAGGCTTTTCGACAGCGGCCTGCCGGCGCGGACGCTCCTGCTGTACGACTCAGCCAATGCCGGCATCAGACGGCTGGAGGTGCTGTATAAGGGCTACAAGGAACTGTTCCACCGGCCGGACTGCTGGAAGGGGCTCGTTGCATCAATGGATTACTATGCCACCAAGCTCGATGTCCATGCGCAAGGAACCGTCAACGTGAACGCAATCACTGGGCTGATGACCGTTCCGATGTTCTACAGCTACCCATCTATCCGGGCGAACATCACCGGCCATGAGCGCGAGATCATCGCCGCCCATGTCCGGGCGCTGAAAAAGATCAGCGCGTATCTTAGTGCCTCAGTGGCCGCCACGGGGAAGGACAAGCCCAAGCGGTTCTTTGCACCTATGGCCCCGTGCGGCGTGATTCGATGGGCCTTGGTCCTTGGCCAGGGACTGTCCGAACAGCAATACCAAGCCGCCCGTGCCGCCCTTTCGCAGCCCAAGTGGGCCGGAGGCGTCGTCGCGAGTGATATGCGGCCGTACATCGACGAGGCCGTCATCGTGCTGCAACAGTTTGCCAACCTGCCCGCCGCCGGGCCTGCCACGCAGCCGAGGCATTGAGCAAGCCGGGGAACCTGGGGACGGTAACCTGGGGACGCTACCCATGTTTGAAACCTCGGGACGCTACCCAAACCTTGGGACGCTACCCATGTTTTTCGCTTGCGGGGGTTGCGGAGGATTCCGGGCAGGATTCCGGGGGCGACTTCACATCGTAAGTCGTAGGGTCGGTGCTTTGCACCTACCCTACCCCTGACGGCACAACGGCAACGGCGAGACCCCTCGACTTCGCTCGGGGTGACACACAACAAACGGCCTCACTGAAAGTTCACCGCCTCAAAGGCGGTGGGGTTAAACCAGGTGCACGGAACCTAAAGCGGCCTGCGCCTCGGCGTCTCACCTCGTATAAGACACCGGCGTGCGGCCGGTGCGGCGCCCTGCTACTGCGCCACTTCCCGCGCGGCGGGTCTCCCTATGTGTTTAGCGTGTTCTGGAGGCGATGTCATTTCGACCGAGCCCTCGCCAAAGGCGAGGGCGAGCGGAGCGCTGCAGCCCGAGTGCCCCCAGGAAATCTCGTCGGCCGGACACGGATAACGGCGAGATTCCCGTTCGGTTGCGCTCAGGGCAGGCTCTCGGCTCGCTTCGCTCGCTCGGGATGACACGGTAAACACGTACGGGTCGGCAGGCCCACCACGAGAGATGGCGAAGGGGCGTTGCAGGACTACCCGGTTGACACCGGGGCGGCAGCCGCATAGACTACCATCAACTGGCGTTCAACCCGAGGCGGGGTCGAAAGAAAGGGAGAGCGGACGATGGCAGATCGGAAAGTGACGCGGCGCAAGTTCGTGCAGACGGGTGCGGCGGCGGCGGCCGGTGTGGTGGCGGCGGGCGCGGCCGCCAACCTGTCGGCGGCGGACAAGAAGAAGATCATCAACTACAATTCTGAAATGGAGTACCGCCCGTGCGGCAAGACGGGCATGATGGTCTCGAGCGTCTGCCTGGGCGGACACTGGAAACGGATCGACAAGATGGTGCCGGGCGTCTTCAAGGGCCGCGGCTGGCTGAGCGCCAAGTTGGACGATCCGGGCTTCCAGAAGAACCGCCACGACGTCATCAGCAAGTGCATCGAGGTCGGCATCAACTACGTCGATGCATGCACCGTCCAGGAGTGCAAGGCCTACGCCAAGGCCCTCGAAGGCCGACGCGACGAGATGTACTTCGGCTTTTCCTGGTACCAGGAGGAGATGCGGTCCCTGCACAATCAGATGAGCAAGGCCAAGCAGAAGGGCCAGCCCATGGCCCCCGGCTGGATCACCCAGAAACTGATGGACGCCCTGGACAAGGGGCTCCGCGAGACCGGCCTGAAGCACGTGGACCTCTGGCGCATCACGATGCACGAGCAGTCCAGCAAACACTCCGACGCCGAGGTCGAGGAGATGATGCGGGCCCTGGAGAAGGCCAGGAAACAGGGCAAGGCCCGCTTCACCGGCTTCTCCAGCCACGACCGGCCCCACATCAAGAAGTTGGTCGAGGCGTACCCCGAGATCGTTGATTCCATCGTGACGCCCTATACCGCCAAGACCAAGAAGATGCCCGGCGACAGCCTCTTCGACACGCTCGCGAAGTACAAGGTGGGCTTCTTCGGCATCAAGCCGTTTGCCGATAACAATCTGTTCAATGAGGCGTTCAAGAAAGTGAAGGGCGACCCGCCGCCCAGCAATCCCGAGACCGACCGCCTGGCACGCCTCGCCATCCGCTACATCCTGTGCAACCCGACCATCACGGCACCGATCCCCGGCATCATCAATCCCCACCAGGTGGACAACGTGGCCAAGGCCGTGGCGGAGCGGCGCAAACTCGACGTGGCCGAGGCCAAGGAACTCGAAGAGGCCATGGACGAGGCCTGGGCCAAACTGCCGCCCGACTACCAGTGGCTCAAGGACTGGGAGTACGTATAGGCCGCTCGTAGCAGCGCCGCTGGAGCAACGTGGACCGTTGTAGGGGCGAGGCATGCCTCGCCCCTACGAGGAAAGGGCGAGGTTCTGCGGCGGGTGTTTGCGCCGTGCGAAGAGATGGTGTTAAGGAGAGAACCATGGCAGATCGGAAAGTAACCCGTCGTCAGTTCGTCCGTACCGGGGCTGCGGCCGCAGCAGGCGTGGCCGCCGGCATCTCCGCCTCCCAACTCTCGGCGGCCGGCAAGAAGAAGATCCTCAATTACAACGAGAATATGGAGTACCGGCGTTGCGGCAAGACGAACCTGATGATCTCGGCGGTGTGCCTGGGCGGCCACTGGAAACGCATCAACGTGATGAAGCAGGATTTCGGCAAAAACCGCCACGACGTCGTCAGCCGGTGCATCGACGCCGGCATCAACTACCTCGACGCCTGCTGCCGAAGCGAGGTCGTCGCTTACAGCAAGGCCCTCAAGGGCCGACGCGACAAGATGTACCTGGCCCTGTCGTACTGCGGCAAGGAGACGCGCAACAAGGAGTACCGGACGGCCAAGAAACTGCTCGAGAGCCTCGATGCGCTGCTCTCCGAATCGAATCAGGATTACACGGACCTGTGGCGGATCACGTGCTTCGAGCCGGGCGGGCGGCACACGTTCAACACCTCGTGCGAACTCGTTGAGGCCCTCGAGAAGGCCAAGAAGCAGGGCAAGGCACGCTTCATCGGTTTCTCGTCTCACGACCGGCGGTGGATCAAGATGATGATCGAGTACTTCCCCGAGGTCGAGGTTATCTGCGTACCTTACACCCCCAAGACCAAGCAGGTGCCTGAGGACAGCCTCTTCGATGCCCTGAAGGCGTGCGACGTCGGTTTCTTCGGAATCAAGCCGTTCGCCTCGAACTCGCTCTTCAAAGGCGACTCCTCGCCCGGCAGCCCGCACGCCGAGGAAGATGACAAGCGGGCACGCCTTGCCATCCGCTGCATCCTCTGCAACCCCATCATCACGGCGCCCATACCGGGCCTGATCAGCATCCACCAGGTCGATAACATGGCCAAGGCCGTGAAGGAACGGCGAGAACTCGACCTGGCCGAACGCACCGAACTCGAAGCAATCATGGACGAGACGTGGGCCAACCTGCCGCAAGGCTACCAGTGGCTCCGAGACTGGGAATACGTGTAAGCCATCCAGCCTGCAGGCCGGGACACCGTCCCGGCGATTCTGCAACCAGGCGATCGAGTGACGGGTTGCCGGGTGTGTTCCCCGGCCTGTATCTTTGCGCGGCGACCGAAGGAGGGGTGATGACGCACATGAGATGGATCGCGATGCTGGTGGCGGCGGCCGTTCTGGTCGGATGCCAGACCTCGGCCACGGAAGACGCCCCGCCGCCACGCCTCGACGCCGAGAAAGCGAACCCCGGCAACGTCGGCGGCAAGACCCCGTCAGGAGGCGGCGAGGAGCCGCTTCGCCTCGACAGCGCCGAGGCGACGGCCCTGCTGGGCGCCGACGACGGGCCGCCCCCCTCAACCGCCTCCGCCGAGGGCAAGGCCACCAGCAACTTCCGGTGCCTCGTCTGCCACGGCAACTTCTCGGGGGAAGAACTCGCCGTCAGCCATGCGGCCAACGCCGTGGGGTGCGAAAACTGCCATGGCCCCTGCGACGAGCACTGTAGCGACGAGAACAACATCACGCCGCCCACCCGCATGTTCGCCCGCGACCAGATCGACCCGTCCTGCACCGTGTGCCACGATTCCACCAAGGTCACCGAGGCCAAACTCTGGTGCATCCGCGAGCCCAAACCGTCGGACGCCGACAAACGCTGCACCGACTGCCACGGCAAGCACCGCAACGCCGTGCGGGACGTCCGATGGAACAAAAAGACCGGCGAACTGCTCAAGGGCGGGTGGATGGGGGAAAACAAGAAGTAAACCGGACGAAACCGACTAAGCGGGGTCAGGTAAGTTTTTTGCCGTCGGGTGCCATGCCCACGTTTGCG
>CAZEBQ010000287.1:0-5521 GCA_964510295.1 uncultured Anaerolineales bacterium | reverse complement strand
TGCCGGCGGGATGGTCCGCTGCCATCTCTACCAGGAGGACGTGCCACGAGCAGACCTCTAATCCTACAACCCTACTTCGCCTTTTTGTCCGCCTGGTGGCCTTCCCAGGCCACCAGGAACAGGCATAAACTGCGTTCGCGGCGGCCTGGGAAGGCCGCCGCGCGGAACGCGATCCAGGCAAGTGGCAGCGCGGCGGCCAATCCTGGCCGCCGCGCGGTGGGCAGGATTGCCCACCGCGCTATCCCCAAGCCGTGCGCGGTGGGGACGGAGTCGTGCGCGGCGGGGAAGGAGTCGTGCGCGGTGGGTCTCCGTACCCACCGCGCTATCCCCAAGTCGTGCGCGGTGGGGAAGGAGCCGTGCGCGGTGGGTCTCCGTACCCACCGCGCCAAGGGTTTTCTAACGTGCCGAAACGCGGTTTTCTGCGCGGCGGGTACTCCAGACCCGCCGCGCACCAACTGTAGGCGACTTCTTGGCGCCGCGGGGAGCGGCGCCGCAGACCGAACGCACTTGGATTGGAGGCGTGCCCATGCGGAACGAATCGCTCGAGTTCCTCAAGACCTTACTGACCACGCCGTCGCCCGGCGGGTACGAGTCGAGGATCCAGAAGGTGTGGTGCGACTACGTGCGGCCGTTCGCCGACGAGATCCGCACCAACAGTTACGGCAACGCCGTGGCGGTGCTGAACCCCGGCGGCCGGCCCCGCGTCATGCTCGACGGGCACTGCGACGAGATCGCCCTCATGGTCAAGCACATCGACGATGAGGGATTTCTCTACGTGCAGCCCGTCGGCGGGATCGACCCGGCGGCGCTTCGCACCAAGCGCGTCGACATCCATACGGCCAAGGGCGCCGTCCGCGGCGTGTTCGGGTCGGTCCCCAGTTGGATTCGCAAAGCGGACCTCGAAGGCAAGGAGGAGAAGGGCCCGAAGGTCCACGAATGCTGGATCGACATCGGCGCCCGCGACGGCAAGGAGGCCGGGCGGCGGGTGGCCGTCGGCGACCCCGTCACCTTCATCGACGCCTTCGAGATGCTCAGCCGCCACGTGGCCGTCGCACGGGCCTGCGACGACCGGGTCGGCGTGTGGGTGGCGGCCGAGGCGCTGCGGCTTGCGGCCCAAGGCTCGCCCACGTGCGCCATCCATGCGTGCAGCAGCGTTCAGGAAGAGACCGGCCTCCACGGGGCCAGGATGACCATCGAGACGTTCAAGCCCGACGTGGCCCTGGCCCTGGAGGTCACGCACGCGACCGACATGCCCGGCGTGGATCCGAAACGGTACGGCGTGGTCAAACTGGGCGATGGTCCCACGGTGAGCATCGGCCGGGAGAACCATCCGATGGTCGTCCGCCGGCTCCGCAAGGTGGCCAAGGCGAAGAAGATTCCCCTGCAGGTCGAAACGTTCAGCCTCATCGGCGGCACCGACGCCCTGGCCGTCTGGACCCGGCACGGCGGTGTGCCGTCCGCCGTCATCGGCGTGCCCGACCGATACATGCACAGCACCATCGAGACCGTGGACCTGCGCGACGTGGACC
Source organism: uncultured Anaerolineales bacterium (assembly GCA_964510295.1). Lineage (GTDB taxonomy): Bacteria > Planctomycetota > Phycisphaerae > FEN-1346 > FEN-1346 > JAUVZF01. The sequence continues at coordinate 3,992 of CAZEBQ010000287.1, read as the reverse complement.
GTGCGGCCAACCTCGTCGCCGCCTTCTGCCGCGACCTCAAGGCCACAGACCGCTTCACAGTCAAGGTATAGAGGAAGCCGATGACCGATTACAGCCCTTCACCAACGACGCTGTGGTACAGCGGGCCGGCCCGCCAGTGGAAGGAGGCCCTGCCGGTCGGCAACGGCCGCCTGGGCGCCATGGTCTTCGGGACGGCGCCGACCGAGCGGATTCAACTCAACGAGGAGACCGTCTGGACGGGCGGCCCGTACGATCCGACCCAGCCGGGCGGCCCCGAGGCCCTGCCCGAGATCCGCCGACTCGTCTTCGAGGGCAAGCACCTCCAGGCACACTACCTGTTCGGCGAGACCATGATGGGCAACCCCGTCGAGCAGATGAAGTACCAGCCCCTCGGGAACCTGCGGCTGACGCTGCGGGGTCATGACGAGCCGGCCGACTACCGGCGCGAGTTGGACCTCTGGGCGGCCGTCGCCACCGTCTCGTATCGCCTGGGCGGGGTCACCTTCACGCGCGAGGTCTTCGCCAGCCCGGTTGACGATCTTGTCTGCGTTCGCCTTGCAGCCGATGCCCCCGGGGCCGTGTCGCTTGTGGCCGAGATCTCGGGCGGCCAGGACGGCCGGCCGCAGGGCGACGCCGTCTGGCAGTGCAAGACCGACGGCGCCGACGAACTGGTGCTCACCGGCCGCACGGCAAGTCACCAGGGCATCGAGGGACGGGTCCAGTACGAGGCCCGCGTCAAGATGGTGGCCGAAGGCGGCGAGGTCACCGCACGGGACGACGCCCTCACGGTGAGCGGCGCCGACGCCGTCACGCTGCTCATCGCCGCCGCGACAAACGTCATGCGGTACGACGATCTCAGTGGCGATCCGGCGGCTGCGGTCCGGTCATGCCTCGATGCAGCCGGCGCGAAATCGTATCGGAAACTCCGCGAGGCCCACGTCGCCGAGCACCAGCGTCTCTTCGGCCGCGTGACGCTGGACCTGCCGGCGACCGAAGCGTCGGCCCTGCCGACCGACGAGCGTATCCGTCAGCACACCGCGGGCAGCGACCCGCAACTGGCGGCGCTGCTGTTCCAGTTCGGCCGCTACCTCCTGATATCGAGCAGCCGGCCGGGGTGCCAGCCGGCCAATCTTCAGGGCATCTGGAACGAGGACCTGGACCCCGCCTGGGAGTGCAAGTTCACGAGCAACATCAACCTGGAGATGAACTACTGGCCCGCCGAGGTCGCGAACCTCCCGGAATGCGTCGAACCCCTCGTCGCGATGGTCGAGGACCTCGCCGAGACCGGCCGGCGCGTCGCCGAGGTGCACTACGGCGCCTCGGGATGGGTCTTCCATCAGAACACCGACCTGTGGCGTGCGGCAGCGCCGATGGACGGACCGACGTGGGGCACCTGGCCGACCGGCGGCGCCTGGCTCTGCCGGCACCTGTGGGAACACTACCTGTACGGCGGCGACCGGGCGTTTCTGGAGCGCGTCTGGCCGCTCCTTCGCGACGCCGCTGCCTTCTTTCTGGACACGCTGGTCGAGCATCCGACGCACGGCTGGCTGGTGACGTGCCCGTCGACGTCGCCGGAGAACTTTCCGGCCTTGCCGGGCAACGGCAAGTATTTCGACGAGGTGCTGGGGTTCCACCTGCCCGGCACGAGCATCTGCGCGGGCCCGACGATGGACATGCAGATTCTGAGGGACCTGTTCGATGCGTGCATCGCCGCCGGCGAGATCCTCGGCGCCGACGCCGCGCTGCGCCCCAAGTGGACCGACGCCCGCGACCGCCTCGCGCCGATGCAGATCGGCCGCAAGGGGAACCTCCAGGAATGGCTCGAAGACTGGGACGACCTGGAGTACCAGCACCGTCACCTGTCGCACCTGTACGGCGCCTATCCGAGCGACCGGATTACGCCGGATGAGACGCCGGACCTTGCCCGTGGCGTTCGGGCGTCGCTCAACCAGCGGGGCGACGGCGGCACCGGGTTCGGGATGGCCTGGAAGACGGCGCTGTGGGCCCGGCTGCGAGAGGGCGAGCGGGCGATGGTCTGCCTGGCGAACCTCATCGCTAGAAATGCGTGCCCGAACGGGTTCTCCATCTGCTTCGAGGCCCCGCAGGTGGACGGCACGTTCGGCGGTTGTGCCGCCGTCGCCGAGATGCTGCTCCAGTCGCACGGCGGCGTGGTCCGGCTGCTGCCGGCCCTGCCTCGCGCCTGGGCCGACGGGGCGTTGAAGGGATTCCGGGCGCGCGGCGGCCTGGAGATCGATGCGGCCTGGCGCGGCGGCAACGTGACCTCGGCCGGCATCCGTGCAACGCGCGACGGGCGACACGGCATCCAACCGCCCACCGGCCAGCGCGTCGAAAAGGTCACCTCCGACGGTAAGGAGGTCCCGGTGACGGTGCGGCCGGACGGCACCGCCGAGATCGGCGTCCGGGCGGGGCGGGCGTACGAGGTGACCTTCGCCGAGACCGAGACGGGCCGGGCGACGGTGCGCGATGCGACGTGGGATGCGGCGAAGCGGTCCCTGTTCCAGTCGGACTTTCCTGCCGACGAGTTTCGGGCCCGGCGGGCGGGCATCTTCGAGGCCATCGGCCCGCAGGCCCACGCCCTTCTGCAGGGCGCACCGCCCGTGCGCGGGTTCGACGTGTTCCGCCAGACGAACGAGTTCTACTACTGCTCGGGGCTGGAGTCGCCCCAGGCGTGCCTGCTGCTCTCGGGCGCGGACCGTACGGCGGCGCTCTATCTGCCGCACCGGCCAAAGAAGCGGAGCGCCGAAGGCGAGTCGGTTGCGGCCGAGGACGCGCCTCTCATCCGAGAGATGACCGGCGTCGACGCCGTCTACGGCCTGGAGGCCCTCTCAGACCATCTCTCGGCCGTGCGGACGCTCTACACGCCGCACCAGCCGGCCGAGGGCAGGCAGGCCGGTCGCCATGAACTCGCGCTGGCCGACCGGCTCGCCACCGACGATCCGTGGGACGGACGTGCGGCGCGCGAACCCCATCTCATCCGCCTGCTCGAGCGCCGGCTCCGCCGTCTCCAGGTCCGCGACCTCTCGCCGGTGCTCGACCGCCTGCGCGCGGTCAAGAGCCCGCGCGAGATCGACGTGCTGCGCCGTGCCGGCCGCCTGGCGGCCGTGGCGGTGACCGAGGCCATGCGCGTGACCCGTCCGGGCATGATCGAATACCAGTTGGGGGCGGTGGCCCGGTACGTCTTCCGCTTCCATGGCGCCCGTGGCGAGGGGTATCGGGCGATCATCGCGAGCGGCAGGAACGCCTGGTTCGCCCACTATTTCCGAAACAACGCCGTCATGCAGGACGGCGACCTCGTCCTCATGGACACCGCGCCCGACCTCGCGAACTACACCAGCGACATCGGCCGCATGTGGCCCGTCGGAGGCGTCTACAACCAGTGGCAGAGGGAACTGTACGGGTACATCGTGGCCTATCACAAGGCGCTGCTGGCCGGAATCCGGCCGGGGGTGACCGCCGAGCAGATTCACGCGGAGGCCGCCGCCGAGATGGCCGAGGTCATCGAAGCGACCGCCTTCTCGAAGCGCCTCTACAAGGCGGCCGCCTTGCGGACCCTCGAGTTCAAGGGGCACCTGTCGCACCCGGTCGGCATGGCCGTGCACGACGTCGGCCCGTACCGCGACGGGCCGCTCGTGCCGGGGCACGTCTTCGCGGTGGACCCGCAGATGTGGGTCCCCGAGGAGGAACTCTACATACGCGTCGAGGACACGGTCGCCGTGACCGACTCCGGCATCGAGAACCTGACCGCCGCCGCGCCACTCGACCTCGACGACGTCGAGGCCGCGATGCGCGAGCCGGGCAACTTCCCCGTCTGGGACAGCGACGCGCGCTAAGGGCGGGAGATCTCCGCGTGGTGGCCTTCCCAGGCCACCACGCTTGATGGAGGATCTCTCGCGGGTTGCGCGGTGGGCAGTCCTGCCGTACGTGTTTAGCGTCCCACGCGCCAGCAAGAGGGTGGCACGGCAGCGGCGAAG
>CAZEBQ010000286.1:0-5526 GCA_964510295.1 uncultured Anaerolineales bacterium | reverse complement strand
GTACGCTCGTGACCATGATGCTCGACGGACTCACCCGAAAGTACGAATTGAAGTTGCGCGACGGAAACCGCGGTTTGTGAATGCGAACGTAGGCTTTGGCAATCGTGCTGGCGCTGGCAGCCCCCAGATTGCGGCCGTCACAACGCCAGGCCCGTTTAACCGGTGAACACCGCAAGGATAGCCGTGCTAAGGGCTGCGGTAACGCGCAGTAGCATACGGGGCAGTCGGGGATAGTATAGCGGGGGAATCGGTCCGACGTCCAACGGCGTGCCGGCGGCCCAACCGGGGGCAGGTCGGCCGCGAGGATCGCCCCTGCCGATTTCGACGGATCGTTCGTTACCGGCCCTTCCCGCCGGCTGACGAAAGCATCCAGCGCTGCTCGATCTGTTCGAGTGTCTGACCCCGCGTCTCCGGCACCGCGCAGATCATGAACACGACCAGCACGAGACAGAAGGCGGCGTAAACGAAGAACGGAAAGCCGTGGTTGAACCTCTCGATAAGCCACGGGTTCTCGTCCAGCATGGGGAACGTCTGCGAAACAATCAGGTTGGCGGTCCACAGGCAGAAGGTGGCGGTGGCCATCGCCCGGCCGCGGATCTTCGTCGGGAAGATCTCCGACAGGATGACCCAGGTGACCGGCCCGACGGACATGCCAAAAAACGCGATATAACCGAGAATGAACACCAGCACCCAGGCGGCGAGTTGGCCCATCCACGCGGCGACGCCGATCGCGGCCAGCGAGATGCCCATACCGGCCGCCCCGACGATCATCAGCGGCTTGCGCCCGACCTTGTCCACGATGCCGATCGCCAGCACCGTAAAGCCCAGGTGCACGGCGCCGACCACGACCGTCTGGAGCATGGCCACGTCGGCGCCCGAGCCGGCCACCGTCTTGAAGATCTCCGGCGCGTAATACAGGAACACGTTGATGCCGGTCACCTGCTGAAGCACCGCCAGGACGACGCCGATCGCCAGCGCCACGCGCAGGCCGGGGGCCAGGAGCTGCCCGAGCGACGCCGGCTCCTGCGCCAGGGCGGCCTGGATGTCGCGCATTTCGCACTCGGCTTGGTCCGGGCCGTCCACGCGGGTGAGGATATGCCGGGCCTTGTCGGCGTGCCCCTTCTCGGTCAGCCAGCGCGGACTTTCCGGCACGAAGAACAGCAGGACCAGCAGCGCCAGCGCCGGCACCGATTCCGAGCCGAACATCCAGCGCCAGCCGTACAGCACGTTCCACCCCTCGGTGGCCGCGGCGACACCCGCCGCCTGGTCCGCCGCCTGGCCGTACCGCGTGATGAAGTAGTTGACGAAGTACACGACCAGCATGCCGGTGATGATGGCGAACTGGTTGACGCTGACCATGCGGCCGCGGATGCGGGCCGGGCTGATCTCGGCGATGTACATCGGGCTGGTCATCGACGCGGCGCCGACGCCCACGCCGCCGATGAGACGGAAGATCACGAACATCGTCAGCGTCTTGGGGACGGCGGTGCCGATGGCGGAAACGAGAAACATGACCGCCGCCAGGATCAGCATGTTCCGACGGCCGAAGCGGTCGCTGATCGGCCCGGCCAGCATCACGCCCAGCACGCAGCCGGCCAACGCGCTGGACGCCGCCCACCCTTTCATGGCGGCGGTCAGCACGAAGTGCGTTTGCAGGAACCCGATGGCCCCGGCGATCACCGCCGTGTCGTAGCCGAACAGCAGGCCGCCCAGCGTGGCGACCAGCACCAGCCGCATCAGGTAAGCCAAGGACCCGCGTTGTCCGTCGTCGTTCATCGGTTGCCTCGAATCGTCTTACACACCACCAGGCCTCCCCTTTCGGCGCGTGGTTCGCGCACAACGGTTCGGCTCATTCCGGGATGGTCACGGGCCAGACCTTGAGCACCTGCTTGCCGCCGCCGGGACATTCAAACGGGCCCGGGAACGGACTGGCTTCGTTTCGCTTCTTGCCGAAGTAATCGGCATCGAGGCGGTACGGCGCCCCGTCCGGCTGCTCCCAGGGCAGGTTCGGGATCGCCGCCCGCCCGAGCCGGCCGGTCGTGACGAGGGGGCGCGGCGGCCCTTGCGCCCACGCCTTGTCGAGCGTGATCTCGAGGGTGACGCCGTCCGGTTTCTCGGCCAGTTGGATGCCCGGGTCGAACGCCGGCTGCACGAGCGGGGCCTGCTCATGCGTGGAGGCTTGGGCGCCCTTGAGGAACACGTTGCCGCCCATCTCGACCGGCTGCGCAGCCTTGTCGTACGCCGCCAGGCCGGCCGGGGCGATGAAAAGATTGTTGTAGAAGCGATCATCGCCGCCCCGGATGTTCCTGAGTCCCGCGACGTCGGTGGAGTGCGGCTTGTGGAACGGGGTCTCGCGCCTGAGCTCCGGCCGGAGCGCGATCCGCCCCGCCATCAGGTTGTGGGCGTAGGCCCCGCCTTCCGACATATCGAGCAGCGAACTCGGCGAAAGAAAGAGGTTGTTGTCCACCAGGAACGGCCCGTGGTTCACCTCGACGAACAGGTCCTGGCTGCCGGTGTTGTCGTGGAGCAGGTTCCGGGTGACGCGGGTGCCCTGGGCCATCCAGTCGAGCCAGATGCCCCGCGTCGTCCGGTAGATGTGATTGCCGCTGATCAGGGTGTCGATGGCGGCGTGAATCTTGATGCCGGCCATCTCGGCGCCCGTGAACAGCCGCCGGACGTGGATGTCGTGGATGACGTTGCCGGTGATCGTGCTGAACACCGCCCCCAGGCTGCCGACGATGCCCGCCTGCTCGCAATGCGCGATGTGATTGTTGCGGACGACGTGGTGGCCGATGTTCTCCCGCGACCAGCCGTTTTTCAACGCGCGGTTGATCGTGCCGACGTAACCCTTCGCGGATTGCGCGCGGTTGTCCCACTCGTCGCCGTATTTCCCCAGGGTGATCCCTACGCACGTCGAATAGCGGATGTCGTTGTTCTCGATGATCCATCCCTTGCTCCAGTGGGTGCCGATCAGGCCGATCTGCTCGGCCGTCGGCGGCGCCCACGGCGTGGCCGCGTGCATCATGCTGAAGCCGCGCACGGTGATGTAGTTGATGCCCGGCTCCTCGGGGTAGAACACCGCCCGGCGGACGTTGATTTCCACCTCGGCCTCGTTCGGATCGACGCCCTTGAACTGGGCCCAGATCGTGGTGGTTTCCTCGTCCACCTTGCCGAACCAGAGCGGTGCCTCGCCCGCGGGTTTCAGCACGTCATCCCGTTTAGCCGCTTCCGTCAGCCAATGGCCGTTCAGATAGACCGCGCCGGTGTGATGCTGCCGGCCCCTAGGGTTGAACCAGTCGCCGCGAATCAGGTCGCTATAGGGGTTGAAGTCGCCGAAGAACCGGTTCGGGAGGGCAACCTTCCAGGTATCGTTCTGAACCTTCTCCCAGCCCTTGACGACTTCGGACCCCTTGACGACCGCCTTCTCGCCGGGGGCGGCCCGGTAGACGATGCGCTCGCGGTCCGACGCGCCGCCGCGAGGCGGGGCGATGCGTTCGCGATAGACGCCCTCGTGCACCGTGATCACGTCGCCCGCCTGCGCCAGCCGCGCCGCAGCCGAGATGGTCCTCAGCATGCGGGCTTCCGAGCCGTCGGCGGAATCGTCCCCGCGCACCGAAACGTGGTATTCCCTCGGTGCCCGCGCCTCCGCCGCGCTTGCCCGCGTGCAGGCCGGACCGGCGGCGACCGCGGCGCAAAGCCCGGCGAGAATGAGCGCTGCATGGATACGCATGTCGTCACTCCCTCAAGAGATTCATCGGCTGGACACGTACCACTCGGTGCCGTCGAACAGCGTGAACGGCTTCCAATCCGACTCGTCGATGCCGAACGTCGCGCCGAAGTCGACACACACGCAGTCCGGCTGCTCGTGGCTGAGCGTGGCGGCGAGCCGCTGTCGACCGTTCATGGCGAGCTCCTGCGGGGCTTCGGTGCGCAAGTCGTGGACAGCACACTGCAACCCTGACCGCCCGTCGGGGGCCTGGTTCGACCGGAGACCGGGGTCCATCCAGCGAGCCGCGTCGACACGCGGCGGTACTGGAACCTCCGGCCCCAGACGCGTTGAATCTTACCGCCTGGACGAGTGGATTCCAATCATCCGGAATTCCCCGGATGGACTCGAGCCCACGACCATCGTGGGCCCTTCCGATGATTCTATCATGTCGCCAGATTCCCGCAAGGCTGTCGTCAGTCGCACCCGCCCGCGCCTTCCCTCACACGCCCTTGCCTCGGAGGAGGGGTGGTGGTAGGATGCGAACCAACTCATCCATAGCGCCCGGCCTGGCGACGATGTTGAGCATGAGCGTGTCCCCAAGAACTGGGCGCTGGTTTAAGGTGGAATCGTCTCCGGTTCCTGCAAGGCTCCCTCGGCCCCTTCGCCGGACCGTGATCCTGCCCGACACGGCCTTCATCAGGGTCTGGTTTGCCTCGCGATTATTCGCGACAGCGACGAGTGCGGGACTGGGAGATGATTGCGTAAACGGCTCGCCGCGCGGCCTACTTGGCTTTGGCTGCGGCGACCTTGGGGTGGGGTGGTTCGGCGACGACTCGCAGGCCCACGTTGTAGACCGGCTGGTACGCCCTGTAGGCCAGGCGGAAGGCGGATCGGCAGCGTTTGGGGCGGTCGTACCACGAGCCGCCGCGGACGACCTTCAGGCCGGTCAGCGACGGGGCGTTTCGCCCGTCCGATGCGTTGTACGGATACGGGCGGTAGGCCGTGCGGGTCCATTCCGCGACGTTGCCGTGCATGTCGTGCAGGCCCCAGGCGTTCGGCTGGTAGCCGCCCACGTCGGCCGAGACGAGTTGGCCGTCGTTGAAGCGCTCGTCCCTCGGGAGCCAGTCGTCGAAGCGGTTGGGGTTCTTCATCGGCACGGCTGTGGTGTAGGGGTCGCTGGCAAACTCGCGCATCTTCTCATCGCCGACGTTCGCGAACGTCGAGAAGTCCGCGTCGGGGCCGCCGTAGGAGAACGCCCCGGCCGACCCGGCGCGGCAGGCGTATTCCCAGTGGGCCTCGGTCGGCAGGGAGAACGTCAGTCCGCCGCCGGCAGGCTGGGCGGAAAGCCATTCGCAAAACGCCAGCGCCTGCCGCCACGACACGCGGACGACAGGCTGGCGGGGGCCGTTCACAGGGTAGCCGTGGATCCCGAACTGGTAGCCGTGTTTCGGCTCGACGCGGCTGTCGTGAAGCGGGTCGAAGAGGGCGAACTGCTCGTTGGTGACCTCGACGGTTCCCATCCAGAACGGCCTGTCGATCCGCACTCGCTTGAGCGGCCGTTCGTCGCGGTTGCCGGCGGCGTCGCCCATAGCGAACTCGCCCGCCGGCACGAGCGCCAGATCGAGATTGACCCCGCCGCCGAGGTCGACCGTCTTTTGGAATTGCCCGAGTGCCTCCTGTCTCCGCCGGGCCTCGGCGGCGTCGAACGGCCAGTCCGGGCACGCAGGCGCTCGGGCGGGCGAACGGGGCGCCGCCGGCGGGATGACGGGGTCGATCTTCTTTTCCGGCAGCGGCGAGATGGCCTCGTCGTCGGTGTC
>CAZEBQ010000285.1:0-5527 GCA_964510295.1 uncultured Anaerolineales bacterium | reverse complement strand
TACCTGGGCATGGTGCGGCAGTGGCAGGAACTGTTCTACGACCGGCGCTACGCCGGCACGCAACTGTCGGGCAACCCCGACTTCGTCGCCTTGGCCAAGGCGTACGGGGCCAAGGGCATGCGGGTGACCAGGCCTGAGGAGGTTCGCCCGGCGCTGGACAAGGCCTTCGCCGACCGCGACGTCTGGATCCTCGACTTTGCCGTCGAACCCGAGGAGAACGTGTTCCCCATGGTCCCCGCCGGCGAAGCCATCGACCGCATGATCGGCGGCATGGCGTAAGCATTGCGGATTTCGGATTGGCGCGGCGGGTCTATCCGACTTGAGGCAGGAGCGGTGTGAGCCCTCCGTCACTGCGTCACTGAGTTACTTGCCGCGAAGCCTTTCCCCTTGCTGGCGGCGCCGGCCAGGGCTAGAATCGCGAATTGTCGAACAGGCGGGAGTTAGTCCTATGCGTCACGTCATCAGTGCTATCGTGGAGAACAAGCCGGGCGTCCTGGCCCACATTGCGGGGCTGTTCGCCGGACGGGGATTCAATATCGACAGTCTGGCCGTCGGCGAGACCGAAGACCTGGCGCGCAGCCGCCTGACGGTTGTGGCGCGCGGCGACGACGCCGTTCTGGAGCAGGTCCGCAAACAACTCGCCAAGATCATCGACGTCATCAAGGTGGTCGACTTCGCCGGCGCCGACACCGTCGAGCGCGACCTGATGCTCATCAAGGTGGCGGTCAGCCCCGACCGCCGCGGCGAAATCTTCGAGATCGTCGAGGTCTTCCGTGGCAAGGTCGTCGACATCGGGGCCAAGCATCTCACGCTCGAGGTCTCGGGCCCCGAGAAGAAGATTGAGGCGTTCGTCGACCTGATGAAGCCTTACGGCATCAAGGAACTCGTCCGGACCGGCCGCGTCGCGCTGGCACGCGGCGGGTAGCGACCGAGCCCGCCGCGGGAGCGGCGGGTTATCACCAGCCGCCTTGGCACGTGGCGTGCTGGGCTGAAGTGACCGGCGGCTCCCGCCGCCGGCTCGAACGCGAGAGCGACGCACGCGACACCATAAGGAGACAAGCATGGCCAAGGTGTATCACGACGACGACGTCGATATGGAACCGATCCTCGCCAAGACGGTCGGCATCGTGGGCTACGGCAGTCAGGGCCACGCCCAGGCGCAAAACCTGCGCGATTCCGGCGTCAACGTGCTCGTGGCCGACGTCGAGGGCACCGACAACTACGCCCTGGCGGTCGAGCACGGCTTCGAGCCGATCACGGCCGCCGAGGCCACCCGGCAGGCCGACCTCATCCAGGTCCTCATCCCGGATGAAATCCAGGGCGGCGTCTACCAGAGGGAGATCGCGCCGAACCTGACGGCCGGCAAGACACTGGGCTTCAGCCACGGGTTCAACATTCACTTCAAGCAGATCGTGCCGCCCGACAACGTCGACGTCATCATGGTGGCGCCGAAGGGTCCCGGCCACACGGTCCGCGGCGAGTTCGTTGACGGCGGCGGCGTGCCGATGCTGTTCGCCGTTCAGCAGGACGCGTCCGGCACGGGCCGGGCGATGGCGATGGCCTACGCCAAGGCCCTCGGCGGGGCCCGGGCCGGCATCCTCGAAACCACCTTCGCCGAGGAGACCGAGACCGACCTGTTCGGCGAGCAGGTGGTCCTGTGCGGCGGCGTGACCAGCCTCATCAAGGCCGGCTTCGAGACGCTCGTGGCCGCCGGGTACCAGCCCGAACTCGCCTACTTCGAGGTCCTCCACGAACTGAACCTGATCGTGCGGCTGCTGGTCCAGGGCGGCCTCTCGTACATGTGGTACTCGGTCTCGAACACGGCCGAGTACGGCGGCCTGACGCGCGGCGACGTGCTCATCGACGACGGCGTCCGCGAGCGGATGCAGAAGATCCTCTCCGACATCCAGGACGGCTCCTTCGCGGGCGAGTGGGTCGAGGAGTGCAAGGCCGGCGGCGAGAGGTTCAAGGAACTTGAGGCCACCGAACGGGCCCACCAGGTCGAGACCGTCGGCAGAGAAATCCGGCGCCTCATGCCGTTCATCGACGCCAAGGAAGTCTGAGCCCGGGCGGCGTTCAGGTTGCGCCGTCCGCCTTGTCTTTCTGAATCCGCGTCAGGGCTTCCGAGACGTCTTCGGCCAGCACGAAGATGCTGTCGAGGCCGGTGGCCAGCAGCACGCTCCAGACCTTGTCCTGCAGCGAGCACAGGATGAGTTTGCGCTGGCGCTCGATCATTCGTTTGCGCAGGCGCAGCAGTTTGGAGATGCCGCTCGATGTCAGCAGCGACAGGTCCGAGAAGTCGAGAACGACGTCGCGGTCGCCGCCATCCAGCCGCACGTTCACTTCGGCCATCTCGTCCGACAGCACCGGATCGTCGGTGAGTTTAGCGACCAGCGTGTTTTCATCCCATTCCTGTACGGCCATTCAAAGCCCCTGGTATTGAGTGCCCCTTATCGGCAGCGCAGGATGGCGGCGTCGGGCACGCCGGCTGCCTCGCACGCCGCCGCCACCTCGTCCAGAAAACGCCACGCGTCCCGTCCGTACCCGGCCGTCGGCCGGAGGCCCGGAACGAGCGACTGGAAGTAACCGTTCAGTTGACGCATGTGGAGTTCCCGGACGTACTTGGCCGCCATCGAGGCCAGCGCCGTCGCGACGCTCCACGCCTCGCACTGGTTCCGGATCGTCAGGTGCACCGGGGCCGCCGAACTGTTGCGGCGAAGGCCGTACCGGCTGACGGCCCGCGTCTCCTCGAACGTCTCGACGGCCGTCATCGGAAAGGCGGCGGCCAGCAGAGGCGCGTAGTACCGCCGGCCGCCGTGCCGGTCCATCGTCACGAGGATGGTCTGGTCCGGCCAGCGGGCCTGGGTCTCAGTCAGCAGATCGGCCGTCAGGGCGAACAGCGCGGTCGCCTTGTTCCGAGTGGTCTGAATCAGCCGGTTGAACCGCGGCGGCGACGCGACGTTGACCCGCAGGGCTGCGGCCGATGCGCCCAGCCGCGCCAGTCCCAGGGCCAGATGTTGCGCCGCCGTCGTCACGGCCTCGCCCTCCGCTGCCGCCGGAAGCGCCAGACCCTGGGGACTGTCCCACGGCCGCGACGTTGCCGACCGGGACGCCTCGGCGGGAACGGCCGTCGCCGCCAGGAGCGCCGCCAGCGACGAAGGTCTCGAATCCATCGCGGCAAGGAACCCGAGGACGGCTCGTTCGAGGGTCGCGATGCTGCCGCCGCTGTACGCCACCTTCGAGTCGCAGATGACGACACGCCCACTCGTGCCCGACCGACGCTTCCGCACGTGCCCGCGCAACGCGCCCCACAGGTCCGGGTCGGGAACGGTGTCGCCGGGGAACTCGATGGCGGCAGCCGCCACCACGAGCGGCCCGAGGTGCGGACCGTACCCCGCCTCGTCGATGCCGACCAGAATCGCCATAGGGCATGGCCCCTCGCGTTGAGCCGGAAAGCGCCCTCCCCCGCGTGCGACTGTCCGGGATTCTACGGCATCCTGTGCACCTCGGCAAGCCTGTCCTGGGTCGTGTGGCGTGTCACGCCTCGGGGGCCGCCTTGTCGGGTGGCACGGCAGCCCGAAGGGCGGCCGTGTTGAGCGCTGAGCGAACACGGCCGTGCTTCGCACCTTGCGCGGCGGGCAATCCTGCCCGCCGCGCATGAAGCCGCCAAAGCGCGGTGGGCAAGATTGCCCACCGCGCGAGTCATCGCTACACAAGAACGTGAACTGCTCTAATCCTACAACGCCACTTCGCCATTCGGCGCAGGTGCGCCCGCCTGGCTGCGGCGTGGTGATTTCTTTCGACACGCCGGCGCCGGTCTGCGAGAATTGCCCACGGCCGATCGGAGGAAGGCTGATGGGCGACTGGCCACTGCGGCTGATGAGTTTCGGCGGGCTTCTGGTGATGCTCGCCGTCGCGTTTGGCCTGAGCGAGAACCGCCGCCGCATCAGCCTGCGCGTCGTCCTGACCGGCCTCGGCCTGCAACTCGTCCTGGCCGTGCTGATCTTTCTGACGGGAATCGGCAGCGGCTTGTTCGCGGTGGCCGACAGGGCCTTCGGGTTCTTCATGGCCGCCAGCAACGAGGGGGCGAGGTTCCTCTTCGGCCGCCTTACGACCGACGGCGGCCTTGGCGCCGTCGTGGCGTTCCAGGTGTTGCCGATTGTCATCTTCTTCTCGGCCCTGGCGGGCGTTCTGTACCATCTCGGCGTCACGCAACTCGTGGTCCGGGCCATGGCCCGCCTCATGCAGAGGGTCATGGACATCTCGGGGGCCGAGAGCCTGGCCTCGGCGCTGTTCGTTTTCTTCGGCATCGAGTCGACGACGGCCATCGCCCACTACATCCGCAAGATGACGCGCTCGGAACTCTTCACCCTGATGACCGCCTTCATGGCCACCATTGCCGGGACCGTCATGGGCGCGTACGTCCGGTTCGGCGCCGCGCCGGGCCATCTGCTGACGGCCAGCCTGATGAGCGCGCCGGCGGCCATCGTCATCGCCAAGATCCTCATTCCCGAGACGGAGCAGCCGCTGACGCACGGCCGTGTCCGCTTCGACCCGCCGCGCGATTCGGTCAACCTTCTCGACGCCGCATCAAACGGGGCGGCGCAGGGCCTGCGGCTGGCCGTCACCATCGGCGCCATGCTGATCGCCTTCGTCGGGCTCATCCACCTCGTGAACCTGATCCTCGGCGGGGTCTCCGGCCTGTGGCTCGCCGAACCGTTGACGCTCCAGCGCCTGCTGGGGTGGGTGTTCAGTCCCGTGGCCTTCGTCATGGGCGTACCGTGGGAGGACGCCTACGAGGTCGGTCAACTCCTTGGCACGAAGACGATCCTGAACGAGTTTCTCGCGTACCAGCAGATGCAGCCGCTGGCCGCCGACGGCGTCATCGGCGGCCGGTCGGTTACCATCGCGACCTACGCCCTCTGCGGCTTTGCCAACTTCGGGTCTGTGGCGATTCTGGTCGGCGGCCTCGGCATGATCGACCGCGAGCGCAAAGGGCTGTTTGCGCGGCTGGGTATCCGGGCCCTGGTCGCAGGCACGCTGGCGGCGTTCATGACGGCCTGTTACGCCGGGATGCTGGCGTAGGCGCAGATTTGCCGCGCGGCGGGTCGCCGGGGCGTGTTGCCCAAACCGCACGGCGTCCGGGGGATGGCACGGCAGCCCGCAGGGCGGCCGTGTTGGACGTTCGGCGCACACGGCCGCGGCTGCGCCGCTGCCGTGCCACCCGTTCTGGAAAACGTTGGGTGGGGCATGCCTCGCCTCTACGATGACGCCGGTGCAAACGACGCGCGGGCGGGTCGAATTGGCAACACGCCCTCCGCACCCGCCACGCGCGGACGAGCGACAAGGTCAACATTCCAGCGCGGTGGGTCAGGAGACCCACCGCGCTATGCCTTGGTGCACTTGAACGTGAACTGCTTCAGGCGATTGCAGGCTGGCGCCGGTTGCGGTATATAGTGCAGGCACGGCGTGTGCGGGAGTGGCGGAACTGGCAGACGCGCAAGGTTTAGGTCCTTGTGCCCTTCGG
>CAZEBQ010000284.1:0-5541 GCA_964510295.1 uncultured Anaerolineales bacterium | reverse complement strand
AGACCCGCCGCGCACGAAGTAGCGTTGTAGGATTAGCCCGTGCGTACGCGCGTACGTGCGCGATTGAGGCGGTTGTCAAGCAGGCGTGTTGCCGACCCGGGCCGGACGTTGGCGTGCCAGAAACACCGCACCGACCGCAAGGCACAGGAGTTGCTCATGGCACGAATTGGCCCGGCACCCGTGGCGAGACTTGCTGTCGCCCTGGTCGCGGTTGCGGCAGGCGCGGCGGCGTCGGAACCGCGCTCAGGCCCCGGTATCGTGAGTCACGTCAAGGTCGTCTCCGACAAGGTGGAGGACGTATCGAGCCTGGAAGCCTGGAGACGGTCGTTCATCAGAGACGAGATGTCGGACCGCGAGAAGGCGCTGGCCGTCTGGAGATCGGTCGTTGCATTCCAGCATCAGGACGCCCCACCGTCGGAGTTTCTGCAACTCGAGAGCAACGTGCTGGACCCCATCAAGATGTTCAACGTGTACGGTTACTCGTACTGCAGCGTGGCCTCGGCCCACGTTCAGGCGCTCGCGCGGCACATCGGCCTGAAGGCCCGGGGAAAGGCCTCCATGCCCGGCCGCTGGGTTCCCATCTCCGACGGCATCCTGCAGGACCTGCAGCAACGCGGTATCAAGACGGGGTGGCCCGGCAAGACCGCCGGCGTGGCCGTCGATCCCGTGACCGGTCACGTCTACATGGTCGTCACGGGCCTCGGTGTCTGGCAGAGCGCAGACGGCGGGAGCACCTTCAAGCGCGTGGACAACGAGACGGTCGGCGGCCGTTGCGAGACAGGGTACTCGCTCTGCATCGACCCGGCAGGCAAACGCCTGGCCTGTTTCATGCTCGACGGCCCGTCGGCCATGACCGAGGACGGGGGCAAGACGTGGGCCCCGATCCGAAACGTGGCGCGCGGATATGATTGGGCCGCCGTCGACTGGGCACAGCGTCCCGCCAGGACCCTGTTCGGCCTGGTGCACGAGAGCGGCGGCCTCGCCGCCATCAGCCAAGACGGGGGGAAGTCCTGGAAGGAACTCGGAAAGGGGTACCTCGCCGTCGGCGTGTTCAGCGCGAACGTCCTGGTGTGCAGCAAGGAGAAGGAGAGCGGTATCTACCGCACCGCGGACGGCGGGACGAACTGGCACAAGGTCCACGAGGCCCGCCCCATCGGCGCCATGCGCACCTTCGGCGGAAAGGGGTACTGGCTCACCGACAAGGGACTCCTCGTCAGTCGGGATCAGGGGATAACCTGGACCCGCGTCGGCGATGCAACCGGGGCCGCCTGGGGGCCGTACTTCGGGGCCGATGAGAGGCATTTCGTCGTCGTCGATGCAAAGGGCTACCAGGAGACGCGCGATGCCGGAACGACGTGGCGTACCATCGCCCCGCTGCCTCCGCCTTTCACGAAGGAGTTCAACCCGCGGGGATGGTTCCTGAACGTCGCCTGGGACCCCATCGGAAAGGCCTGTTACGCCTCCCGAATGGGACAGCCAACGTACAGGTACACGTACTGAGGTCGGCCGGAGCCCGGCAGCGGAACCACATCGTTTGGCGAGGACCACACGGGGCCGGCGTGCTGAAGGATCTCCGCGATCCCGACCCGGCACGCATCACGACCACCGCACAGTGTCGGGTGGGTGCTTTGCACCCACGCGGCTTTTCTGATGGTTCATCTTACGGCACCTTAGGGAGGGGCCCGCCACGAGTCTACCTTGCCTTTCCTTCTCAGGGCGCCTTCACCGGCACTTCGAGGGCCGTGAGTTGGTAGCCGGCCCAGGTCTGATTGCCGGCGCGCTTGGTGCCCCAGACGCGCACGTAGCGTGCCGCGACGGTGCCGAAGCGGATGCGGTCGGTGGCTTCCCAGGTCTCATACGGGCGGTCGGTTGTCTTGCAGACGGTGGCCCAACCGGCGGGCTTGTCGGGCTCGGCGCGGGCGACGTCGATGGTGAATGCACTTGGGTGGATCTTCCAGCCCCAAAGCAGATTCACGCGATCGATCTTGTGCACGGCACCGAGGTCCACGTAGAGCCACGCCCCGTCGCTCTTGGCGGCGGACCAGGACGTGAAGTAGTTGCCGTCGGCGGCGGCCTCCGGCGTCTCTCCCGACGAGGCGACCGCGGCCTTGCCGCGCGCCAGGTCCACCATGCCGACGCCGACGCGGATGGTATTCGAGGTGGTCTTCAGGCCGGTGTCGTCCTCGGCCTGGGCGGTGAGGTCATAGCAGCCGGCAGGGGCGTTCTTCCAGGTGAACGTGTACGGCGCGGCCTCGACGGTGCTGATGGGCTGGCCGTCGGCGAGAAACGTGACGCGCCGGACCTTCCCGTCGCGGTCCACGGCGTAGGCCTTGAGAACGGGCGGCTTGTCGGGGAACCACGCCGACCCATCGTCGCGCGGCTCGAGGATGCCGACCTGGGGGGCAATCGGCCCGGGGCCCAGGGGCGGCATCTCGTCGAGTGTCACCACGACGTCGTGCCGCATCGTGAAGAGCGCCCAGTCGGCCGGCCGCCTGCCGCTGGGCGCGCCCCACCAGGGCAGGGCGTAGAGCCACTTGGGCAGTGTGCCGGCCCGGGTCTTGTCCGGGTCGGGGATGGCGTCGCATTCGCCCATGGCGAGCATCTTGCCGGGCGAGACCTTGGCCATCACGTCGTAGTAGGCGCGGTACGGGTCGACGTCTGTGCGGAAGTCCACGCTGTAGACGTCGATGCCGGAGATGTCCACGTACCCCGCGCCCGGGTAGAAGCCCTTGCGGTCCTCGACCGTCTTCTTCTTGCCGGCGCCTGCGCTGTAGACCCAGATGAGGTTGTCGAGTTTCCGCTCCCCGGTGAAGTAGTCGAACATCATCCGCCACAGTCTCGCGGTGTTGGCGGGGTCCGCCTTGTCGGTCCACCAGAACCAGCCGCCGTCGATCTCGTGCAGCGGCCGCCAGAGGATGGGCACGTCGGCGTCCTCGAAGGTCTGGAGCGTGTCGGCCGCCTTGGCGAGTTCCTTCATGCATTGCGCGTGCTCAGGCGTGCCGGGCGTGACGAGTTGGCCGACGTCGACCTTCTTCCTGCGTTTGCCCTGCCAGGCGGAGTCGCCGTCGAAGAACCAGTGCCAGTGAAGCGTGAGGATGTAGCCGTGGCGTGTGGCGTGTTCAGCCAACTCGCCCGGGTTGTTGCCGAGCCACCGGATGTCGCGCCCCCAGACCGCGGCCTGTTTGCCGGTCTGCTCGTAGTCGTCGGGCGTGTGGACGTAGACGTTGTAGCCGGCGAGCATCTGCTTCTGGTAGACGGACCGGAGGTAACCGAGCACCTTGCGCGCGGTGGCATTGAGCCTGGGGTTGGCCGGTTGCAGGGCCGCCGCCGGCGCGGCCATGCCGGCGGCCAGAAGCAGCGGCGAGGCGTGATCGAAGGTGGCGAACCGGCGGCCCCCCGCCGTCACCATCGCGTCGCCGTCGAGCCCGTGCACGATGAAGCCCTCCCCTGCCCGGAGGGCTGCCGTCACCTTGCCGTCGCCGCAGCCCAGGTGTACGACCAGGCCGCCTCGGACACCGGTCGTCTCCAGGACGTGCCGTGCCACGGCGCTCGGGTCCTCAGCGCCTTGAGCGGCAAAGGCAACGACCCACGTGAGCGCCAGCGCCCAGCCGGTCGTCGCGAGTCCGATTCGGGCGGATGTCTTCATGGGTCTCTCCTTCCCGTTGGGTTCTCCGTTGTGGTCGCAATCCGTTCCTCAACCGTGTGTATGGACGACGGAGAATGCGTGCGCTACGGTATTGAACGAGCACCGGCCTGCATCAGGACGGACAATCCGGCCGGTCGGCCCGGTTTCTGCCGCGCTCGGCGCGCCGTCACGGGGTTTGAGCCTGCGGAGAGGGTAACCGGAACGCCCGGAGAGAGGGCCGAGAGTCTGAGACCAAGCGGCCAGAGCGCACCGCGGGCGCGCTCCAGGTTGCATGGAACCGGCGCGCCGCGAGAGAGTGGCCGGCGTGTAAGCGCTTGTGCGGGAAGGGGTAACGCTGTAGAGTCCTTCCCGGCCAGATGGCTTCCAGGATTCTCCCATAAGACCTGGATCAAATCACGGGGAGGGGGGGAGTTCACAAGTTGCTCGGGCCTGGCGAGACGGTCCGCGTGGACGCCAATCTGGTGTCCGTTGACCAGGCAAGATCAATCATCAGTCTGGCTGAATGGAAACGCTAACATGAGTATCTCGGAACTGGGAATGGGCAACGCCGGTTCGCAGGCGATGACGTGGATAGGGCTCATCGCGCTCGTGTCGATCGCCGTCGGCGCCCCCGGACTGGCCCGGGCGGCGCGCGGCGTTGAAGAGCCCGCGCGTCCCCGCAACTACCGTTTTGACGGTACGATGTCCCGCGAGGTGCTCGAAAACTATCTCTCCCGATCCATCACGATGGAGGGCCTGCTGAACGGCAGGGGCGATCTCGATGACCACATTCGGATGCTCAAGACGATGGGCGCCAAGTTCATCGGACGGAGTCTCTGCCTGTGGGGCGGCGAGGCCAATCTGCTGAGCAATCTCCAGCGCGCAAAGCAGCAGGCGCCGAGGCTTCACAAGGCCGATCCCGACATGATTCTGCAAGCCTGCATCTTCGAGATCGTAACCACCCGGGTCGACCAGGTTCCCGTGCCGGATTGGGCCTTTGTCGCCTTGGGGAAGCCGGTGGAGAAAAGGAACTTCCGGTACGCCGACATGCTTTATCCCGACGGACGGTTCAAGAATCACTGGAGGGCGGGCAACTCGGTCCCCGACGTGAGCCGGCCGGAGACGAGTCTCTGGTTCTATTTTCTCGCGGCGTCGTTTATCGATGCGGGCTTTGAAGCGATCCACTTCGGGCAGACGGAACTGATGAACCACAATGACCGGGGGCTTGAGCATTATTCCCAGGTGCTCGCCCTCATACGGTCGTATGCGGCCAAACACGCCCGCAGGCACATGGTGGTGTGTGATTCTCACGTTCCGAGCGGCGGTCTGGTGCGCGACGGAAGCCTGCTCATGGATTTCCACTCGTTCCCGCTGCGGATCATGGAAGTCCCCGACAAGCCGCAAGAGGCGGTCCTCAAGGTGGGGTTTTCCGACGGCATCTACGGCCGGAGCAAGGGCGGCATGACATTCAGCGGCTGGGAGTGTGAGCACCTGCCCTACCTGGTCGAGATCGACAACTGGGGCGTCAGCAGGCAACCGGGCGAGGCGAGGGCAGGGGGGATCTGGATCTGGGGCTATGACGAAATCACCTGGTTCGCGCACCAGACCAAACCGTATCGCGCCGATTGGCTCCGCTACGCCTGGGACTGGGTGCGGCGGACGGACCCCAATGGTTACCTCCAGATGCCCGGCAGTCGCACGATGGTCTCTCCGCTGGACCGCAGACGGTGGTACTATGCCAATACGCCAAGCGCGGCAGTCCCCGACGGACTTGGCGACGAGGAAGCGATTCGTGCCATTTGGGCGGCGGATTCGGTAGCGCATTAGTACTACTACGCTACCTGCCCGAGTGCCCGCTTGCCGCTCGGCCGGGGAAAAAGCGGGTCAGGGCCATATTCAATGCCAAACCAGCCGTT
>CAZEBQ010000283.1:0-5575 GCA_964510295.1 uncultured Anaerolineales bacterium | reverse complement strand
ATTCGTCGGGTTCCATGCCCCTCGGCAACGGCAGCACCGGCCTGAACGCCTGGGTCGAGCCGAGCGGCAACCTTCTGTTCTACATCTCCCGGACCGACAGTTGGGGCGACAACGGGCGCCTGCTCAAGGTCGGCCGCGTGCGCATCGCCCTCGACCCGTCTCCGCAGACCTCGTCGCCCGGATTCCGGCAGACGCTCAGCCTGAAAGACGGCACCATGACCGTCCGCTACGGCGAAGGCGAGGCCGTGGAACTGCGACTGTGGGCCGACACCAACCACCCCGTCATCCACGTCGCCATCGACAGCCCGAAGCCGACCGCCGCCACCGCGTCGGTCGAACTGTGGCGGACCAGGCGAGAGGAGTTGCCGAGCGTTGAGGTCAGCGACGTGCTGCTCGACCGCTCCAAGCCCGGTCAGAAACACGGCCCGACCGTCGTGGAGCCCGACACCGTCCTCGCCAACCAGACCGGCCGCATCGGATGGTACCACTGTAACGTCAAGTCGGTCGGCCCCGCCGTGACGGGCGAGGTTCAAGGGTTCGAAGGCTTCAACCGCCCCGACCCGCTCCTCGGCCGCATCTTCGGCGCCGTGATCCGGGCCGAGCGGGGCCGGCGCCTTGACGACCTGCGCCTCGATTCGCCGGCCTCGACGAGCCACCGGTTCAGCATCCACGTCCTGACCCGGCACCCGTCCACGCCCGACGGGTGGCTGAAGGCCGTGGATGAGGCCGTCGCGGCAACGCAGCGGATTCCCTTCGCCCGGCGGCGCGATGCCCACGAGCGCTGGTGGCGCGATTTCTGGGACCGCAGTTGGATCAACGTGACCTCGTCCGGGCCGTCGCAGACGCTTCGCCTCGTTCCCGCCAACACCCACCCCGTGCGCATCGGCTTCGACCGGGGCGGCGGGAGCCGCTTCGCCGGCGAAATCGGTCGCCTGAGCCTGTTCGGCAAAGGCCTGTCCGACGCCGCCGTCCGGCAGTTGGCCAAACTCGAACGCTCGCAGCCTGTCCGGGACCGCGACGGCCTGCTCTACGGCGGCACGCCGAAACTGCACGCTGCGCTCGACGGCTCGAAGGAGTGGACTTTCGAGAAGGGCCTGACCGTCGAGGCGTGGATCAAGCCCGAGAAGATGGCGTCGGGCGGCGGACGCATCGTGGACAACATCACGCCCGGCGGAAGCGACGGGTTCCTCCTCGACACCTGGCCCGGCAACAGCCTGCGCCTGATCGTCGGCAGGGCCACACTCGGCAAACGCGACGTCGTGCCCGCCGGCCAATGGTCGCACGTGGCCGCTACCGTCGATCCCACGGCCGGGAAGGTGACGCTTTACCTGAACGGCACACCCCTCGCCGGGCAGACCGCCGAAGCGGGCGACGACGCCTACGTCGTCAGCCGCGCCTACGCCCTCCAGCGGTTCGTCACCGCCTGTGCCGGCCGCGGCGCCTACCCCATCAAGTTCAACGGCACCATCTTCACGGTGCCCTATCCCGGCAAGCCCGGCGACGCCGACTACCGCCGCTGGGGTCCGGGGTACTGGTGGCAGAACACGCGGCTGCCCTATATCAGCCTGTGCACGTCGGGCGACTTCGACCTCATGCAGCCGTTCTTCAAGATGTACGGCCGCGACCTCATGCCGCTGTTCCGGTTCCGGACCCGCCTCTACCTCGACCACGGCGGCGCGTACATCCCCGAGTGCATCTACTTCTGGGGCGACGTGTTCAGCCAAACCTACGGCTGGACGCCCTACCACGAGCGCAAGGACCGCCTCCAGGCCAGCGGCTGGCACAAGTGGGAGTGGGTCTCCGGGCCCGAACTCGCCTGCATGATGCTCGACTACTACGACCACACGCTCGACGAAGCGTTCCTCGCGGGCACGCTCCTGCCCGCGGCCCACGAGATCCTCACCTTCTTCGACGAGCACTACAAGGTGGACGAGCGCGGCAAACTGGTCATGCATCCGTCCCAGGCGTGCGAGACGTGGTGGGATTGCACGAACCCGATGCCGGAGGTGGCGGGTCTTCACGCCGCGTGCGACCGGCTGCTCTCGCTTCCCTCGCGGCTGACCACCGCCGCGCAGCGCACCTTCTGGACGGCCTTGCGGAAGAAACTGCCCGACCTGCCGACCCGCGAGGTGGACGGCAAACGCATGCTCGCCCCCGCCGAGCGGTTCGCCGGCAAGCGGAACAGCGAGAACCCGGAACTCTACGCCGTCTTTCCCTTCCGCCGCATCGGCGTCGGCCGGCCCGGCGTCGAACTCGGCATCGAGGCTCTGGGGCACCGGTGGGACAAGGGCAACGTCGGGTGGCGGCAGGACGACATCTTCATGGCGTACCTCGGCCTGGCCGCCGACGCACGGAAGAACCTCGTCGCCCGCGCACGGAAGAAGCACGCCGGCTCGCGCTTCCCCGCGTTCTGGGGGCCGAACTACGACTGGATTCCCGACCAGGACCACGGCGGCGTCCTGATGAAAGCCCTCCAGGCCATGCTGCTCCAGACCGACGGCCGCACGATCTACCTGCTGCCGGCGTGGCCGAAGGACTGGGACGTCGAGTTCCGGCTGCACGCGCCGGCCAGGACCACCGTCGAGTGTGATTTCCGCGACGGCAAAGTCCGCCGCCTCACGGTCACGCCGCCGCAGCGCCGGGCCGACCTGGTCATCATGGAACCGCAGTGACGGCGAGGAGACGTCCTCATGAGTGGTGACGCGAAGGCCAAGACCGAGCGCATTCTCGCCGCGCTCGACCACCGCGAGACCGACCGCGTGCCCGTGGGCGAGTTCTTCTGGACGAACTTCCTGAAGCGCGTCAAGGCCGAGTGCGACGTGGGCGACGACTTCGACCCGTACGTCCACTGGGACCTCGACATGATCGTCGTGAATCCGAACATGGACCCCCGCATCACCGGCGTCGAGGTCCTCCAGGACACGCCCCAGCGCAAGTTGGTCCGGACCGGCTTCGGGGCCACCATCGAGCGGCGGGCCGATTACCCCATGCCCAACTACCTCGACTTCGAGACCACCTCCTACGACGACATGGACGCCCTGGAGTTCGACGACCCGCTCGACCCCCGCCGGTACCACGAGGCCCTCGACGATCAGATCAACAGCGTTGCCGACACGCTGAACCTTGGCTATCCCTCGTTCGTCGACCGGGTTAGCGCTTGCGCTGACCACACTTGCGTCTTCGGCAGCGTCTGCGAAATCCAGGAGCAACTGTGGCGGGTCATCGGCCCGGAAAACGTGTACTACAAGATCGCCGAGGACCCCGACCGCCTCGCCGCGTTCATCGAGCGGCTGGGCGATTTCCTCGTCGGAATCGTCGAGGGACAGATCGCCGCAGCCGAGGGCAAACTCGCCGGCCTTTACGTCTGGGGCGACGTCGCGTATGACCAGGGCATGCTCTTCTCGCCCGATTTCTGGCGACGAGCCCACAAGGTGCAACTGGCCCGCATCTGCGACGCCGTCCACGCCCACGGACTCAAGGTCATCTATCACGGTTGCGGCAACGCCAGCGCCGTCTTCGACGACATGATTGAGGTGGGCGTCGACGCGTACAACCCGCTGGAGGCCAAGGCCGGGCTCGACGTCGTTGAACTGAAGCGCCGCTACGGCGACCGATGGGCCTTCAACGGCAACATCGACGTACGGGTGCTCGCAACGAACGACCGCGACGCCGTCCGGCGCGAGGTGCTCACGAAACTCAATGCGGCCAAGGGCGGAGGATTCATCCTCCAGTCCGACCATAGCGTGCCCGACAACGTCGCTCCGGAGACGTACGATTACCTGATCGAACTCGTCCGCGAGTACGGGACCTATCCGCTGGACCTCGGCGAGTTCGACCGCCAGGTCTGACGGCGCAACGTGGGAGTTGCCGTGATGAAGCGCTACGGCATGATGGTGCGGGTGCCGCCAGAGAACGTCGAGCAGTACAAACGCCTGCACGCCGCCGTGCCGGCCGACGTCCTGGCGATGATCCGCGCGTGTCACATCCGCAACTACTCCGTCTATTACAAGGGTGCCAGTCTGTTCAGTTACTTCGAGTACACCGGCGACGACTTCGACGCCGACATGGCCCGGATGGCCGCCGACCCCGCCACCCAAGCGTGGTGGGACGTCTGCAAACCGCTGCTGGAACCGCTCGAAACGCGCGGCCCCGACGAGTTCTGGGCCACCATGGAGGAAGTGTTTCACTGCGACTAGCGCGCGACCAACCGCGCCTCGCGCGGCGGGTCACGCGCTTGCGCGGTGGGTCTCCTGACCCGCCGCGCCGGGTGCTGCTGGCGGCTTGTCCGCCAGTGTGTTCCGCACGGCGCGCGGGGCAGGTACTCCGCGCGGCGGCCTTCCCAGGCCGCCGCGTGCGGAACGAGCAGAGTTGTGGTGGCGGCCTGGGAAGGCCGCCACCCGGAAAGCCGAGTAAACTGCTAACACGGGGAGACAGCCTGCCATGACCAGCAAGGAACGCATGCTTCGGGCCCTGGCACGCGAAGCGCCCGACCGTCTGCCGGTGACCGTCCATCAGTGGCAGCCGTATCACCTGGACACCTGCATGGGCGGGATGGACGAACTCGAGGCCTTCAAGGCCGTGGGCCTCGATGCCGCTATCCCGTTCTGCGAGGGCATGGACCAGATGTGGGTCGCCAGAGACCCGGCCGCACCCGACCTCTCGCCCGATTGGCACGTGCAGCCAACCGTGGTCAAGGACGACCCCGACGAGCGCCTCATCGGCTACACCGTGACGACGCCCGAAGGCGACCTCTCCTACGCGACCGGCACCAACCGTTACACCACCTGGATCACCGGGCGACTCATCAAAGAGCCTGAGCGCGACGTGGACCTCATCGAGAAATACATGCCGGTGCCCCGGCTGGACCAGCGGCGGATTGCGGAGGTGTACGCTTCGCTCGGCGATGCCGGCATCCTGCGCGGGTTCGTCTGGGGCGAGCAGGCCGGATGCTGGCAGCACGCCTGCTGCCTGTACGGCGAGGAACCGATGATCTATGCCGCCATCGACACCCCTGCCTGGGTCCATCACCTGCTCGAGGTGCTCCTGGCAAAGAAACTGCGGTTCATCGATCAGTCGCTCGACGGCGCCAGGTTCGACCTCATCGAGACGGGCGGCGGGGCCGGCTCCAGCACCCTTATCTCGCCCAAGATGCACGAGGAGTTCTGCCTGCCCTACGCCCGCCAACTCCACGACGCCTGCCACGCCGTAGGCCAGAAGGTCGCCTACCACACGTGCGGGGGGATGATGCCCCTCTTGGACCTGATTGCCGCCAACGGGTGCGACGCCTCCGAGACGCTCAGCCCCCCCGAAGTGGGCGGCGACGTGAGCGACATCGGCGAGGTGAAGCGGCAAATCGGCGACCGCGTCGCCCTCATCGGCGGCCTCAACCAGTTCCAGATCTTGGGACAGGGCACGCCCGACCAGGTGCGCGACCATGTGCGGGGGCTTTTCGAGGCCGCCGGACCCGACGGGGGATACATCTGCTCCGCCTGCGACCACTTCTTCGAGGCGCCCATAGAAAACATCCGGGCCATGGCCGACGCCGCTCGCGAATGCCTCTACTGAGACTCCGACG
>CAZEBQ010000282.1:0-5592 GCA_964510295.1 uncultured Anaerolineales bacterium | reverse complement strand
CCGCACGGCGGCACACTCCCCGGGAGCCGGCGGCAGAACGTGCGGCTGCTGGCGAGCCCGACCCTCCGCCGCCTCAAGCGAGCCTTCGACTGGCTCAACCCGCGCACGCGGATGCAACTTTGGATCGAACGGCGGCAGCACGAGGCCGACCCGCCGCCCGAGGTCATCGCCATCAGCAAGATGGTCCGCAGCGACATGCGCGAGTTTTACGGCGTCCCCGACGAGCGGTTGCACCTCGTGTACAACGGCGTCGACACCAGGCAGTTCAGCCCCGAGGCCTGCGAGGCCGTCCGTGATGAGACGCGGGAGGCGTGGGGCCTGGCGCCCGAAGAGACGTGCTTCCTGATCGTCGCACACAACCTCCGACTCAAGGGCATGCGCGAACTGGTCGAGGCGGGCGCGCGGCTTGACAAGGGCAAGCCGTGGCGCGTCGTCGTCGTCGGAAAGGGCAGCCCGCGGTCATACGTGGAGCAGATCGAACTCGGCGGTTGCGGCGGACGGTTCCAGTTTGCGGGCCCGCTGGCCGACGTGGTGCCGGCGTACGCGGCGGCCGACGTCTACGTCCAACCCACGTGGTACGACCCGTGCAGCCTGGTGGTGCTGGAGGCCCTGGCCTGCGGGAGGCCGGTCATCACCACGCGCCTCAACGGCGCGAGCGAACTGATGGAGAACGGCCGCGACGGCCTCATCCTTGAGACCCCGGCCGGCATCGACGCCCTGGTCGACGCCATGCGGGAACTTCTCGATGCCGACCGCCGCCGCCGCATGGGTCGCGCGGCACGCGAGACGGCCGAACGGCACCCCATCGAGCGGAACTTCGAACAGATGATGGCCGTCTTCGAGAAGGCAGCCGCACGCAAGGAGGCACGCGGCGGATGATCTCGCTCGTCGGCACGCTTGCAGCACTCATCGTCGGCGGGTACCTGTGCGGCTCGATCCCGTTCGGCTGGCTTATCGGCAAGATGCGCGGCGTCGATATCCGCGAGCACGGGTCGAAGAACATCGGTGCGACCAACTGCGGCCGCGTGTGTGGATGGCCGTGGGGCGTGCTGGCGTTCCTGCTCGACGTCGCGAAGGGGTTCGGCCCCGTCTCGGTCGCGGTGATGCTGACAGGCGGCCTGGCCCGTGACAGCGGGCCGCAGACCGTCTGGCTGCTGAACGTCGTCGCGGCGGTGGGTCCGATCCTGGGTCACACCTTCCCCGTGTGGCTGAAGTTCAAGGGCGGCAAGGCCGTGGCGACGAGTCTGGGGGTGCTGTTGGCGATACCGGTGCTCTGGTGGATCGCCCTGACGGCGCTCGGCGTGTGGGTGCTGGTCGTGGCGGCGACGGGGTACGTCTCGGTGGGTTCGACGGTGGCGGCCCTTGCCTTCGGCGGCATCTACGGGGGGTACTACGGGGCCGAGGTGTTGGGGGAGTACCTGCCCGTGACAGTCTTTGTGGCGGGGATCATCGCGCTGGTGATCGTTCGGCACAGGTCGAATTATGTGCGGCTGGCGAAAGGAAGCGAGAACCGCGTGTGGGGGAAGAAAGACCGTCGCCGTTCCGGCGACGGCTAAACAAGCGACGTCGCCAACGCGACGGGCAATAGCCTTAGCCGCCGCGCTTGCGCGGCGCGCTGCCCGCAATCCCGAGGGGTGGCATGGCCACGCAAGCGTGGCCATGCCACCCGGTTTGAACAACACACGGCCGTGCAAGACCGGCCGTGGCACACCTCGAATCCTTCCCCGCATGCTATCCGCGGAGTTTGCGCACGAGGATTTCGCGGACCACGTTGGGGTTGGCCTTGCCGCCCGTCTTCTTTTTGGCCATTCCGATGAGGCGTCCGACGGCCTTATCTTTGCCCTCGGCGAAGTCCTGGGCGGGTCCGGGGTTCTCGGCGATGACCTCATCGACGACGGCCTCGAGTTCCGACTCGTCGCTGGTCTGGGCCAGATCCTCTTCCGCGACAATCTGGGCGGCCGACTTCCCGGTTTCGAGCATCTTCGCAAAGACGTCGCTGCCGATGCTACGGTTGATCGTGCCTTCTGCGACAAGAGCGATGAGCGAAGCCAGATTCGCAGGGCTCATGCCCAGGTCGGCGATACCGACCTTCCGCTCGTTCATGACGCGCATCACGTCCTGCATCATCCAGTTCGAGGCGGTCTTGGCGTCGCTGGTCGCCTCGGCCACCTTCTCGTAGAAGTCCGCCACCTCGCGGTCAGCCGTCAGGACGCCGGCGTCGTATTCGGGCAGACCGTACTGCTCGACGAATCGCCGGCGGCGCGTCTCGGGCAGTTCCGGGAGGGCGGCCCGAACCTCGTCCACCCACTTCCGGTCCGGCACGACCGGCACCAAGTCCGGCTCGGGCAGGTAGCGATAGTCGTGGGCCTCTTCCTTGGACCGCTGGAGGAACGTCTGTTCCCGGTCGTCGAGCCAGCCGCGCGTCGATTTGCCCAGATGTTCGAGGGTGTACCCGTCCGGGTCATCCTCGTATTCCTCGCGGTGACGGGCGATCTCAAAGGCCACGGCCCGTTCGACGGCGCGAAACGAGTTGAGGTTCTTGATCTCAGAGATGGGCGTGTAGCGCGGCGTGCCGTCGGGTCCCTCGCCGATCTTGAGGCTGATGTTCGGTTCGCACCGCATCTGGCCCAGTTCCATGTTGCAGTCGCCCACGCCCAGGTACACCGCGAGTAGCCGCAGGGCCTCACCGTAGGCTCGGGCCTGGGCGGCGGAGTGGATGTCGGGCTCGGAGACAACCTCCAGCAGCGGCGTGCCCGTACGGTTAAGGTCCACCACACTGGAAGCGCCGCCGTCCTCGGCGTGCATGAGTTTGCCGGCGTCCTCCTCAAGATGGACGCGGATGATGCCGACGCGGAACGTCTTGCCGTCAAGCGGCACGTCGAGATACCCGCCGACGCCGAGGGGCTGGTCGTACTCGGAGATCTGATAGTTCTTCGGCAGGTCCGGGTAGTAGTAGTGTTTGCGGTCCCATTGGGCGAAGTCGGGAATCGTCCCGCCGAGCGCCAGGGCCATGCGGATCGCCAGTTCCACGGCCCGTTTGTTCATGACCGGCAGCACGCCCGGCATGCCCAGGCACACGGGGCAGACGCGCGAGTTGGGCGGGGCGTCGTACTCGACCGCACACGCACAGAACATCTTCGTCCGGGTCGCCAGGTGCAGGTGCACCTCCATGCCGATGGTCGGGATGAGACGAGCACCGCTCATGACGCTCCCTCGCAGACGGGCGGCGCGTGCGAGGCCCAGTCGGTCTCGCGTTCGTACATGCGGGCGATCCGCAGGAGCCGCTCTTCCGTGAAGACGCCCGTGAGGATCTGCAGTCCCACCGGCAGATGCGCCTCCGTGAAGCCGCACGGAACGCTGATGCCGGCGATAGCCGCGAGGTTCGCACTGGCCGTGTACACGTCCGAGAGGTACATCGTGAGCGGGTCGGCGGTCTTCTCGCCCATGCGGAAGGCGGCCGTGGGGCTGGTCGGGCCCATGATGCAATCGACCGTCTCGAAGGCCTCGTCGAAATCGCGCCGAATCAGCCGCCGCACCTGGAGCGCCTTCTTGTAGTAGGCGTCGTAGTAGCCGGCGCTCAGGGCGTAGGTGCCGAGCATGATGCGGCGTTTGACCTCGTCGCCGAACCCCTCCTCGCGGGTCCGCATGTACATGTCGATCATGTCGGTGTGGTCGCTGGACCGGTGTCCGTAGTGGACGCCGTCGTAACGGGCCAGGTTCGACGAGGCTTCGCTGGTGGCCACGATGTAGTACGTGGCGATGGCGTAGTCGGTCGAGTGAGGCAGATCGACGTCCACGAGTTCGGCTCCGAGGCCCTCGTATACGGCCAGGGCGTCGCGGACGGCCCGCTCGACCTCCGGGTCAAGGCCTTCGCCGAAGAACTCGCGCGGCAGGCCGATGCGAAGCGGCGCGACCGGCTCGTCGAGCGTGGCCAGGTAGTCCGGCACAGGCTCGTCGGTCTCGCTCACGCTGGTGGAATCCCGCTCGTCGTGGCCGGCTGTCGCCTGCAGCAGCAGGGCCGCATCCTCGACGGTCCGTCCGAACGGGCCGATCTGGTCGAGGCTGGAGGCGAACGCGACCAGCCCGTAGCGGCTGACACGGCCGTAGGTCGGCTTCATGCCCACGACGCCGCACAGGGCGGCCGGCTGGCGGATGGAGCCGCCCGTGTCGGACCCAAGGGCGATGGGCGTCATGCGTGCAGCGACGGCGGCGGCGCTTCCGCCGCTCGACCCGCCCGGCACGCGGTCGAGGTCCCACGGGTTGCGCGTGGCCTCGAAGCCGGAGTTCTCGGTCGAGGAACCCATGGCGAACTCGTCGAGGTTCGTCTTGCCGACGATGACGGCCCCCTCGGCCAGCAGCCGCTCGACCACGTGGGCGTTGTAGGGGGCACGCCAGTTCTGGAGGATGCGGCTGGCGCAGGTGGTCGGCTGGCCGTCGTCGGTGCACATGTTGTCCTTGACGGCCACGGGGACGCCGGCCAGCAGGCCCACGTCTTCGCCTGCGTCGAGACGTTTGTCGATCTCGGCGGCCCGGCGGCGGGCGCGCTGCGCATCGGTCGAGAGGAACGCCTTGACCTTGGGGTTGAGTCGGTCGATGGCTTCGATGCATGCCTCTGCGGCGTCGGCGGCGGAGAGGTCCCGCGCCCGGAGGGCGTCTCGCATCCGGCAGGCTGTCAGGTCAGTCACATCCATAGGAGGTGTCTACGCACTGCTGCCGTCGTCGATGACGCGGGGTACGCGGAAGAGGGTATCGGTGGAGTCCGGCGCCCCGCCGACCGCCTTCTGCGGGTCGAGGCCGGGCCGCGGTTCATCGTCGCGGAGCACGTTGTGGATGGGCAGCGCGTGGGCCAGGGGCTCCACGCCACGGGTGTCCAGTTCCTTCAGTTTGTCAACGTAGTCGAGGATAGACGACAGTTGCCCGGCAAAGCGCTCCACCTCCTCGTCCGTGAGGCGGATGCGGCTGAGGGTGCCCACCTTGAGTACTTCGTCCCTGGAGAGGGCCATGGGGCGGTTCCTTGGCCGGCGCTGCTGAGACCCGAACGAGTGACGGGATGCCCGCGACCGGTCGGCCATGCTCGGGGCAGGCTCTTGCGGTCGCGGCTCGGCAGGTGCCTATTCAGTGACCTGCGGCACGACGCGTTTGGCGCGTTTCGTGACCTTGCCGCTGCGCAGGCATTGGGCGCAGACGCGCATCCGCTTGCGCGTGCCATCGGGCAGTTCAACGCGGACCCGCTGCAAGTTCACGTGAAACCGGCGTTTGGTGATGCCGGTGACCTTGCGGCCGACGCCGCCCAGGTATTTCGCCTTGCCGCGACGCGAGATGGTCGATCCGACCGCCGGGCCTTTGCCGCACACTTCGCACTTGGCTGACACGTGTAACCTCCACACCATCGCGGTTCGACGATACGCGAAGCAGACATTATAGCGTTCCGCCCGGCGTGTTCAAGGGGATTTCCGGAGGACGCTGGAATCGGGTGTGGCACCCCTGCAATCGGGCGGGGGGGGCGATCGGTCCGAACCATTCCTACGGATCCGTACCATGGATTTGCCGAAGGAGCCACCTTGCCGCCTCGTCAACGGTGCGCTTGTTCTC
>CAZEBQ010000281.1:0-5598 GCA_964510295.1 uncultured Anaerolineales bacterium | reverse complement strand
CCTGGCAGGGCGAGCCTGCCGTGGCTCGACCGCGAGCCGTACCCGTGCCAGGGAGGACGCGGAGAACGCAGAGAACGCAGAGAACGGCGTCAATCAGGGCAACGGCAAACGGCAACGGCCCGTTCCGAGCCGCGACCGCAAGGGAGCGGAACGCTGAGAACGACCCGAATCCGGGTAACAGCCAACGGCAACGGAGGCGGATCTTAACGCAGAGTACGCAGAGGGCACAGAGAGAACGCAGAGAACGGCGTCAATCGGGGTAACGGCAAACGGCAACGGCCCGTTCCAAGCCGCGACCGCAAGCCAGGTGCACGTGATTCGGCATCAGGCACCAGGCCCGGATCCTCACGCGGTGCTCGGCGCACGAGGCGGCCAGCAGGCGAACGTGCGTCTGGTAATCCTCGTCGCCGAAGAACGTGGGCTGCCGCCGGTTGCCGCGCTGCGTGATGCCTGCCCGCCGTAGCCCTGCGCAGCCTTAGCGGAACAGGGGCGAAGGCGGGTGATGCCCCACCCCCGCGGCCACCACTCGTGCGATGCGACTCATGCTGCCACCCTATCGCCCCCGCCCCTTCGCGTCAAGGCCAATTAAGTTCTATGTCACCAGAACTCTCGACACCGTGCCGACTTCAGCGAAGTCTCGTGCCGGGAAGGCGCTGCCTTCCTGTCATGGTTCTAGAGTAGTGGGAGATGTCAGGTTCGTCAAGGTGAATCAGCGGCGGCAGCGTGCGTTGGGCGCGGTGGGCAGGATTGCCCACCGCGCTTTGGCGGCTTCATGCGCGGCGGCTGTGGGGACCCACCGCGCGTTAAAGCCCATTTTCGCCATTGCGCGGCGGGTCAGGAGACCCGCCGCGCGGGAAGTGGCGTAGCAGGAATGCGGATGGAAGACGGTTGCGCCACCGCTGTTCCGCTACTCGCGCGTGGCGTCGATGCGGAGGTTGGGAAGGCGGGTGCCGTCGCGGGCGACGATCCGGGCGCAGAATTCCCACGGGCGGGCCGCTCACCGGCCGCGCTGCCCTGGAACAGCCCTTTCCACAGCGTTACCTTCAACTGGCCGGAGCATTCTCCGGCAGACAGCCCGGCCGCAACCGCAACCGGCGGCATCAGCACCTGAAGCAAACACGCCACGAGGGCGACGTTGGCGGCTCGCATCATGTTGCTCTCCTGCCACGGGTCTTGCGGAAGCGCCCTGGGGCGCCGCGGCGTCACTGGTTTAACCGGCAGGCCCGGCGTGAGTTATGCCGAGACTGCCGCCGCGCCCTGCAGCAGGCCTGGTACGACTACGCTACTTCCCGCCCCGGCGTCTTGCGGAGGCCGGGCTGCGTGCCGTCATCTGCGGTCGCACTTCGGTTCGGACGCATCGTCGGTTTTTATCAAGACGTAACAACGATAGGTCCGATAAAGAGAGCAATCTCGGACGGTCGGGGCCGGGCGCAGCGCTGGCGCTCGGCGATTCATCAGACCCGCCGCCCGCGAGATGTGTGAGCGAGGGATGGGACACGGGGTTGCCTCGCATCGCTGACGTGGGCAGGGCGACCCCCACTTGCGCTGGGGTGACTCATGTCTAAAGGTGTCCGACGGGGGTGTTTCCAGGCACTGGTTCTCTCGGATGGCGACAGCGGCCTCGGGCCCGTGCAAGCGGCGCTCGCGCGCCGGGGGGCGGCGGTCCACGAGGCGGCCGGTTTGGCCGAGGCCGTCGGCGTTCTCGAGACGGTGCCGATCGACGTCGTCCTGCTGGGCTGCGCGGCAGGACGGGCGGAGCAGGCCGCGCGGGCGATGCTCGATGCGAAGCCGTCGCTGCGGCTGCTGGCTTGCGGTCCGAGCGACAACGCCCGGGTCGCGATGGCCATGATCCGGCTGGGGGCGGTCGATTACCTGGTCGAACCCATCAACCAGGGGCGCCTGGCCGAGGCGCTGGACCTGCTGGAGGTGGACCTGGCCGTGGCGGAGGGGCCGGCCGACGCCTGGTCCGACGACGAGGTCCTGTTCAACGGCAACCCGCCCCTCGTGCTGGTGGGCGCGTCGCCGGAAATGGTCCGCGTCCGGAAGGTGGTCCGCACGCTGGCCGGCTCCGACGCAACGGTGCTGGTCCACGGTGAGACCGGAACCGGCAAGGAAGTCGTGGCGCAGGCCGTCCACCGCGCCCGTCACGGGATGAACGGGCCGTTCGTGGCGGTCAACTGCGCGCAGATCTCGGGCGAGTTGATCGAGAGCCAACTGTTCGGCCACGTCAAGGGCGCCTTCACAGGAGCGGTGGCTGACAGCCAGGGGTTCTTCCGTGCGGCGGAGGGCGGCACGCTGTTCCTGGACGAGATCAGCGAGATGAGTCCCGCCCTTCAGGCGAAGCTTCTCAGGGCAATCCAGGAACGCGAGATCATCCCGGTCGGGAGCACCGAACCGAAGCCGGTTGACGTGAACATCGTGGCGGCGACCAACCGCGACCCCCTCCGAGCGGTGGCCGACGGCACGCTCCGGCAAGACCTGTACTACCGCCTGAGCCAGGTCAACATCTATCTGTCACCGCTTCGCGAGCGGCCCGGCGACCTGCCCGGCCTGATCCGCTACTTCGTGGGGCTTCACGCGAAGCGTTGCGGCACGCGGCCGAAGCGCATTGAGCCGCGCGTCAAGGAGTTCCTCGCCCAGCACGACTGGCCCGGGAACGTGAGGGAACTCGAGAGCGTCATCCACCGCATCCACACGTTCGAGAAGAGCCACCACGGGCTGCTGGTGGCCAACCTCCTGCCGCACGTTCCCCCCGGCGAGAACGGCGCCGCCCGTGGACCCGGCGCCGGCGGAACGCTGACTGAGGCCGACATCGTCCCGCTCGACGACCTGGAGCGCGGGGCCATCAGCCAGGCGCTGGCCGTGACCGGAGGCAACCGGACGAAGGCCGCCAGCCTGCTCGGCATTGAGCGGCATCGGCTGACCCGTCGTATCCGGGTGCACGGCATCGAGTGCCCCGACGGGGGGCGTCAAAGCGCACCGGTTGGTGCGCTTTGTGCCAGCGGCGCGTAACTCTAATTCCCAGCGAATCTTAGCGCCGGATTCCGCGATTCCTTGGGACGAAACGTTCCACCGGCTTGCCTTTTCTCGCCGTCTCGCGCTCAAGGCCGGATCGGGGAGAAAGTGCGCGAAAACCGGCGTTCCCAATCTCGCCAGGCCCCCTCGCCCGCCCGGGCGGCGACCGCTGGCACGGACCTTGCATAACAACCTACTTGACGGAAACGGTCAGCCGCCACAAGGGGGACGGAGGAACGGGCGATGGTGAGGATCGTTGTGGTTGACCGAGACGACGCCCTTTCGATGACACTGGCCCGGGTGCTGGATCATGATGGCCTCCAGATCGACATCGTCGGGACCGAGGCGGAGGCGCTGGCCGTCTCGAACCCCGAACCCGCGATGGTCCTTGTCCGCACCGGCGCCGACGACCGGGTGGCCGAGCGGGTCATCGGCCGGTTCCGGACGTCTCATCCCTCGGTGCCGGTGGCGGTGGTTGCGTCGGAGCCGTCCGTTTCGCAGGAGCGAGCGCTTCGCCGACAGGGCATCCTCTGCTACCTGCAGGAGCCGGTCAGCGACGACGTGCTTCACAAAGTGGTCTGCGGGGCCACGCCCGTGTGTGGCTCTGGCTGGTTCCACGGAGAAGCCGGGAACGGACGCGGACCGATCAGCGAGCCAATCGCCACAAAGGAGACACAGGAGTAAGAGACCGTACGAAGAAGTGGTTGGCCGCGATGATCAACACGCTGAACCTGGCCATCCCGACGGTCGTGATGGGCAAGATTGCCGGAACGCTCTCGTCGATGACCGTGTCGCTGGTCGGCGCCGGCGTGGCGACTGCCCGTCGGCTTGGCCGTCGGCGCGGGTGGCGGCGGGGTCAACGGTTTACAGATAAACTCACTGTCGCGGCGGCCCTGGCGGGTGAGGGGTCCCTCCAGTCCCTCGATCTGCCGCAGGCCGGGAGTGCGAACCCCATGCTAGCGAAAGAGCGACATCCGTTCCTGTCGTGGAAAGGGCGAGCAGCCCTGCACGTCCTTGATGCGCTGGGCACGACAGCAGCGGCGCTGCATGAACTGCCGGCCTATGGGCCGCCGCGACTTCCCTCGTCGGCGTCGACCGAGCCGATTCGGTCGATTCGGGTGTCCGGGCGCCGTCGGCCGTTCGGACACGGTGCGCGTCGTCCCGCCCGGTCCAGCAGTGTCGCCGGCGCGGGCTCTCTGCGGTCTGCGCCGACGCGGTGGAGTTCCTCTCGGCCCACCCGCGGGAGTTCGACGGTATCTGGTGTGCCCACCTGGTCGAGCATCTTCCGCCGGCGAAGGTGGAGTCGCTGGTCCGCGAGGCCTATGTGGCCCTGCGCGACCCCGGTGTTCTGATCATCCTGACGCCCAACGCCCGCGACGTCTCGGTCATGGCCGAATCGTTCTGGGAAGACCCGACGCACATCCGTCCGTACCCGGCGGCGCTGCTTCAAGGGATGCTGGTGTCGGCGGGATTCGCCATCGAGGATGCCGGTGAGACGCCGGTCGCACGACTCCGGTCGCACGGGTGGCTGAAGCGGCTGGCGCTTCAGGGCAGGGGACTGATCTCGCAGGCCCTGATGGGTCGCTACTTTCATCTGGGCGACGTCTACGTGATTGCGAGGAAAGGGGACGCGACCGCTACGACCTGGCGCTTTGCCTGTGGCCGAGTTCAAGCCTCAAGTGCCTGTTGATTCCGGTTTTGGCGCGAGTTGCCACGCGCCTCATCCACCGCTACCGGTCCGGCCGCGCACGCCTGATCGCGCCGCTCTGGGCCCGCCGGGTGCCGTACGACCCGCAGGCGCACCGTGTGGAACGGAACCGGTCGCTTCTGGCGTCGGCCGGGTTTGCGGAGGCGGGCGCCGTCTCGCCCCGACCGCGGCTGGTTCTGGCGTTGGACGAGCGACCGGCGGGCTCCCGGCCCCGCCGGTCGCTTGGGCCTCTGCGACGGCCGTCACGGAACGAGGTCGCCGAGGAGTTCAATCGCCTGCGCCACGCTTGGGTAGACGGCCTCCTGGGCCTCGCACGTCCTCAGCCAATCGTTCTTGTCGGGCGTGCCGGTTTCGGCGCATCCATCCATCTTCGCGAGGACGTCCTTTTCGAGTTTCTTGATTGCCTTGTCGTAGTCGCCCTTCTCGATCTTCTTCAGGGCGGCGTTGATCTTGTTGACGAGCGTCTTGGCATTATTGCGGTTCTTGAAGTCGCCGGGATCGAGCCCGTTGATAGTCTCGACGGCCACCATGAGTTCCTCGACAATCGCATCCAGCACCGTGACGGCCTCGATCGTGACGTTGTCCGGGTCGCTATCCTGGAAGCCGTCGTTCGCGACGAGGCTGACCACGTAGGTGCCGGGGGCGTCGGCGAAGAAGGAGGTCTGGATCGCCTCCGGGTCGCTGAGTTCGGCGGCACTGCCCTCGGGTTTCGTCGTGAGGCTCCAACGGAACGTGAGCGGGTCATCGTTGGCGTCGCTGCTGCCGCTGGCGTCCAGCGTGACCGTTTCGCCGACGAGGACGGCCTGGCTGCCGCCGGCCTCCGCCACCGGCTTGACGTTCGCGAAACTCACCGTCACCTGATCGGGGCTGCTCGG
>CAZEBQ010000280.1:0-5617 GCA_964510295.1 uncultured Anaerolineales bacterium | reverse complement strand
AGTGGTGCGGCCGGTGTGTGGTTGGCGAGCCGTCCTGAGGCCCCCGCCGAAGGGGCCTGGGAGTTGGATGACGCCGTGGACGTGTTGGCCGGACCGGCCATCGAGATTCCGTTGGGGGCGTAGGGACGTGCGATGGACACCGCACGCCGCCCCGGGTGAGGGCCGGCGGCGCGGTCGAGAGGAGCGATATGACCGACCGAGATACAGGTCCGAGAGACGGTATCCGTGCCTCCCGCGCGGCCCTGTTCGAGCCGATGGAGCCGAGGCTGCTCCTGGACAGCGTCGTCATCAACGAGATTCACTATGACCCCGACATCAAGACCGAGCCTGCCGAGTTCGTCGAACTCCACAACACGACCGGCGAGGCGATCGACATCTCGCACTGGACCCTTTCGGAAGGCATCGACTACGAGTTCCCCGAAACGACCGTCCTTGGCGAGTACGGCTACGTTGTCGTGGCCCAGAACCCTGCGACGATCCTGACGAAGTACGGCGTCGCGGCGTTCGGGCCGTTCACCGGCCGCCTTGAGAACGAGGGCGAGTTGCTCGTGCTGCGCGACGACGCCGGCGTCAAGGTCGACGAGGTGGACTACGGGGCCGGGTTCCCCTGGCCGACCGTCGGCGAGGCC
Source organism: uncultured Anaerolineales bacterium (assembly GCA_964510295.1). Lineage (GTDB taxonomy): Bacteria > Planctomycetota > Phycisphaerae > FEN-1346 > FEN-1346 > JAUVZF01. The sequence goes on along the minus strand of CAZEBQ010000280.1, from coordinate 4,988 downwards.
CCGGGGTACTCTATCGAACTCATCCATCCCGACCTCGACAACGACCTGGCGGGCAGTTGGCGGGGCTCCTCCAGGCTCGGTTTCACGCCCGAGACCCTCATCGCCGACGGCGAAGACTGGATGTACTTCAAGGGCATCACGGAACCGTCACCCGGCAACGAGTGGCGGCAGATCGGTTTCCACGAAACCGGCTGGAATCCCGCCACGTTGGCCATCGGCTACAGCAACGAGCAGGGAGAACTCGACTTCATCGAGACCGTCCTCGACGATATGCAGGGCGGATACACCACGGTTTACCTCCGCAAAGAGTTCACCGTGACCGACCCGGGTTCCGTCAGGGCCCTTGAACTGCAGACGCAGTACGACGACGGCGCGAACGTGTGGATCAACGGCCAGTTCGTCCGTGGCCTGAACGAGTCCAATCCCGATGAGCCGTACGATGGGACGGCCGACGCCGGGATCGAAAACACCGAGTTTGTCATCAGCATGCTGACCGACCCTCTCCCCGGCACTTATCTTGTGGAAGGCACGAACGTCATCGCGGTGCAACTGCTCAACGTCTCCTTGGGCGGGTCGAGCGACGCCTTCTTCGACTGTCTCCTGCGGACGGCCTGGGCCGGCGACGACAGCGCCACCCCCGGCGGCCGCAACTCCGCCTATGCCGGAAACGCCGCACCCCAGATGAGGCAGGTGGACCACTCGCCCAACGAACCCGTCTCCGGCGAGGACGTCACCGTCACCGTCAAGGTCACCGACCCCGACGGCGTCGCCGGCGTGACGCTGGCGTACCAGACGGTCGAGGCGGGCGATTACATCAACATCGAAGATGCCCGCTACAACGACCCCGCCTACTGGACGTCGGGCATCCCCATGCTCGACGACGGGACGGGCGGCGACGAGACCGCCGCCGACGACGTCTACACGGCCGTGATTCCGGCCTCCGTCCAGACCAGCCGCCGCCTCATCCGGTACCGCATCACGGCCACCGACACGCTTGGGGTCTCGATCACCGGCCCGTACGCCGACGACCCGCAGCCGAACTTCGCCTACTACGTCTACGACGGCGTGCCCTCCTGGACCGGCTCGGCACAGCCCGGCGGCCCACAGGTCGAATACTCCAGCGACCTGCTCGAGAGTCTGCCCGTCTACACGCTCATCACCCAACGCCAGGACCGCCTCGACGCCATGCACGTTCCGTACCGGTACGGCGAGGCCGACCAGGTCAGTCCCATCGGAGGGGGTTACGGCGGCAGCGATTACCTCTGGCACGGCGCGCTGGTCTACGACGGCGTGGTGTACGACCACATCCGATACCGTGCGCGCGGCGGGTGCTGGCGGTACTCGATGGGCAAGAATATGTGGAAGTTCGACTTCAACCGCAACCACTGGTTCCAGGCCCACGACGACTACGGCGAGCCGTACGGCACCACGTGGGACAAACTGAACTTCTCGGCCCTCATCCAGCAGGGCAACTACTGGCATCGCGGCGAGCAGGGGCTCTTCGAGGCGCTCGGATTCAAAATGTTCAACCTCGTCGGCTCCGAGGCGCCGAACACCAACTTCCTGCACTTCCGTCTCGTTGACGACGCCGACGAAGGCGGACCCGACCAGTTCAGCACCGACTTCCAGGGCCTCTACATGACCATCGAGCAGCCCGACGGACGCCTCCTCGAAGAGCACGGACTGCCCGACGGCAACTTCTACAAGGTGGACGGCTACGCGGGCACACTCAACAATCAGGGGCCGACCCAACCCTCCAACGGATCCGACTTCAGTTCCTTCAGCAACACCTTCAGATACTCCACGCCCACCGAGCAGTGGTGGCGCGACAACTTCGACCTCGACCGCTACTATTCGTACCGCTCCGTCGTCGAATGCATACACCAGTACGACATCGCTTACGGCAAGAACTACTTCTACTACAACAACCCCGAAACCGGGAAATGGCAGATCCACGTCTGGGACCTCGACCTCACCTGGTCCGACAACATGTACGGCAACGGAAACCATCAACTCAAGAGCAAGGTGGCCGACCGCTACGAGTTCCGGCCCGAGTACCGCAGCCGCATGCGAGAGGTCCGCGACCTCCTCTACAACACCGAGCAGATGGGCATCATGGTCGATGAAATCGCCTCGTTCATCTACACGCCCGGTCAGCCCTCCTGGGTCGATGCCGACTGCGCCATGTGGGACTACAACCCGATCCTCGTCTCCAACAAGGTGAACCCCTCAAAGGCCGGGCACGGGCGGTTCTACGCCGGCAATCCGCCGGGCATCGTGATTCCGGCGCCCGGCGGTTTCGAGGGCATGGCACAGAAAGTGATGGACTACGTCGTCTCACGAGGCGCCTGGATCGACTCGGCCATCCTCGACGACGCGTACCTGGCCCCCTACACCCCCACCATCACCTATACCGGCATGGGCGGCTATCCGGGCGACGGGTTGGCCTTCCAGTGCGGCAGTTACTACGATCCCCAGGGCAGCGGCACCTTCGGCGCCATGCAGTGGCGCATCGCCGAGGTCACCATCCCAGGGACGCCCGAATTCGACCCCGCGAAGCCCCGCAAGTACGAGATCGAGGCCGACTGGCAGAGCGACGAGATCACCTCCTTCAACCCCAACGTTGCCATCCCCAACGACGTCGTCAAGGCGGGGCACCGGTACCGCGTCCGCGTCCGCATGCGCGACACCGACGGCCACTACAGCCACTGGTCCGACCCCATCGAGTTCGCCGCCGGCCCGGACATGGGCAGTGCCGTGCCCCTGCGCATCACCGAGATCATGTACAACCCGGCCGAGCCCGACGCCACACCCGGCAACCCCGAGGCGCCGTACGGCAACGAGAACGATTTCGAGTACGTGGAACTCAAGAACATCGGGGCCTCCTCGATCAACCTCAACGGTGTCCAGTTCACCGAGGGCGTCCACTTCACCTTCGGCTCGATGACGCTGACCCCCGGCCAGTACGTCCTGGTCGTTAAGAACACCGCCGCCTTCGAAGCACGGTACGGCACCGGACACAACGTCGCCGGCGCGTTTCTCGATGACACCGGCCTCGGCAACGGCGGCGACCACCTTATCCTGAAAGACGCCCTCGGCTTTACCGTCCACGACTTCGATTACGCCGACGGCTGGTTCCCCCATACCGACGGCGAAGGCTTCTCCCTCGTCGTCCGCGACGCCACCCAGGACGTTGACCTCTGGGACGCCAAGGACGGCTGGCGCGCCAGTTGGGCACTCCACGGCAACCCCGCTCAGGCCGACCCCAGCCCCTTGAACCCCGGCGACGTGGTCCTCAACGAACTCCTGGCCCACACCGACGGCCCCGACGGCGACTGGGTCGAACTCGGGAACACGACCGCCTCGGCCATCGACATCACCGGCTGGTTCCTCAGCGACGACCCCGACAACCTGTTGAAATACAGGATCGGCGCCGCCGCGCCCGTCAGCCTCGACGGCGGAGGTTTCGTGGCGTTCACCGAGACGGCCAACTTCGGCGACACCGCCACCGACCCCGGCCGCCTCGTCCCCTTCGCCTTCAGCGAGTTCGGCGACGTGGTCGGCGACGCCCTGCTGCTGACCTCCTCGCCCGACGGCATCCACGCGGGCGGATACCGCGAGGACGAGTACTTCGGCCCCTCGCTCGGCGAGGTCTCCTTCGGACGCTACGAAAAACCGTCGCTCGGCAAGGACTTCGTCCCTCTCCTCTCCACCACCTTCCAGACCGCCAACTCCGCGCCCGTCATCCCCGACGTTGTTCTCAACGAGATCATGTACCATCCGCTGACGGGCGGACTGGAGTTCATCGAACTCTATAACCGCACGGGCGCCGACGTGCCGCTTCACGACGCCGAGAACCCCGTCAACCCGTGGCGGTTCACCGACGGCGTCACCTACACCTTCCCGGCCGACGCTTACGTGCCGGCGGGCGGCTACTCGCTGGTGCTCGGCGTCGACCGGGCCACCTTCGAGTCCGTCTACGGACCCGTGCCCGCCGGCGTGACCGTCTACGGACCGTGGGACGGCGCCCTGGGGAACGACGGCGAACGGTGCCGCCTCTCCTTCCCCGGCCGGCCCGAGTGGACCGACCCGCCTGCGGGCGAGCCCGTTCCCTACATCCCCTACGTCCTGGCCGAGAAGGTTACCTACAACGACAAGGCCCCCTGGCCGACCACGCCCGACGGCAGCGGGCCGTCGCTCGAACGCATCGACCCCGACGCCTACGGCAACGACGTCGCCAACTGGGGCGCCAGTCCCCGGCTGGGAGGCACCCCCGGATGGGCGAACGGGGCAGGGCCACCCTCGGTCACCGTCGACGTCACCGCACTCGACCCGACCGCCGCCGAGGTGGGACGCAATCCCGGCAGTTTCCGCCTCACACGCACCGGCGGCATGGCCGACCCGCTCATCGTCTACTACGGCATGAGCGGCACGGCCGTCGGCGCCGACTACGAGCCCGCCCTGCCGGGATGGGTCGAAATCCCCGCAGGCCACGCTTGCGCCACCATCACCATCACACCCATCGACGACCTCAACCCCGAGCAGGACGAGACGCTCGTTCTCACCCTCGTGGCCGATCCGGCCTACCTCGTCGGCGCCCCCCAGGCCACCGTCACCATCATCGACAACGACGGCTACACCCCCGAAGTGGCCGTCCACATGGTCGCGACCGACCCCAACGCCGCCGAACAGGACACCGACACCGGCGAGTTCACCATCTACCGCGTCGGAAACACCCCCGGCCCCCTCACCGTGTACTACTCGGTGGGCGGCACGGCCCAGGCCACCGACTACGAGGAGACGTTCTCCGGTCACGTCGTCATCCAGCCGACCACCAATGACGTGACCCTGGACGTGACCCCCGTGGACGACCCCGACCTCGAGTCCGCCGAGACGCTTCAGTTGACCATCATGCCCAACCCGTCGTCGTACCTGGTGGGCACGTCCTCGGCCGCCGTTACCATTGCGGACAACGACGACCTGCCCCC
>CAZEBQ010000279.1:0-5643 GCA_964510295.1 uncultured Anaerolineales bacterium | reverse complement strand
CGAGCCCGCCGCGGGAGCGGCGGGGCACGTTACCCCGGCACGGCACTCGGCCGCACCGCACAGCATGAAGCCATGACCACCACTCATATCGACCAGTACAAGCGAGACATCACCGACGCCGCCTCGGCCATCCCCGGCGACGGTCCCATCGCGCTGATGGAGATTTGCGGCACGCACACGGTGGCCATCCGGCGGACGGGGCTCCGGAGCCTGCTGCCCGACCGCGTCCGACTCATCAGCGGACCGGGGTGCCCGGTGTGCGTGACGAGCCAGGGCACGATCGACGTCCTCGTCGATCTGGCCGCACGCGACGGCGTTACCGTCGCGACCTTCGGCGACATGGTCCGCGTGCCGGGCAGCACGGCCAGCCTCGAACGCCGCAAGGCCGAAGGCGGCAGCGTCGCCGTCTGCTACTCGGTCCTGGAGGCGCTCGACCTGGCCCGTCAGCGGCCGGAGGAGACGGTGGTGTTTGCGGCGGTGGGGTTCGAGACGACGGCCCCCGGGACGGCCGTGGCCGTCGAGACGGCGAAGGCCGAGGGTCTCGCGAACTTCCGGATCCTGCCCGGCCACAAGTGGGTGCTGCCGGCGATGAACGCCCTGCTCGCGGGCGGCGAGGTCCGCATCGACGGGTTCCTGTGCCCCGGCCACGTCAGCGTCATCATCGGCAGCCGCGCGTACGAGTCTGTCGCCTCCGAGTACGGCCGGCCGTGCGTGGTGGCGGGATTCACGGCCGAGCAGGTGCTGGCCGGGGTGGCGGCCATCCTCAAACAACTGGCCGGCGGCCAGGCACGCGTCGAGAACGTGTACGAGGAAGCCGTGCGGCCGGAGGGCAACCCCGAGGCGCTCGCGCACATCGAGCGCGTCTTTGAACCGGCCGACGTGACGTGGCGCGGCCTCGGGACGATCCCCGCCAGCGGCATGGGTCTGCGCGAGGCTTACGCCGCGTTCGACGGGCCCCGGACGCTCGGCATCTCCTGGCCGCCCGACGAAACCGCCACCGACGAACACGGCTGCCGGTGCGGCGACGTCATCCGCGGCCTGATCGAACCGCACGCGTGTCCCCTGTTCGGCAAGGCCTGCACGCCCGCCCGCCCGGTCGGCCCGTGCATGGTCAGCCGCGAGGGTTCCTGCCAGGCGGAGTACAAATATGGGCGAACGTAAGCAGTACGCGAGCGCCGCGACGGCAGAGTCGGTGCACGGCGGGCAAGCCCGCCGGCTAAATGCGCGCGCCCGACCATTTAGCCGGCGAGTTTACTCGCCGCGCGGTGGGTGCGGAGACCCACCGCGCACGAGCCGTAGCGGGCCCGCCGCGGCGTTTGCGCTTGCGCTCGCCGCCCTGACGCTCGCCGGCTGCGGCGGCGAGCCGGTCGAGGTGGTCGAGGCCCGGCACGCGATGGACACCGAGGTGACGGTCCGCGTGGTCGCGCCGAGCGAGGAGGTCGGCCGCCAATGGCTCGCGCTGGCCTGGGCCGAGATGGACGAGTGCATCAAGTACCTCGACGCCCACCGCGACGATTCCCACGTCGCACGGATCAACAAGGCGGCGGGGCGCTGGCACGTCGAGGTGCACCCGCTGGTCACGAGTTGCCTGGCGGCGGCCAGAGAGGTCTACGACGAGACGGACGGCGCGTTCGACCCCACGGTCGGCCCGCTGCTGGAGTTGTGGCGCAAGGCGGCCGAGACGAACCGGCTTCCCACCGACGACGAGATCGCCGAGGCCCGTGCGCTGGTCGGCATGGACATGCTGGAGATGCTTGTGGCCGCGGTCCAGCGTCCGCTGGGCGAACTGGACGGTGCCCCGCCCGGCGCGCCGCCGCCGACGCCCGACGAACTCCCCAAGATGGTCCACTCGGTCGGCATCCGAAAAGGGATGCGGCTGGACCTGGGCGGCATCGCGAAGGGGTACATCGCGGGGCGCATGGCCCGGCGGCTGGAGCAGGCCGGGGCGGCGGCGGGGCTGGTGGCGACGGGAGGCGACGTGTATGCCTTCGGGGTGCGGCCGGAGTCGCTGGTCGCGAAGGGCGGCGACCGGCGATGGGGCGTCGGCGTCCAGGACCCGCGGTCGCCCGACGACCGGTCCCGCCTGTACACGGCGATCCGCCTCAAGGACCAGGCGGTCGATACGAGCGGCCACACCCAGCGCGGGTTCACGGTGGCCGGCCGACGGTTCAGCCACATCATCGACCCGCGCAGCGGCCGGCCGGTGGACAGGCGTCTGGCCAGCGTGACGGTGGTGGCCGAGAACCCGGCCCTCTCGGACGCCCTCGCGACGGCGGTCGCGGTGCTCGGCGTCACGGAAGGGATGGCGCTGATCGAGGACTTCGTGGACGTTGAGTGCCTGCTTCTGGAGATGGCCCCCGCGGGGGCCTCGGTCGAAGGCGACGCCGAGACGAAGGGCCCACCCCCGCTCATCGCGCACCGCTCCAGCGGCTTTGCAGCCATGGAGTACGATCCGAACGAGTGAGGTCTGCCCGAAACGAGGCGCAGACGGTGGCGCGCCGCCTGCGCCTGACGCATCCGGTGCGTGCGAACCCGCTCAGGCCACCTTCGCCATGGCGATAGCGGCCGTCTGAACCTCAGGTTTGTTGATGCGGCAGCATCCGGGCGAGCCCTTGAACAGACCGCACATCGTGCAACAGGGCTGATCGGGCTTGTTGCAGCAGCACAGTTCGGAGCCCTTCACCTGCCCGCATTTGCCGCACAGCGTCACGGCCTCTCCCTTCGTGATGCGGCAGCATCCGGGCGAACCGGCGAAGAGGCCGCACTTCGGGCACCGTGGCTGGTCGGGCTTGTTGCAGCAACACATGGCCGAGCCCTTCACCTGCCCGCACTTGCCGCACAGCGTGGTGTCGGGATAGGGCGGCTTATCGCTAACTGCCCCTTCTTCCTTGGCGGGAGGCTGGGCCTCCTGTTTGCAACCAGCCACCAGACCGAGCGCCGAGCCGGCCACGAACCGCACAAACGTCCTGCGACGCATTCTCATCAGATTCTCCTTTTCAGGGCCTTGCACGTCAGTCGCAGAGGGGCGTGTGCTGGAATCCGATTCCAGATCACCCTCTGCATCGGCCCACTCTACTCAAACCCCGACGGCGCGTCAAGCGCTGCCGGGCGATTGGACCTGTCAAGGTTTGTGTGCCATGTCGGGCATGAAGCGCCACCGGCACAGGACCCGGAACCGAACCGGGCCGGACGCCCGGACATCCGGCGCCGGACCGGGGGCCATGGGGCGTGTCATCTTCGGGTCGGATTTTGCACGGAAGGGCCTGCGGTTTCGCCGATGAACTAGCAGCGAGGGAGGAGGATGCCTGCTCCCCGTGCAGCCGCGTCTTGACTTGAGACGCCCTGGGTGGGTTAGAATGGGGAGAGAGCGGGTCCCTTCGACACCCCGGCCCCGTGTTCGACGGCGGGGCACGCCTGTTGCGATGCGCCGGTGTCGGGTATAACGCCGACGCGGGTAACCACGACACGAGGAGTCGGCCAGGCAGAATGAGTCCAAACAGTTTCCTCTCGGTGCTGAAGAGCCCGCCCCTCAGCCGCCTGTTCGGCCAGGGGCCCGACCGTGCCGCCGAGACGGAGTATCCGCTGCGTGCGGAACTGTTCGCGCTGGCGCAACTCGAGAGCCACGGCAAACTGCTGGCCGCCGACCAGCAGGTCGACCCGACCCCCGGTCCGGAAGTGCTGCTGGAACGTCTGAAGGCCAACGAGCGTGTCATCCGTGACTCCTACGACGTGGTGGCCGAGGCCGTCCGCAAAGGCCGCCAGACCGCCCCGGGCGCCGACTGGCTCCTTGACAACTACTACCTGGTCGAAGAGCAGATCGACATTGCCCGCGAGCACCTGCCCCCCGGCTACAGCCGCCAACTGCCGCGATTGAAGGCGGGGTCCCTCAAACGGTTCCCGCGTGTCTACGAGTTGGCGTTGGAACTGGTGTCGCACACCGACGGTCGGATCGACATGGAGAACCTCTCGCGTTTCGTGCGGGGTGTCCAGACGGTTCGGCCGCTGACCCTGGGCGAACTGTGGGCCGTTCCGATCATGCTGCGGTTGGCGTTGCTGGAGAACCTGCGGCGCGTGTCATATCGGGTGGCGTCGCGTCGGCGGGACCGCGACCGGGCTCTGGTCTGGGCCCGGCGGTTCCTGGAGGTGGTTCACACCCAGCCGAAGGCCCTGATCACGGAACTGGCGGATTTCGTGCGGGCCTCGCCGAGGATGTCGCAGGCGTTCATCGCCGAACTGCGCACGGGCCTGCAGGGACAGCACCCGGCGCTGTCGCTGGTGAACAGTTGGATCGAGCAGGACCTGACCGAGCACGGCCAGACGATGGACCAGATTCTTCGGGCCGAGAGCCACGACCAAGCCGCCGACCGCGTCTCGATCGCCAACAGCATCACGAGCCTGCGGACCCTGACGGCGCTGGACTGGCACGAGTTCGTCGAGAACCTGAGCCAGACCGAGGCCGCGCTTCGCCGCGACCCGTCGGGCGTGTACGGGACGATGGATTTCGCCACCCGCGACCAGTACCGCCACGTGGTCGAGGAACTGGCCCGTTGGAGCAACCGGCCCGAGCACGAGGTGGCGGTGGAGGCCGTCCGCCTGGCCGAAGAACGTGCGGCCGATCCGGACGCCGTCCAGCGCCAGCGTCATGTCGGCTGGTTCCTGGTCCGGTCCGGCCGGCTCGAACTGGAACGTGTGCTGGGCTCCCGGCCGCCGATCCATCGGCGAGCCGGCCGCCTGATTCACCACTGGATCCCCTGGGTGTACGTCCTGGGCGAGGCCGTGGTGACCGCCGTCGTGACGGGCATGCTGCTGCTGCTGACCAAGAGCCTGATCGTGTACGGCTGGAGTTGGCTGGTGCCGGCGGCGGTGGCGTTGTTGGTGTTCGTCTCGCAGTCGGTGATTTCGCTGATCAACTGGCTGGCGACGGTCCTCGTGCCGGTGCGCGGCCTGCCTCGTCTGGATTTCTCGAAGGGCGTCCCGCGTGAGCACACGACGGTGGTGGTCGTGCCGACGCTGCTCGCGTCGGAGGCGGGGGTGGACTCGCTGGTCGAGGGGCTTGAGATCCGTTGCCTGGCCAACCGCAGCCCCAATCTGCTGTTCGCGTTGCTGACAGACTTCACCGACGCGCCGCAGGAGACCATGCCCGACGACGACGACCTGATCCATCGGGCGGTTGCCGGCGTACGCGAGTTGAACGCCAAGTACGCCGAGCCGGGCCGACCGGTCTTCTTCCTGCTGCACCGTCCGCGGCTGTGGAACCCGGCCGAGGGCACCTGGATGGGCTACGAGCGGAAGCGCGGCAAACTGATGGCGTTCAACCGGGTGTTGCGCGGCGGCCCGACGGACGCCTTCACGACGATTGTCGGCAACACCGAGGCCCTCCGCGCCGCCCGATACGTCATTCCCCTCGACACCGACACCCAACTGCCGCCTGAGACCGCCGTCAAGATAGTCGGCTCGATGGCCCATCCGCTGAACCGGCCCGTCGTCAATCCCGAGACGGGCTGCGTGGACGAGGGGTACGGCGTCCTGCAGCCTCGCGTCGCCATCGGCCTGACCGGGGCGAGCCGGTCGCTGTTTGCGCGTCTCTACGCCGGAGAGGTCGGCATCGACCCGTACACGCGCGAGGTCTCGAACGTGTACCAC
>CAZEBQ010000278.1:3696-5643 GCA_964510295.1 uncultured Anaerolineales bacterium | reverse complement strand
CGGACACGGATAACGGCGAGATTCCTCGACTCTTTTTCGCTCGCTCGGAATGACAACGCTAAACACGTACGGGTGCGGCGCGCCCACCCTACGGCTGCAGTCCCTTGGGCGGCCCGAGGATCTCCAACAGGGCGACGGCGCGGGCCAGGTTTCCGCCCTGAAGCATCGAGCCGAGGAATCCCGCCGCAGGACGGGGCCCGGCCGCCGGCGCGGTCGCCGACCGTTCGGTGGCCGGGTGCAGTTCGCTGCCGCGAAGGGCTGAGACCATGCCCCTGCCAAGCGATTCCAGGTGCCGGTCATCCAGGGAGCCGACCGCCGGCGCCTCCTTGGGCGGCTCTTCGATCCGGGCCCCGTCTGCGCGGCCGGGCGCCGCACGGGCAGGCGCGCGACGACGTTGGACCTTCTGCCGGATGGCCTCTCCGACGACGGCCACGCCGGGCGGCACCTGGGTCCTGGGCGCGGCAGGCGTGGGGCGGCGTCCGGGGCCGGGCGGCGCCGCGGGGATGGTCTGTTCGGGCGGCGCGGGCTCTTGCGGACGGGCCGGGGCCGGGCGCTCGCCGGTTCGCCCGTAGAAGACCGGTCGGCGGCCGGCGGGTGGCGTGGCGGTCGGCTTGCTGCCGGCGCCTCGGGGCCGGCGTTGGGCGGCCTCCTTCTCGGCCTGCTGTTTCTCGATGTACCGCTTCAGCAACCTCCCGCCGAGCACAAGGAGCAGGAACAGTCCCAGGGGAAGGTATTCCAGGTACTTTTCCATCGCAGGCTCCATCGGGCGCGGATACCGGCGAGAAGCGCCGGTCCGGGTCCGCTGCGTCTCAGGCGCCGGGTTCGGTCGGTTTGGGCGGCTCGGCGCTTCGGCCGATCGAGCCGCGCATCGAGGTGTCGGCCTGGATGTTCTTCATGCGGTAGTAGTCCATGATGCCGAGGTTGCCGCTTCGGAACGCCTCGGCGATGGCCTTGGGGACCTCGACCTCGGCGAGGACGACCTTGGCCCGGTTCTCTGCGACGAGTGCCACCATTTCCTGTTCGCGTGCGGCGGCGGCGGCGCGGCGTTGCTCGGCCTCGGCCTGGAACATGCGGCGGTTGGCCTCGGCCTGGTCGGCCTTGAGGCGTGCGCCGATGTTGTCACCGACGTCGACGTCGGCGATGTCGATCGAGAGGATCTCGAAGGCGGTTCCGGAGTCGAGGCCCTTCTCAAGGACCCGCTTGGAGATCGAGTCGGGGTTCTCGAGAACATCCTTGTAACTCTGCGACGAGCCGATGGTCGTGACGATGCCCTCGCCGACGCGGGCGATGATGGTCTCTTCGGTGGCCCCGCCGACCAGCCGCTCCAGGTTCGCCCGGACCGTCACGCGGGCCTTGGCCTTGACCTGGATGCCGTCCTTGGAGACGGCATCAACGGTCGTCTTGCCGGACTCGGGGCTCGGCGCGTCGATGACCTTCGGCAGGACGCTGGTGGCGACGGCCTCCTGGACGTCGCGGCCGGCCAGGTCGATGGCGGCGGCGGTCTTGAAATCGAGTTCGATGTTGGCCCGGTTGGCCGCTATCAGCGCCCGGACGACCTTGACCGGGTTCCCGCCCGCCAGGTAATGGCTCTCGAGGTCACGGTTCTCACACGGGATGCCCGCCTGAACGGCCATGATCTTGGTGCCGACGATGACTCGGATGTCGACTTTGCGCAGCCGCACCGCCAGCAGGTAGAACAGGCCGATGCCCGCCCTCGAAAAGATGCACCGGACCCACAGGCCCAGGAACTGAAGCAGAAACAGGCCGATGACCAGCAGCACGACGATCAGCGCAACCACCACGGCGATCGTGACGGTGCTCCACTCCCCTGGGATTGGCCCCCCCGATCGCTCCATCGCAAGCCAACCGGCGGCGGTATGAAGGTGGGTCAACATGACGGGCTCCTTTTTTGACGCGCCGGGCAAGCCCGGCGGCTAACGTGCGCGA
>CAZEBQ010000278.1:0-3596 GCA_964510295.1 uncultured Anaerolineales bacterium | reverse complement strand
CGTTACGCCTTCTCGTCTTCCTCAACGGCGCGGACGACGACGCGGGCGCCGTGGACTTCGAGGATCTCGACCTTGCGGCCGGCCTGTACGAGGTCGCCTTCGGTCACGCAATCGATCTTCCGGTCGCCCAGTACCATCTTCCCCGACGGCCGCAGCAACGTCTTGGCCACGCCGACCTTGCCGACGAGTTCCGCCGGGTCGAGGTCCACCAGGTCCCCGGCCTTGCCCGTGCTGGACGGGCCGGCGAGGATGATGCGCTTCGCGATGGGGGTATGCGGCCAGATGCGAAGGGTGACGTACAGCGTCGTCGGGGCCAGGATCACCACAATCGCCAGCGTGACGATGCCCTCGGTCCGCCCCATCGTGAAGCCGGCGACGACGGCCGCGATGAAACTCACTACCGACAGAAGCGTCAGCACGCCCCCGCTCGGCAGGAAGACCTCGGCCACGGCAAAGACGATCCCCAGGGCGAAGGCGATGACGATCAGCGACCACGACGATTCCAACGCCAGGATCATCATGCCCCGTCTCCTCCTCCGGGCCTACGTCTTCTCGCCGGCCTGTTCCTCCGCCGGACGAACGACAATCCGATTGCCGCGGACGGCGACGACGCGAATCGCGGCGCCGGCGTCCAGGAATTCGCCTTCCGCCACCACGTCGACAAGGCGGTCGCCGAACCGCGCCTTGCCCGACGGCCGCAGTTTACTCGTGGCGCGGCCGGTGTCGCCGACGCGGGCCCGGTCCTCCTGGGCGGCGGCCGCACCGCTGCTGGACCCGTCGGACACCGTCCCGGGCGCCAGGACGAGCCGCCCCAGAATCGGCACGCTCGGAAGAAACCTCGCCAGGACGATGACGCCGACGACGAACGTCACGAGGGTCCCGGCCGTGAGCACCAGGCTGTCGTAGAGGGCGGTCCATTCGAAGTCGCGTTTCGGCACACCTCCGAGGTTCGGCAGCGCCAGGACGATGCTCCCGACGACAAGCACCAGCCCCGCCCCGCCGAGGACGCCGAACCCCGGCGTCACGAACAACTCGACCACCAGCAACGCCACGCCCACCAGGAACATGACCGGCGGCAGCCAGTGAGGCTGCCCCGCCAGAAACGACGACGTGAACAGAACGCCGAACGCGATCAGCCCGATCACGCCCGGCACGCCGAACCCCGGAGTGCTCATCTCGATGTAGATGCCCAGCAGGCCGACCAGCGTCAAGAGCGCCCGGAAATACATGTTGTTCAGCCACAGCACGACCGTCTCGGTCGCCGTCACCGCGTAGGTGCGGATGCGGCCGTCGATGGGGTACAGATCGTAGAGGTCGTCGAACTCCTCGACGACGTGCCTGGCGATGCCGAGTTCCTTGGCCTTCTCTCCGCCGACGGTCAGGAGGGTGTCGGACAGGTCAACGAACTCGTCCTTCACCCACTCGGGGCCGAGTTTCATCAGGTCTTCTTCTTCGACGTATCGCACCTCGCCCGTCTTGGTGCTCGTGGCCTTGATGACGACGATCCGCATGCTGACCATGGCCTTGCCGAGGGCGGGCGAGATGCCGTGCTTCTCGGCCAGCGACCCCATCCGCTGACGCAGGTCCGTCTCGAACTTCTCGCGTTCGGTGTCTTCGAGCGGCTGGATGCCCTGCGGCCCGACGAGAATCGGCGCGCAGTCGCCGATCGAGGCCTCGGGCGTCATCACGATCTCTTCGCACGACATGGCGGCCAGGGCGGCGGCGCTGATCGCCTTGGCGTCCACGTAGGCGACGGTGCGTGCCTGGCGGCCGAGTCGCTCGAGTTCGCGGCTGAGGTCCAGGCCGACCGTCGCGTAGCCGCCGTACGACGACACGTCGAAGATCAGAATCTCGTGGCCGTCGCGGATGGCTTCCTCGGCCCGGCTGACGACGCTGGTGTGAAGGGTCTCGTTGATCTCGCCCTCGATCGTGATGCGTGCGGCGGGCACACGCTCGGGCGCCGCGTCGTCGGGCCGCGGCGCCGGGTCGCGGGGACGTTCGGCGAGGCCGGGCGCCTCAGCGGCAGACTCGGCCGCCGGCTTCTCCTCGGCCGGGGCAACCGGAAGAAGACCGAGCGCCATCGCCGCCACAAACGGCACAAGCCTCAGAAAACGGGTTGCCACACGCACGTCCATGAAGTCGGCTCCCCAGCCCGACGGGTGTGAGGGCAGCATGCCCCCATCCAAGTATAAGCGGTGTGCCGCGCACGATTCACGCAAAAAGTGTGGACCGGCCGAAGGGGGGGACCTTAACCCTGCAGCACCACTTCGGCATTTCGCGCGGTGGGTCTGCGCACCCACCGCGCGTAAGGGGCCGTTTGCGGGCCTGCGCGGCGGGTACCCGTTCGACAGGCTCAGGGCAGGCTCCGACCTGCCGCGCACGAAGTGGCGCTGTAGTGTTAACCACGACGCTGACGGGTCGCCGCGGTGACCGCCCGCTTACTACTACGACGCTACGTTCCGCGCGGCGGCCTTCCCAGGCCGCCGCGAACGCAGTTTATGCCTGTTCCTGGTGGCCTGGGAAGGCCACCAGGCGGACAAAAAGGCGAAGTCGCGTTGTAGGATTACTCGAGGCGCGCGATGTGCTCGGGCGGGATGTCGTCCGACAGCCACACCAACGGCGCGGCCCCGTAGAACCGGATGCCCGCGCTCAAGGCCGAGGCGGTGTCGATCCGCAGGATCACCGGGTCCGGCGACCGGCGGAGCCCGACCTCGCGGGCCGCCGCCGTATCGGCCGACAGATGCACACGCTGCCGGTCGCCCGGCTTCAGGCCCGCCTCCAGGATCTGCTCGGCATGCTCCGGGCTGGTTCCGTGGAACAGGGCCTCGGGCGGGTCGGCCGGCGGGTACGCCAGGGGTTGCGGCAGACTATGGCCGTACCGGGCGCGGATGCGGTCGCCCGTGATCTCGAACCGCGAGGCGCCGGGGCCGTCGTTCACGAGACGTTCGAGGGTCTGGCGCGTTGTGCGCGCCAGCCCCGGACGGCTGCGCAAGCCCGCGACCACCGCGTCGAGATCGGCCGCCCCCGTCTCGTCGAGCGTCAGACGCATCTCTTCCGGATGGTGACGCAACACAAACGCCAGGAACCGGCCGATCCGTTCGTCGGCCGACAGCCTCGCTCCGCCGCCTCGGCGGCGCTCGCGCCCTCCGCGACCACCTCGCCCGTTGCGCTCATCCACGGTGGTCTCCTCTGCGTTGCCGCACGACGAACGACGGCGGCCCCCCGCCTGATGGATGGCATCATAAAAATCGGATTTCCACGATGCAAGCGAAAAGGCACAACCGGCGCGGCGTGGGTGTGGCGACGATTTCTGGCATGGGACGATTTCCTGCGGCTTGGCCGTAGCGCCGGGGTTTATCCCCGGCGCATCCTGGGCGGCGCCGCCGCCAACGGCCGCCGGGCATAAAGCCCGGCGCTACACCCGCCTGCGACCGCCAGAGAGAATTGCCACACACCCCTGAAGCGTAATCTGATCTGTAGGGTGGGTGCTCGGCACCCACGCTGAGGAGATCTGGCGTGCGCCGCGTGGGTGCGGAGCACGCACCCTACGGCTGCCGCCGGTGGTTTGAGGCGGCTTCCAGCCGCCTTGCCGCCGC
>CAZEBQ010000277.1:0-5671 GCA_964510295.1 uncultured Anaerolineales bacterium | reverse complement strand
ACGACCTCGACTTCCTGGTCGAGTTCGAGACCAAGACGTTCGACGCCTACATGGACCTGAAGGCCTTCCTGGAAGATCTGTTCGGCCGGCCGGTGGACCTGGTGCTCCTGGACGCCCTCAAACCCGCCCTGCGGGAGGATATCCTCGAGGAGGCCGTCTATGCCCCGGCGCCCTGAGGTACTCCCAGGACTTGCCGCACAGGTGCGCCGCATCCTCGGCCGCTGAAGCCGAGGCGCCGCGGACCGGACGTCCTCGCTCACCTGTGTCATCCAAAACAGATCCATAACGGACCTGCCATGAACCAGGCACCCCGCTGTGTGACGTCGCTCGTGTTTCTCTCCGCCGCCGGAGTCGCCGTCTGCCTCCTGGCCACGGCCGCTGCGACCGTGCACGCCGCCGAATACTACGTCGCGACCAACGGCAGCGACTCGCATGCCGGCACGCGCGACCGGCCGCTGAAGACGATTCAGAAGGCGCTCGACCGCGTCCGGCCCGGCGATACCGTCATCATCCGCGCCGGCACCTACCGCGAGAGCGTGCGGCTGACGGCCTCCGGCCGCGAGGGCGCGCCCATCCGCCTCATGGCC
This sequence comes from uncultured Anaerolineales bacterium, assembly GCA_964510295.1. Lineage (GTDB taxonomy): Bacteria > Planctomycetota > Phycisphaerae > FEN-1346 > FEN-1346 > JAUVZF01. The sequence continues at coordinate 5,084 of CAZEBQ010000277.1, read as the reverse complement.
ATGCCCGGCGAGGAGGTCGTGCTCTCCGGCGCCGACCCGCTCGACCTGACGTGGGAAAAGGCCAACGGCGCCGTCTACCGCGCACGCACGGACAAACGCTTCCACCAACTCTTCCTCGACGGCCGGCTGATGGTCCAGGCACGCTGGCCCGACCAACGGTTCCCCGACCAGGTGTGGGAGAAGGCCGTCTGGGCCGACGCCGGCGAGGGAAGCCGCTACGGCCTGATGGTGGATGCGGCGCTCGCCGAGACGGGCATCGACTTCACCGGCTGCGTGGCCACGCTGAACGTCGGCTCGTTCCGGACGTACCGCCGGCTCGTGCGGAACCACGCCGCCGGCCGCGACCGATTCGAGTACCGTCAGGAGATGGGCGTCCACGTTCCGCCGAAACGGCGCTGGGCGGGGTTCGACCGCTACTGGCTCCTGGGTCCGCTGGCGGCGCTCGACGCCCCCGGCGAATGGCACCTGGACCGCGACAGAGGCGTCCTGCACCTGTGGACGCCCGCCGGCACGAGCCCGGCCGACGCGCGCGTCACCGTCAAGCAGCGCGACTATGCCATCGAGGCCGAGAAGGCCGACTACGTGGTCCTGGCGGGGTTCCACTTCCTTGCCGCCACGTTCCGCCTTCAACAGTGCAACCACTGCATCGTGCGCGACTGCCACCTGCGCTACCCGGCCTGGCCGGCGGGCCTCGCGCCCCCGGCCGAGACGCTCATCTTCGGCACGCGCAACGCCGTGCGCGACTCGAGCAGCGTCTTCGGCGACGGCTCTGCCGTCACCGTGCAAGGCGAGCACAACACGGTCGCGAACTGCCTGTTCCACGATTTCGATTTCACCGCGCTGCGTCGCGGCCACGCGGTCGGCATGGCCGGTTCGGCCCGCTCGACGGCCCGCCACTGCACGGTCTATCACTTCGGGTCATCCGAGGGGATCTGCGCGGCGGGCAAAGGGCCCTCCGAGGTCGCCTACAACTACGTTCACCACGGCGGCCTGTGCCAGAGCGACGGGGGCCTGATGCAGTGCAGCGGTATACGCCAGGCCGGCACCGCCATCCATCACAACTGGGTCCACGACCACAACGCGTTCAACTGGGGCGGCAACGGCATCCGCGGAGACGACCTGACGCGCGACCTCCTCATCCACCACAACGTGGTCTGGAACTGCCCCCAGAAGGGCATCGTCGTCAAGGGCGACCGCAACCGCGTCCATAACAACACGTGTTTCGACAACCCGCTGATCGACCTGCTGCTGTGGTCGTCGCCCACGCCCCGCAAGGCGTTCCGCCCGAATCAGTGGGACCACCTGCTGGAGCAGCAGAACGCCCACAGCGAGGCCTTCAACAACTATGCACCCGTGCTGACCGGGCAGATGCCGCACGAGATGCGCCGGGCCAAAGCCATCCATCCGCCCGCCGGCACGCTCTCGCACAACTACCAGCCGCCGCAGAGCATGCTTCTGGACCCGAAGCAACTCACCATGCGCGACGATGAGCCGCTGCTGGCCGACCCGGCCCGCTACGACTTCCGGCCGAAGAAAGGCTCGCCCCTCATCGACGCCGGCCGCGAGATCCCGGGCATTACCGACGGCTTCAGCGGCCGGGCCCCCGACATCGGCGCTTGCGAGTACGGGGCCGAACGATGGGTGCCCGGCTACCGCAACGCCCTGTGGGTCCTGCCGCATGCCGCCGGCAAGCGCGGGCGGGTCCGCGTCCTCCTGACGATGCCGACGCTCGCGCCGGTCACGGTGACCGTCTCCGGCGGTGCGCCGGGCGTCGCCGTCTCGCCGGTTCGCCTGACCTTCACGCCGGCGGACTGGGCGCAGCCGCAGGTGCTGACCGTCACCGGCGGCGATGCGCCGGCCGTCCGCTTCGCCATCGCCGACCTCGGCCTCGACGCGACCGTCAAACTGGCCGACCTCGACCCGCTGGAGGGCGCGAGACTGAAGTTCCGAACGATCCCTTGAACACGGCGCGGGTGCCATGCTTTCGCTCGCGAAAGCATGTGTGGCAATCGCGCGTTGCACGAAAGGGCACCCCATGAACCGCCGCACCTTCCTCCGAACCACAGGCCTGGGCGCCGCTTCGCTCTTTGCCGGATGCCAGTTGCGCGCCGGCTCGGCCCCGCCGCCCAAGCGCCCGAACGTCATCTTCCTCATGGCCGACGACTGCTCGGCCCGGGAGTACTCCTCGTACGGCAACACCGAGACCCGTACGCCCGTGCTCGACCGCCTCGGCGAGACCGGCGTCCGCTTCAAGACGTGCTGGTGCACGCCTATCTGCAGCCCCACCCGGGCCATGACCGTGACCGGCCGCTACGCCTTCCGCACCAGGTGGTGGCACAACGACATGAAACCCAGAGGCAAGGAACCCGGTGCCGACCTGAGCAAACACCACCGGATCTTCGCCCAGCCCCTCAAGGAGGCCGGCTACGCGACGGCCATCTGCGGCAAGTGGCAAATGCGCGGCACCGAGGACGCCTACGGCTTCGACGAGTACTGCATGTGGCGCAAGTGGGACGGCTTCGACGGACCTGTCGAAGAGGAGGGCCATGCCCTGCCCGGCCGCCCCGCGCGGTACTGGCATCCGGCCATCGTCCGAAACGGCCAGGGCGTCAAGACCGCCCCCACCGATTACGGGCCCGACATCTTCGTGGACTTTCTGCTCGACTTCGCCGGGCGACACAAGGACCGGCCGTTCCTCGTCTACTACCCCATGTGCCTGACACACGGGTCCTGGGACTTCGAGGCGGACCGCCGCGGCTACCTGCCCGTACCCGAACTCGATGCCGACGGCAAGCCCACCGGCCGCAAGGTGCCCGGGTCACTCAGGAGCAACGTCGAGTACGCCGACGCCCTGGTCGGCCGCATCGTGAAGGGGCTGGAGGCCCTCGGCCTGCGCGACAGCACCGTCATCTTCTACACCTGCGACAACGGCACCGCCGTCTACGGCAAGAACAAGACCGCGGGCGAGCGCGGACCGCTCGTGCCGATGATCGTGAACGGCCCCGGCGTCGTCCAACCCACCGGCGCCCGCGACGAACTCGTCAGCCTGGTCGATATTTTCCCGACGCTGCTCGACCTGGCCGGCGTCGCGGTGCCCGACGACTACGTCCTCGACGGCCGAAGTTTCGCCTGGATCCTGCGCGGCCGGCCGGGCACCGGGCGCGAGTACGTCTTCTGCAACCTGGCCGACAAGCGCCTGATCCGCACCCGCCGGTGGCTCCTCGACGGCGACGGACGCCTGTGGGACTGCGGCCACAACCGAAGCGGCGAAGGGTATAAGGACGTGACCGACTCAGGAAGCCCCGAAGCCCTCGCCGCCCGGCGGCAGTTCGATGAGTGGCTCAAAGACCTGCCCGGCCCCGACGCCGACGACCCGCTCCTCGCACGGTACCGCGAGAGACAAGCGAAGAAGCGACCCAAGCGCCTCAAAGGCAAAGCCACAAAGAAGCCCGGCGCCTGATACGCCGGGTGCCACTCGCCGCGGCGAGTGCCCGCCAACAGTGTGCCACCCTGGCACGGCTACGGCTCGTGCCGTGGCCGGCGGCCGCCTGCCCCGGTGTTCTGGGGGCCTTGCCCGGCCGTGCGTTTCTCGGCGTAGCCACATGCCTGTGAACGTGTTGCCTTATTCCCAGAACTGCGTAGGCCCTCTTGGCGGCGTTGGCGTCATTGCCACAGGAAAACCGTCACTAGGTGTACGAGCTTGTTCCCCTCCCCTTGGGTTTCCTCCGTCAACGCCGTTCCAGCCCAGCTGGGTGTCGCAAGGTGCACGTGCGTCTGACAGTCTGCCTCAAGGAGTGCATCTATCTCGGCCCTGAGCACGCGTAGGCCGGTTACGTCACCATGGACCTGGATCTCGTCAGCATCAGGTCTTATCTCAAAAGTCAGCATGGCGCCGCTCCTCACCTGCTAAAGCTCACACTTTCTCGCGCACCACGTACCCCTGGGGGCTTGCCCGCCAGTGCGCTCGTACGTTGGACCAGACTATCGCCCGGCACCACTAACCGGCGTCACCGTCATCGCAATCGTCGCCTTCGTCACCGGCTGCTTCATCCGGATGGCGATGCGAGTGGGCAGCGAGTGCGTGCGCACATCCTCTTTGATCTGGTCGGCGGTGACCTCGAACTCTCCGCCCGTCACCGTTATCTCGACGCGGACCGCCTCGCCTGAGTCGCTGACGACGACCGTCCCCGGCTTCTCGTGCTTCCACTTGCCGAGTGTCACGAGCGCCGTCTCGAAGGCCTGCGGTTTTGTGAAGGCGACCTCGTCGGTCACGGTCAGCGCCCCGGCCCCGGCGCGTGCGTACACGAACGTCCGCTCCAGCGTCTCGGCCTCCTTCACGCCGTAGGCGGAGCGCAGGTCCAGCACCAGCGTGTCGGCCGCGTCCGTGAACCCGGTCCGGACCACCTTTCCGCGCGCCTTGCTGCCGGTCTTCTGGAGCCTTCCCGCGACGCGCGGCACGGGATGACCGTAGGAGTTGAGGACGTTGCTCTCGTACCGGCGGCCGCTGAACGTGCGGCCCGTGTACACCTCGGCCCCGGGGTCCACGAGCACCGGCCGGCGGCCCACGACCACGATGTACGACCCTACGTCGTTGTGGTTGTGATGCTCGGCGTTGTGGCCGCCCTTCATGGCGACGCCCATGCGGGAGGGGGCCCCGCCTGCGAGGGCGGTCGCGGCCGCCCCGTCCGCCGGTCGGCCGATGAGGACGCCCGCGTCCTTGAACCACGTGCGAATGCCGGGGCCCGGGGCTTCCTGTTTCGCCGGCGGCGCCTTCGTGGCCGAGTTCGGGAACGAGTACGCCACCGCGGCGAAAAGCCCCCGGTTCGGCCCGACGAGCATGGCGTCCCTGGCCGGGTCGCCGCCCAGTCCGAACCGCCGCGCCACAAAGTGCACCATCCGCGGGTCCGGACGGGCCGTCACGCGGCAATCCGCAAAGGCCGGGTACACGCCGCCGGTTATCGTGATCCGCGAGGCGTACCGGGCGGGCGCCAAGGCCTCCTTGCGGGCGAAGAGGTCCACCCCGCCGCTTGTCGCCTGATACATCGCCTCGGCCAGCAAGAGGTAGTGGCCGAAGCCGTATCCCC
>CAZEBQ010000276.1:0-5707 GCA_964510295.1 uncultured Anaerolineales bacterium | reverse complement strand
ATAATCTGCGTTCGCGGCGGCCTCGGAAGGGTGCCGCGCGGAACCTGGCATAGTAGTACTAAGAGGGAGAACGAGCCATGGCGACGATGACGCGACGGACGCTTCTGAAGGCGGGCGGCAAGACGGCGGCGGGACTCGGCGTTGCAGCCTACACGGCCGCACGGGCGAAGCGCGTCCTTGGCGCGAATGAGCGGATCAACGTGGCCCTCATCGGCTGCGGCGGACGCGGACGGTACGTCATGTACGGCCTCGCGGAGCAGGGGGCCCGCGTCACGTATCTGTGCGACGTGCACGACCGCCGCCTGGCCGACGGCGCCAAGTTCCTCGCCAAGATACAGGAGGCCAAGGCCAAGGCGGTCACGGACATGCAGGCCGTCTTCGACTCGGGGGACGTCGATGCCGTCATCGTTGCGACGCCCGATCACTGGCACGCCCCTGCCACGATCCGTGCCTGCCAGGCCCGCAAGGACGTCTACGTTGAGAAGCCGCACTCGCACAACATGTGGGAGAGCGGCAAGATGGTCGAGGCCGCCCGCAAGTACAAACGCATCGTCCAGGTCGGCACGCAGAACCGAAGCGGTCCGTACAACCTGAAGGCCGTCGAGTATCTGAAGACCGGCAAACTCGGCAAGATCTGCCTCGTGCGCGTCTTCAATATGAAGCCCGGCGGACCGTTTCACCTGGGCGAGCCCGGCACGCAGCCGAATGGCCTGAACTGGGACGCCTGGCTGGGGCGGGCGGCGGCGCGGCCGTACCATCAGGGGCTGCTCCGCGGATGGCTCTTCTTATGGGATTTCTGCGGCGGCGACATGGGCAACGACGGCATCCACCAGATCGACCTCGCCCTGATGCTCATGGGCGATCCCGGCATGCCGAAGAGCGTCCGGGCGCTGGGCGGCCGATACTGCCATCGCGGCGACGACTCGCAGGTGCCCGACGTCCAGATGGTCAACTACGATTTCGACGATTTCGTCATGACCTTCGAACTCACCGGCTACCCGCGATACATGGAGAAGACCACCGCCACCATCCGCCGCAAAGACGAGTTCCCCTACTGGACGCAGAACGCCACGCGCATCGAACTGTACGGGTCGGACCTGATGATGATCGTCGGCCGCCACGGCGGGGGATGGATCGTCATGACCTCGGCCGGCAAGGTCGTCGAGAAGACCTACGGCCGCCCGTGCGACGAACCGCACTACAAGAACTTCCTCGACTGTATCCGCAGCCGCAAGGCTTCAACGGCCGACGTCGCCATCGCTCACCAGACGTGCTCGACCATGCACATGGGCAACATCGCCCACCGAGCCGGCAATACGGCCCTGGTTTACGACGCGAAGACCGGCACGTTCGACAAAGACGAGGCCAACCAACTCATCAAACCCACCTACCGCAAGGGTTACGAGATACCCGACCAGGTGTGAGGCCGGCGGCAGGGTCGCCGTATGTGTTTAGCGTACTTTCGAAGCGATGTCATTTCGACCGAGCCCTCGCCAAAGGCGAGGGCGAGCGGAGCGCTGTACCCCGAGTGCCCGCAGGAAATCTCGTGTTCGGACACGGATAACGGCGAGATTCCTCGACTCGCTTCGCTCGCTCGGAATGACACGCTAAACACGTACTGGCCACCGTTCGGCATGACCGTGCCAACCGCCGTTTGCCGTTACCCTGATGGGGGTGGTGTAGGTGACCGGCTCGCGTTTGCCGCCCGCGAGTTGCCCCGAGACGCCGATGTACCACATCATGGCGTTCCTCGCCCCGGCCAGGTCGATGGCGCCCAGGAGGGCGTGCGTGTCGTTCCAGTACTGCGGGATCCATGTGCGGCGGTCGCGTGAGTTCTTGCCCACGCGGACCTTCAGCCCTTGCGGATAGTAACGCGTACGCAGACGGTGCCATTCCCGGGTGTGGGCGCGGACCTTCTCACGCGGAATCGAAAGGTCCGCCGGGTCGAACGGGCTCCACCCGTGAAGTGCCCGTGCGCCTTGGCGTGAAGCACGGCGCTAGGGTTCGGGATGGAGGAAATCGTCGCGGCGGTCTTCGAGATTCAGGCGCAGGCGTTCGACGATGGCCGAATGCATCTGGCTGACGCGGCTTTCAGAGAGGTCGAGCGTGGCCCCGATCTCCTTCATCGTCATTTCCTCATAGTAGTAGAGGATGAGGATGAGCCGCTCGTTCTTCGAGAGACCTTTGGTGATGAGGTTCTTGACGTCGTCCTGGTGGACGGCCCGCATGGGGTTGGGTGCTCTTCGGTCGGCGACGAGGTCGGTTTCGCGTATTTCGCGGCTGCTTTCGGCGTCCTGGAAGTTGCGATTGAGGCTGATAACGCCGACGGCGTGTGCGTCGCGGAGGAGTTTCTCGAATTCCTTCTCCGACAGACGCATGTAGGCCGCGAGTTCGTGGGTGTTGGGTCGGCGTCCGAGTTCGGCCTCGAGCCGTCGGCGGCCCTGGCCGAGTTGATTGGCCCTGGCCCGTACCAATCGCGGGACCCAGTCTTTGTTGCGGAGTGCGTCGAGAATGGCGCCGCGGATGCGGGTGGCGCAGTAAGTCTCGAACTTGACGCCGCGGTCAAGGTCGAACATCTTGATGGCGTCGCGGAGACCGTCGATGCCGGCTGAAATGAGGTCGTCGATCTCGACCTCGTCGGGCAGTTTGCTGCCGAGGCGTTCGCTGTTGATCTTGACGATTGGCAGGTAGTGCTCGATCAGGAGGTTGCGGATATCCTCGGATCGCGTCCGCTGGTACTCTTTCCAGGCTTCGGCGAGTTGCTTGCCGTCGAGTTCAACGCTCCGTTGCCACGTTTGAAGCCCGTCGGACGACCGTGCCATGGCTACCCCTTCCCCTGGAGTCGGTCTCCACGTATGCGAGCCGCCGGAGATGGGAACGGGGCGGCGACCCGCAACTTACATTATCGACTCCCCCCTGCGAAAAGATAAGCGAGTCTCCGGAAAAATGCGAACCGGCCCCCTCCGCACTCCTCCGACCCCTTCAGAACCGCCCCTGCCAACTGTTTCACGCACCATGTGGCCTGCGAATGCGGATATGCCAGCAGCAGAGGCTCCCGCCGCTGGACCGCCCGGCCGACGTGGCCGTCGCAGAACACGTGCCCAAGCAGGCTGATTTCGATGCCGAGGAAACGACTGGCCGTCTCGTTCAGCCGCGCGTGCACCCGGCGGGCGTCCTGCCGGTGGGTCACCATGTTGACGATGAGCCGCACGGGGCCGATCGGGTCGCTCGCGCCGGCCCTGACCGCCTTCAGCAGGGCGTAGGCGTCCATCATGGCGGGCGGTTCGGGCGTCGTGACGAGCAGCAGTTCGTCGGCCTGCCTCGCCAGATGGAGCACGCCTCCGCCGATGCCGCCGGCCGTGTCGAGAAGCAGAAAATCGTGGACCCGCTCCAGGGCCGTCAGGCCCTCCAGAAGCGCCTCGCGCCGAGGCTCGTCCGCCGACGAGACGGCGGATGTGTGCGAGGCGCCAGGGATCCAATGGATGCCGGCGGGGCCTTCCTGGACGATGTGCTCGAGCGGCACCCGGCCGGCCAGGACGTGGGCGAGGTTGCGGCCGGCATCGCGTGACCGGCCGAGAACGAGGTCGATGTTCGCCAGGCCGAGGTCGGCGTCGACCAGGAGGACGCGGCGTCCGGCGGCGGCGAGGGCGATGGCGAGGTTGGCCGCCAGGTTCGTCTTGCCGACGCCTCCCTTGCCGCTGACGACCGCCAGAACGCGGGCTCGCGGTCTGAGGTCGCGCACGATGCGCCGGGCGGGCGAGGTCTCGGCCGGCGGCGCGCGCGTGGCCGGGTCGGACCCGCGGCCACGCGCAACCGGTGCCGAGGTCGCATCGGCCCGCGACGGCGGGGGACCGGCGGGCGAGACGCGCCGCGTCGAAGGAACCGGCTCTGGAGACGGCGGCCGCAACGCGACGGGCACGGCGGGCGCGCGGCCGAGGTGTGCGCGGTGGTTCTCCGCAACCACCGCGCTTTCCAGGTGCGACGCGCGCGGCGGGTACCCGTTCGACAGGCTCAGGGCAGGCTCCGACTCGCCGCGCGCGGGCGCGGGGCGGGTCCGGGCTTCGGACGGGCGCTGCGTGTCCGTGCCGCCGCCGGAAGCGGGCGGCAGCGCCATGGTGAACTTAGGCGTCACGGCGTCGGGTGTCCTTTGTGTGGGTCGCGTGCGGCGAAAGGGGAGACGCGGGCGGCGTCGGACGTGTCGTCAGACGGGCTGAGATGGGTTGTGCGCGGTGGTTCTCCGCAACCGCCGCGCTTGCGATGCGGCTCGCCCGCCGGGTACTCCGGACCGCCGCGCCCGGACGTCAAAAGGCCTTCCTCACCCCGCTTTGCATCATCGGCGTTTAGGCTGCGGCGTTGCTGGTGGTGGAAGATGCGGCGGATCTCGTGGAGGCGATGGGTGCGTTTGAGTCGCTGGATCTCGAGGAGACGCGGGAAGACCGATTCGCCGAAGAGTCGCTGGCCGCCCGGGGTCCGCCGCTCTTCGGTGATGAGGCCGATGGTGGCGTAGTTGTGGACGGTCTGGCGGGTGATGTCGAGGTGCTGGGCGATCTCGCTGACGCGGTACAGTTTGGGCGGGATGCCGAGCAGGACCTCGCGTGCCGCCGCACCCTCGCCGCCGCTCACGTGCCGCAGGTACTCGGTGATCGGCCGCCTCTGGAACCGGCCGCCGGGTCGTGCCACCGGCCCTGCGGCAGATGGCCCCATCGACGCGCCCGTGTCGGATGAATGTCGGGTATCCATAGCGCATGGACCTCGAGGTCGAGAGCCACCAGTCGCGCCCGTGTCGGATGAATGTCGTGTATCCATAGCGTTCCCCACGCTCTTCGCTTGGCCTGAGATATGTCGCACGGCCCCGAAAAATGGTTTTGACAGTTTGGTAAAACCATTTTATCGGACGGTCGTCAAGGAAAATCTTCGGGTTTTTTTTGGATGGGCGTGGGTTTGAACGCAGAGGACGCAGAGATCGCAGAGAACGGCACAGATTGGGTTCACAGCGAAACGGCAACGGCCCTTTCCTAGCCGCGACCGTAAGGGAGCGGAATGCCGGGAACGGCTCGGATTGGGCATCGGCAACGGCAACGGCAACGGCAACGGCTTTTAACGCAGAGATCGCAGAGAGGGCAGAGAACGCAGAGAACGGACTGGAATCGGGTTACAGCGAACGGCAACGGCAACGGCTTCTAACGCAGAGAAAGCGGAGAACGCAGAGAACGACATTCCCTCGGGTTAATGGCAAACGCCAACGGCCTTGAACGCCGAGCCGGCTTCCGAGCCGCGACCGTAAGGGAGCGGAATGCCGGGAACGGCTCGGATTGGGCAGCGGCAACGGCAAAGGCAACGGCCTTGAACGGCGAGATCGCAGAAAACGGCGTTACTTGGGTCAAATGAAAGCGACCTAACGTCTTTTGTGGCAAGGGCTTAGATTCTTGCCGGGGTGGGTAACGGCGCAGCCGCGAATGACAAAGGGCGAATGACAGATGACAAGTGACGAGTGACCAAAGCCTGTGATTTGGTGTGAAATGGCGTGAAATGGTGTGGGAAAAGCCTGTCGCCGCGTTTTGGACGCCGGTGGGAGCGAGTGTGCCGTCTCTGCGGGCGACGGGGTGTGACTCTTTTTTCTGGCAGGGATCTGCCGGCACGGATTTGAGGCGGCTTCCAGCCGCCTTGCCGCCGCGAAGCGGCAGATAGGCCGGGGCCTTTGGCCCCG
>CAZEBQ010000275.1:0-5744 GCA_964510295.1 uncultured Anaerolineales bacterium | reverse complement strand
CGCCGTTCCAGATCGACGGCAACTACGGCGGCTGCGCCGGCATCGCCGAGGCGCTGCTGCAAAGCCACGCCGGCGAGATCCACCTGCTCCCCGCCCTGCCGAAGGCCTGGACCACCGGAAGCGTCAAAGGCCTCCGCGCCCGCGGCGGATTCGAGGTCGATATCGCATGGAAAGACGGGGGCCTGACCGAAGCGACCATCCGCTCGACGCTCAGCAACGCGCTCCGCGTCCGCTACGGCGAGAAAGTGACCGACTTCCAGACCAAACCCGGCGACGTGCTTCGCTTGGACGGCAGTCTGAAACCCATGTAGCCGCCGCGCGAGCCTCGGGTGGCATGGTCAACCCGAAGGGTGACCATGTTACAGTCTTGAACGCAGCGGCCTGAGTCGATAGCCTGACCCCATGCTCTCCCGCGAGCCGATCAAACGCCGCCGCCGCAAACGCTACGACCTTCCCGGCCACGCGCACTATCTGACCTTCTCGTGTTGGCGGAACCAGCCGCTACTGACCCGTGACCGCCCGCGCGGATGGCTGCTCGAATCGGTTGAGGCGGCCCGCCGTGTGCACCCTTTCGACCTCTGGGCCTGGGTCATCATGCCGGAGCACGTCCACCTGCTGCTGTTTCCCGCCGACAGGATCGGCGTCGGGGCCATTCTCAAGTCCGTCAAGCAGCCGGTGGCCAAGGAGGCGGTGTCGTGGGTGCGGCGGAATCGGCCGGAGTTGTTGCCGCGTCTGCTGGACCTTCAGCCGAGCGGCCGCCGGGCCTACCGGTTCTGGCAGCCCGGCGGCGGCTACGACCGGAATCTCTGGACGGCCCGGGAATTGCGCGAGAAGATCGGGTATATGCACGCCAACCCCGTGCGGCGTGGGCTCGTCGAGTACCCGCGGGATTGGCCGTGGTCGAGTTGGCGAGCGTGGGAAGAAGCGGCCGAGGAGCCCATCCGCATCGACCGCGCGAGCCTGCCGCCGCTCGAGCCGTAGCGCGGGGGGGTTGAAACATGGTCACCCTTCGGGATGACCATGCCACCCGCCGTAGCGCGGGGGGGTTGAAACATGGTCACCCTTCGGGATGACCATGCCACCCGCCGTAGCGCGGGGGGGGTTGAAACATGGTCACCCTTCGGGATGACCATGCCACCCGCCTCGAGTTAGCGCAGTAGGATTAGTATTACGAGGCTACGTTCCGCGCGGCGGCCTTCCCAGGCCGCCGCGAACGCAGTTTATCCCTGTTCCTGGTGGCCTGGGAAGGCCACCAGGCGGACAAAAAGGCGAAGGAGCGTTGTAGGATTAGTACTACAACACTACTTCGTGCGCGGCGGGTCTCCGTACCCGCCGCGCATGGGCGAAATCGCCGTTTTCGGCGCGGTGGGTGCGGAGACCCACCGCGCAAAATGCCCTTGTAGCGTTGTAGTATGTATTAGGAGACAACCATGAAGAGCCGCGGAAAACCGAAGTGGAAGACCGTCGCGGCGGCCGCCATCGCCCTGACTATCATGCCGCTGAGCCTGTCCGGCGCCGGGGGCGCCTCGCCGCCGAAGCATCTGACGCTCTGGTATAAGCAACCCGCCAAAAAATGGATGACCGAGGCGCTGCCCATCGGAAACGGCAGCCTGGGCGCCATGATCTTCGGCGGCCTCGACACCGAACGCATCCAGTTCAACGAGGACAGTCTCTGGACCGGCGACGAGAACCCCTCCGGCAACTACAAGACGATGGGGGCCTATCAGACCTTCGGCGACGTAACCATCGAACTGACCGGCGGGCAGAGCGACTGCCGCGATTACCGCCGCCAACTCAACATCCACGAGGCCGTCGCGGGCGTCACCTACACCGCGGGCGGCGTCCGGTACCGGCGAGAGTACTTCGCCAGTTACCCGGACCAGGTGATGGTGTTTCGCCTTACCGCCGACAGGCCCGGCCGCTACACCGGCGCCGTCCGGCTGACCGACGCCCACGAAGCCACGATCGCCGCCGCCGAGGGCAGGCTGACCGCCTCCGGCGCCCTGAAAAACGGTCTCGCGTATGAGGCCCAGGTGCTGGTCGTCAACGAGGGCGGCAGCGTGCAGGCGGCCGATGGGGCCGTGGGCTTCCGAGACGCCGACGGCCTGACCATCATCCTGGCCGCCGGCACGAACTACGCCGACCGGTACGAACAGAAATGGCGCGGGCCACACCCGCACGAGCGGCTCACTCAACAGGTGAACGCCGCAGCGGCCAAGCCCTACGAGACGCTCCGCGCCCGTCACGTCAAGGACTACCAGCGTCTGTTCAACCGCGTCGCGTTGGACGTGGGGCGAACGGAGGAGCAGGTCGCCGCCCTGCCGACCGATGAGCGTCTCGCGGCGTATCGGCGCGGCGGGAAAGACCCGGAACTGGAGACCCTGTTCTTCCAGTTCGGCCGCTATCTGCTGATCGGCAGTTCTCGCCCGGGCAGCCTGCCGGCCAACCTTCAGGGTCTCTGGAACGACAAGAACAATCCGCCGTGGCACGCCGATTACCACACGAACATCAACATCCAGATGAACTACTGGCCGGCCGAGCCCGCCAACCTGCCGGAATGCCACGAGCCGCTACTGGCCATGATCCAGAGCCTCCGCGAACCCAGCCGCACGGCCACACGCGCCGCCCGCGAGTTCGGCGACGCCCGCGGCTGGGCCGTGCGGACCTCGCACAACATCTACGGCGGACACGGGTGGAAGTGGAACAAGCCCGGCAGCGCCTGGTACGCCCGGCACCTCTGGGAGCACTATGCCTTCGGCCAGGACAAGACGTACTTGAGGAAGATGGCCTACCCCGTGCTCAAGGAAATCTGTGAGTTCTGGCAAGACCGCTTGAAGAGGCGCGAGGACGGGACGTTGGTCGTCGCCGGCGGCTGGTCGCCCGAACACGGGCCGACCGAGGACGGCGTATCCTACGACCAACAGATCGTTTACGACCTTTTCACCAACACCCTCGAAGCCGCTGATGCGCTCGGGACCGAGCGGCAGCACCGCGACAGAATCAGCGCCATGCGCGACCGGCTGCTCGCACCCCGCATCGGCAAGTGGGGGCAACTCCAGGAGTGGGAAACCGACCGCGACGACCCCAACGACCATCACCGTCATGTTTCCCACATGTTTGCGGTCTTCCCGGGAAGACAGATCTCGCCGACCGCGACGCCCGAGTTGTCCGCCGCCGCGGCGAAATCGCTCGAGGCGCGCGGCTCCCAGGGCGACGTGGGATGGAGCAATGCCTGGAAGACGGCTCTCTGGGCCCGGCTGCTCGACGGCGAGCGGGCCTATGGGTATTACGCCCGCCTCCTCGGCCGCAACGCCTTTCCCAATTTCTTTAACGCATGCTGGCCCGGCAGAGTTTTTCAGATCGACGGCAACTTCGGCGGCACCGCCGCGGTGTGCGACATGCTGCTCCAAAGCCACGCCGGCGAGATCCACCTGCTCCCCGCCCTGCCGAAGGCCTGGACCACCGGAAGCGTCAAAGGCCTCCGCGCCCGCGGCGGATTCGAGGTCGATATCGAGTGGAAGGACGGCCGCCTGACCGAAGCCACCCTGCGCTCGACGCTCGGCAGCGCGCTCCGCGTGCGCTACGGCGACAAAGTGACCGACTTCCAGACCCAAGCCGGCGACGCGCTCCGCCTCGACGGCGCCCTGAAACCGTAGGGTGGGTGCTTGCACCCACGCCGCACGTGACCTTATGAATCCGCATGGCCGCCTGGCATGGTCACCCCGAAGGGTGACCATGTTGATGCCTGTCGGGACCGTTGGGGCATGGTCATCCTTCGGACTGACCATGCCACACACCCACCTTTCTGTTGCCAGGCATAGGTATGGGCTGGTAAGATGGATTTGGGGTAGGCTAGGACTGTCCAGGCGCGCATCCTTCCGGAAAACAGGTGGTGTCAGTTGGGGTGAGCACGATGAAGCGGCGCATAACGGTCGGGTTGGTTTGCTGCGTCTTGGTCTTTGCGGGTCTTGGATCGTGGGTCTTTTCTGAAATCCGGTGGAGCCGCATCAACAACCCGGAGGGCAACTTTTCGGCCGTCTCGGGATACCTGGCCGCAGGGCGACTCCCGACCCGAGTAACGAAGGTTCGGAAGGGCGGCGCCACGTATTTCATTGCATACAGTCCGATGGACACATGGCTTGCCCTGCCATCCGGCCCAGCGGCTTATGTGTTTGATGAAACCGGCAAGATGATCGACTGGTCGTGCGACGCCGGGGATGACCCGAACTTCGAGAAGAACTGGCCTCTCCCGCAGGAGAGATCATCCATCGAAGAACTGCGGGGCACAGAACCGCAGCAGACCGATTCATGCGATTGAGAGCCTATTCGACCCCGTGGCATGGTCAGCCCGAAGGGTGACCATGGTGTCGGCGTGGTTCAGCCTGTAGGCCGGGGCGTGCCCCGGCGATTCATCACATGCCGGGACGCTGGCCCGGCCTACGTTCTCAGTCACTTTCCAACATCTTCCGATGCACCTCGCCGTGGCACCGGGTGCACAGCCACACGATGCGCAGCGGGTCGCTGTAATCGGGATGGTGGCGGTTCAAGCGGACGCCGGGGCCGCCGGCGCCGCATCGTTCGCAGCGGTCTTTCTTGGGCAGGAGTCCGGCCTTGACGGCCCAGTACGACACGTTGCGGACGGCCTGTTTGTGTTGGCGGTCGGGTGTGCGGCGATAGGCGATAAGC
This sequence comes from uncultured Anaerolineales bacterium, assembly GCA_964510295.1. Lineage (GTDB taxonomy): Bacteria > Planctomycetota > Phycisphaerae > FEN-1346 > FEN-1346 > JAUVZF01. Next base: position 1,058 of record CAZEBQ010000275.1, on the reverse strand, counting down.
CAGCCGCGCCGTTTGCGGTTCTGCCGCCGGTCCTTGGCGCGGGCGCGTTCCAGGTTCAGCCGCCGCCACTGCCTCAAGTAGGCCGCCGTGCAGGCCTTGCACTGCGTCTTGCGGCCGCCGCGATACCCCTTGGCGGGTGTGAACGCCGTCAGCGGCTTGAGTTGGCCGCACTTCGTGCATCGTTTGACGGCGCGCTTGGGCATGGCGGCGCATCCCGGCCGCGGGCGACACGCCCGCTCCACAAAAGGATGGCGCGCTCCGATCTCGTGCCCGTTTTGGAGGGGTAGCGGGGAGACGGTAGGTCGCTAAGCGCTTGTGGCGCAGGGGGTTACGATTTCCAGGTTTTCCGGGTTTTTCCCCCGAGGGGGGGACAGGTTTTGACCACTTTGTTCGCCGCGCCGAACTTTGTGCTGTCGGGTGGCATGGTCATCCCGCAGGGTGACCATGTTCCCACCTTCGCCCTCGCGCTACGTCTCCAGCGGCGGCGTTTGATCGGCTCGCGGGGCAGCATAGGGTGAGGCTATCGCTTCAGGCCGTTGCGTTCAAGACTGCAACATGGTCACCCTGCGGGATGACCATGCCACCCGGCCCATCCCGCGGGCCGGCGGCTGCGTTTCCTCTGGCACGCATCCCGAACCAAGCGTACCATACAGCATCCAGGAGAAACCGCGCTTGACACGAGGGTGGTCATGGTGCCCGGAACTCCCAGGTCTCCCGGGGCGCGTGAAAAGCGAATTTTCCGCATGACTTTTCGTCCGCGCATCCGATAAAATGGAGTGAGAAGAGTGTTCCGGAAACGGGCTAACGGAAGTATTTCGTGAAAACCGCTTGACATCGTCCAGAATCCGGTCATAATTCTCCGCTGAATTTGATTAGTGACTTGTCGCCCGCCGGACACGCCAGCTCGGACTGGCCTCTGGCGGGTTCTTTTTTGGAAGGGCGGAATCCCGTGACATCACCTCATCCGCAAGCCGCTGGTCAACGGGCCATCTGCTTCATCGACGGGCAGAACCTCTTCGGGGCTGCCAAGGACGCCTTCGGATACACATACCCGAACT
>CAZEBQ010000274.1:0-5907 GCA_964510295.1 uncultured Anaerolineales bacterium | reverse complement strand
CCGGGTTGCGGCGAGGCGATGGCGATGCGGATTGTCGCCCAGGCGGCTGGCAAGAACTCCATCTTCACCGCCTGCACCGGGTGCTCGGAGATCTTTACGTCGCGCTATCCGACCTCGTCGTGGGCCGCGCCGTGGATTCACAGCCTCTTCGAGAACTCCGCCGCCATTGCCTCGGGCGTCTACTATGCCCTCAAGCACAAGGGCAAACTGGAGGGCGTCAACGTCATCGGAACCGGTGGCGACGGGGGCACGGCCGATATCGGCATCGGCTGCCTCAGCGGGGCCTTCGAACGAGGCGACGATATCCTCTACTGCTGCTGGGACAACGAGGCCTACATGAACACCGGCATCCAGCGCTCCAGCCTGACGCCGTTCTATGCCGCCACCACCACCAGCCCCGCCGGAAAGGCCTCCTGGGGCAACGACCGGCCGAAGAAAGATATCCCGATGATCATGATGGCCCATAATGCCAAGTACGTGGCCGTCGGGTCGTGCGGCTATTACCGGGAACTGCCGCGCCTGGTCAAGAAGGCCCTTTCGTATCGCGGTTCGAAGTACCTTCAGATCCACGTTGTCTGCCCGCCGGGTTGGCGGAGCGACCCGTCGCAGACGGCCGTCATCGCCCGGTTGGCGTTCGAGACGGGCTGCTACCCCCTCTACGAAATCATCGAGGGCGAGACCAAACCGCACAAACCGCCCAAAGAGGGCTGGAAGCCGGTCACCGAGTACCTCAAGCCGCAAGGCCGGTACCGTCACCTCTTCCGCGCCGAGAACGCCGAGAACCAGATCGTCCGCATCCAGGCCCTCGCCGCCGCCAACATCCGCAAATTCTACGGCGGCGACGAGGTCCCCGACTTCGCCAAAGAGGCCGAGGCCAAGGCCGCCGAAATGGCCGAGAAGGAGGAGGCCTCGGCCTAGAGCGCGTTTCAGAGGGTCGATTGCCGCGCGGCGGGTCTCCGGACCCGCCGCGTTGTTATTGGGCAACGTGTCGCGGGATTTCGTTCCGCCGACCGAGAACGTTCGGGAAGGGGACTTTGCCATGAACGCCGACACACAGCGCAGCAGACGCCTTCGCCGGGCGCGTATTGCCCTGGCGCTCTTCACGGTCTGCCTCGTTGCAGCCGGCCTGACGGCGATTCCCGTCGAGACCGAACTCGACGTGCTCGCCCGCTGGCTGGGCCTGCCGCCGGACGCTGAGGCGGCCAATCACGCGGGCCTTGCCCACTGGATCGCGAAGGTCCGCCGCGGCGTGCGCGAGACGAACGCACGGTTCCCCTTCATCGCCTACGGCTTCGACTGGCTGGCCTTCGCCCATATCGTGTTGGCGATTCTGTTCGTCGGCGCCATCCTCGATCCTGTCCGCAACCTTTGGGTCATCACGTTCGGCCTGATCGCCTGCGTCCTGGTGATTCCGTGGTCGTTCGTGTTCGGTCACGTGCGGGGCATTCCGTTCTCCTGGCAACTCATTGACTGTGCCTTCGGCGTCGTGGGCATTATTCCCTTGTGGCTCGCCCGCAGGTTTGCCGTACAATTGGGCGCCTTGGGGGATTGAACGGGGGGCTCGCCGATGCTCTACGTCACCATCCACGCCGCATGGATGATCCTGGCCGTCATTATCGGCACCGTCTCGGGGTACCTGGGCCTTCTGCGGGCGACGCAAGGGCAGGGCGGCAAGAGCCCCTTGCCGGGACGATTCAACATGCGCCTGCACAAGTGGACCGGCGCCGTCTACTACATCATGCTGCTCGTGGGCATCATCGGCGGCTTTCTGATGACGCGGTTCGTCCTGGGCGAGTGGGGCGGCTTCTGGGAATGGCACCTGCGGCTGGGCATTGGCATCGCCGCCCTCTACGCCGTGGCGGCATGGGTTGGGCTGGGCCTGCTGAAAGACCCGGCGGGCGGCAAGCGTGCTCGCCCCATCGCCCACATGATCCTGAACTTCACGGCCTGCGCGCTCATCGCCGTCCAGATCGCCCTGGCCATTTACTACGCCTGGATTCAGCCGAACGCATAATCGCCACGTCAGCCGCGGGGCTTGCGCCCGCGGGCGTGTTCGTTCGCGAGGCATACCGTGGAACTCATCCGTGACCTTGACAACCTGCCGGCCGATTTCAGGGGCGGCGTCCTGAGCGTCGGCGTCTTCGATGGCGTTCACGTGGGCCATCAGAAGGTGCTCAGCCATGCCGTCGAACGGGCCCGCGAACGGGGCGCGGCGGCGGTTGTCTTCACGTTCCATCCGCACCCGCTCGCGATCCTGCGTCCGGACGAGGCCCCGCCGCTCATCCAGACGTTCGGGCGAAAACTGGAACTGATGCGCGAGATCGGCGTCGCCGCCGTCATCTGGCCGCGCGGCATGGCCGCCGTCTTGGAGATGGCCCCCGAAACGTTCGTGCGCGAGGTCGTCTGCAAGGGGCTCGCGGCCGGGGCCGTGGTCGAGGGTGCTGACTTCCACTTCGGCGCCGGCGGCGCCGGTGACGGAGCGCGGCTGACCGAACTGGCCGCCGCCTGCCGGACCCAGGTCGAGTTCGTCCCCGATGTCGATGTGGACGGCGAGCGTGTCTCGAGCACGCGCATCCGCCGGCTCATCAGCGAGGGCCGCGTCGCCGAAGCCGCCCGCTGTCTCGGCCGGCCGTACGCCTACGTCGGCACGGTTGTCGAGGGGCGGCACCGCGGCGCTCGCCTCGGCTATCCCACCGTCAACGTGGCGGCGCCGCGATTCCTGATGCCCGCCGAGGGTGTGTACGCCGGTTGGGCCGAGGTGGGCGGCGAACGGTACGCGGCGGCCGTCAGTGTCGGGCGGGCGCCGACCTTCGAGACGGATCAACCCGTGAGCGTTGAGGCGTTCCTGCTCGATTTCGACGGCGAACTCTACGGCGAGCAGGTGGCTGTGGACTTGGTCGAGTACCTTCGCGCGCAGCAGATCTTTGCCGACGCCCAAGCCCTGAAAGCCCGGATGGCCGAGGATTGCCAAAGGGTGCGCGAGGTCCTGGCCGACGCGTGAGGGCAGGGGGCGTCACTCGACGGTCTTCCACTTCCGCCCGCCCGAGGCCCACAGCGCGCAGGCGCACTTCTCGATGAAATACAGGTCGCCGTTGCACCAGGGAATATCGACGAAGGTGAGCAGCCTGTCGGCGGGCAGTCTTTCGATGAACGTGGCCCCGGCCATGAGGGCGCGGCCCATGTGCGGCGGGCTGACGTAGTTCTCGCCGCCGATCAGACGTTCGGCGAACGCCAGGTACCAGCCGTTTCGCATCTCGCGGAAGGCCCCCAGCCGCCTGCGGCCCATGCCGTCGCTCAGCCGATCCACGGCGCGGCCCGCTTCCGGGGCAAGACTGCAGTACCGCGCCAGTTTGGCGATGTGGAGCGATTTGCCGGCCGACCGCGTCGGCTCCAGGATGGTCGGATTCACCCGCTCCAGGTTCACGCGCAGGCCCAGCAACTCAAGGGCCTTGGCCTTTGCTGCTTTCTCGGCGGGCGCATCGGCGTTCAACTTCGCGAGGCGCGCCAGGCCCACCAACCCCGCGAGGTCGCCGTTCAGCCGCTCGGCCTCGTCCTTCACGTAGTCGCGCCTGGCGATCTCGAACGCGTATGCCCTCTCCAAGATGGGCGTCATCCGCGCCTTGACGGCGTCCCAGTGAGCCTTCGCAGCGTCGCGGTCACCCGACCAATGGCACCAGGCCCAGAAGGCGTACACGCCGAGGGCCCCGTTCGCCTTGCCGCGACGCTTGATGCGGACCTGCTCTGGAACGTCGTATCGTTCGCGCGGCCGGCCCTCATCGTTCGCGAATCCCTCGAGGGCATACGGCGGGTTCCGGGCGAGTTGCGCGGAGAGGAGTTTCCTGGTGGCTGCGGCCGTCTGGGCATTGAGTTGCGGCAGGGCGATCGCCAGACAGTAGACCATCTCGTCGGGATGGTTGAAGTATGCCTCGTACCCACTGATGCCCAGCGTGTTATGGAACGCCTTCCAGGGGAAGCCCGCGACGAACGCCGCCGCGTGGCGCCCGAGTTTGGCGCGCACGCGCTTGGCCTCGGCGCCCGTCGCCTTCGTGGCGAAGTCAGGCGTCTCGGCGATGAGCGCCTCGGTGTCCGACGCCTTCAACGTCACAGGGTCGATGCGGCGACTCTCGGGATTGTCGTCGATCACGTTCTGCGCGGCCGCCGGAAGCGCTGCGGCAAGCAGCGCGGCCGCCAGGGCCGGTCGGACCATCGCACGCACGATCCTCATCGCCCCTCGCCTTTCAGGCAGATGACCTGCGACCCGACGGGGAAATAGACGTACTCCCCGACGACGCTGACGATGGCCTTCGCCGGCCCGTGCCATTCGTTCACCATGCCGAAGGGCTGCCCGGCGGCGCGGGCCTTCTCGCGGCCACCGTCCTTCGCCCAGCCGAAGAGGCCGGGGCCGTAGAACCCGCCGTACGTGTCGCGCTTGCCGTAGAAGTTCTTCATCAGGCCCGTCTCGAAGTTCATAGAGCCGATGTAGCCCTGGTGGATCGAGAACAGGTGCCGCGGGCTGGCCGCAAGGGTCTGCGTCTCGTCGCCAATCGAGTTGAACTGCATCCACGGCATGTCCTTGCGGCCGGGCGGACGGTTGGGATCCTTCGATTTGTACCCGTGCTGAAGGAGCGTCACGCGGCCGGTCGCCAGGTCGAGCCGACCCGGCGCCGTGTACGGCCGCACTTCGCCGCCGCCGTCCCACGTGCCGTAGGCCGTCCGGAGGAACACGTACACGTTGCCGGTCTTGAGATTCACACACGGCGGGGTGGGCGGATTGTGCAGTCCCGCCGTGTAGAGGACCGGCGCTGTCCACGGCTCCTTCCCGTCCGCGACGCGCAGGGCGTAGAACGTCTGCTCCGACGGCCGGTGCTTGAGGTGCTCGAGGATGAAGTCCTGCTCGGCCCGAACGTCGTCGGCCGTGCCGGGGATGTACCGCGTGTCCTTCCCCGCAAAGCCCGTCCGCTTGATGAGCATCTGCTGGTGCGTGGTCAGCGTCCAATGGAACTCGTGGACGGGGTTGGTGGTCACGAGCGCCAGGCCGCCCGTGATGACGGGGAAGTGGTCCCTCTGACTGAGGCCCGCCAGTTTCCGCGACCTCCAGACGAGCCGCCCGTCCGCCACGTTCAGGCAGTAGACGTGCATGTCTTCGGAGCCGAAGATGACGCGGCGGCCGTCTTCGCTGACGGAGGCGGTCGTGAGGATCGGCCCCTCGGTCCTGAAGGTCCACACCTTCGACCCGTCGGCCGCCTTGAGGGCGTAGAACAGGCCGTCGCGCGCGCCGAACAGCACCTTTTCCTCCCAGGCGACGGGCGAGGTCCAGATGCCTTCACCTGCCTCGAAGGTCCACTTGCGTTTGCCGCCCGCGGCGTCGAGGGCGTAAAGGTGGCGGTCCATCGCGCCGAAGTAAAGGATGCCGCCCGCGAGCATCGGCGAATGGCCGATGGGCCCGCCTGCCCGAAAGACCCAGCGCTCCTGGCCCGTCTTCGCATCCCAGGCGTACATCTTCCCCGCGTAGGTGCCCATAAAGGCGAGACCGTCGCCGACGATGACCTCGCATCGCGGCCCGGTGAGTTCCCGGTAAAGTTCCTTCCGCCAGACGATCGTGAACGTTGAGCCTTGAGGCCACGCGGGGTAGAACCCGCTCCGCGCCAGGTCGCCGTGCAGCGTGGTCCAGGAGGTGCCGTCATTGCGCGGCGGCGCTTCCGCTGGCGCGGAGGAATTCAGCACCACGGCCGCCAGAGTCACGCCAAAGAGGGTCCTCATACGCTTCCCTTTTCTGCGGAAGACCACGGGCGATGATATCGGTTCGATTCCGTGGCGACAATCGATTTCGATGATGCTACGACCAACGGCGATGACCACGGATTATGGCAGGCCTGCTGAGGCCCATTTTATGGGCCTTTGCCCGCC
>CAZEBQ010000273.1:0-5908 GCA_964510295.1 uncultured Anaerolineales bacterium | reverse complement strand
TTACAAACGTCACCTCGCCCAATCAGTTAACGGCGTTGCGTGCCACCCTCTTGGTGGCGCGTGGGACGCTAAACACGTACGCCTGGGAAGGCCACCAGGCGGACAAAAAGGCGAAGGGGCTGGCGGAACGTTGCCGCCGGCACTACAATCACCGGCGGCTGCCCGCGCTGCCGCCCAACGTGCCGCCGAGGCAAGGGAACGTAAGGGTCTTGTTGGAGTCGCGCAATGAAAACCATCCTGCATCTCTTGTCCACACTTACGCTGGTCTGTTGCGGGCTCGTGTGTGAGCGTCCCGCCTGGGCTGGAGACTGGCCCGCCTACCGGCACGATCTGGCGCGAAGCGGCGTCACGCAGGAGGCGCTGGCGTCCCCGCTTCACCGTCAGTGGGTCCACGCCGCCGCCCACGCGCCGAGGCCGGCCTGGCCCGAACCCGGCAGGGAACTCAACCGCCTGGCCTTCGACTGCGCCTACGACGTGACGGTGGCGCAGGGCCTGGCCTACTTCGGCTCGTCGGCCGACCACAAGGTGTACGCCATCGACCTCGGCACCGGCCGGGAGCGTTGGAGTTTCTTCACGGAAGGCCCCGTCCGGTTCGCCCCGACCATCGAGGCATCGCGTCTGTTCGTCGCCTCCGACGACGGCCGGCTCTACTGCCTGTCGGCGGCGGACGGAAAACTGCTGTGGCGGTTCGACGGCGGCCCGCGGCAAGAGAAGATCATGGGCAATGGCCACATGATCTCGCGCTGGCCGCTCCGCGCCGGCGTCGGGGTGGAAGCCGGCGTCGTGTACGTCACCGCCGGCATGTGGCCCTCCGAAGGCGTCTACGTGTACGCCCTCCGCGCCGAAGACGGAACTATCCTCTGGGAAAACGCCACCAGCGGCATGAGTTACGTCAAGCAGCCGCACCCGGGCTCGTTCTCGATGACAGGCGTGGCGCCCCAGGGCTACGTGCTGGGACGCGACGGCCGCATCTTCGTCCCCACCGGCCGCAACGTTCCCGCCGCCTACGACCGCGAGACGGGCAAACTGCTCTACTACCGCAGCGCCCCGACCGGATGGGGCAACCGATGGGGAGGCTGCTGGAACGTCCTGGCCGCCGGCTGGCTCTTCGCCTGGCGCGGGCACATCGGGCCCGACATCGACGTCCAACTCGGAGAGTATCCGCCGGACAAGAACGACGGACTCGTCGTCTTCGACGCAGCGACCGGCAAGGAAAAACGCGAGTTCACCGGCAAGTTCGATGCCGTGGTCAGCGGCAACACGCTCTACGCATCGGGTGGCGGCAACGTCACCGCCTACGATTTGAAGGCGTGGCTCGCCGGCGCCAAGGCCGCCGCCTGCACCAAGTGGGAAACGCCCCACGGCCGCGCCTACGCCCTTATCATGGCCGGCGATACCCTGGCCGTCGGCGGCAAGGGCACCGTGACGACCCTCGCCGCCGAAACCGGCCGCGTGCTCTGGAAAGACGAGGTGAAGGGCCAGGCGCGGGCGCTCGCCGCCGCCGATGGGCGGCTGCTGGTCAGCACGACCGAGGGCCGCATCTACTGCTACGGCCCGAAGGCTGTGGCCGCGCCGCCCGTCGTCTCCGCCCAAGGCGGCCCGCCGCCTGCTGCCGCGGCTGAGCCTGAACTGGCGGCCGCCCGCACGGCGCGACGCATCATTGACGAAACGGGCAAAAAAGCCGGCGTCTGTCTCGTCCTCGGGGCCGGCAACGGGCGGCTCCTCTATCACCTGGCGAGGCAGTCGGACCTGATCCTCTACTGTGCCGAGCCTGATGCGGAAAAGGCCGCTGCCGCACGCCGGGACCTCCATGCCGCACGCCTCTACGGCCTGCGCGTGACGGTACATCACGGGACACCGGCCTCGCTCGGATATCCCGACTACGTGGCCGACCTGATCGTGGCGGACGGGACCTCGAAGGACCTCACGACGGGTTCGGCCGCGGAACTCTACCGCGTGCTGCGCCCCTACGGTGGCCGCGCGCACATTCTGCTTGCCGCCGACAACGAAGCATCGCAAAAAACCGTCCAGCAGTGGCTCGAGCGCGGGAAGGTGCCCGAAGATGAGATCAAGGCCTCGAAGGGCGCCGTGCAGGTCACCCGAGGCCCTCTGCCGGGGGCCGACAACTGGACCCATCAGTACGCCAGCGCCGCCCGGACGGGCTGCTCCGACGACCAGCGCGTCCGCCTGCCCCTGAAACTGCTCTGGTTCGGCGAGCCGGGACCGGCCAGACTGGTCACGCGGCACTGGGGCGGCCCGGCGCCGCTGTGCGTCGACGGCCGCATGTTCGTCATCGGACAGCGCAGCCTCGTCGCAACCGACGCTTACAACGGCCGCCACCTCTGGCGCCGCGACTTCCCCACCGTCGGATGGTGGCCCATCCGAAGCCGTGGCAGCAGCGCGGCGGCGGACGGCGACAGCGTCTACCTGGTCCAGGGCAAGACCTGCCTGCGCCTCGACGCCGCGACCGGCAAGACGGTGCAGACGTACCGATTCCCCGGCCCGTCGGCCGACGTGCCGCAGCAAGCGACCGAGAAACTCGTGTGGAGTTACCTGGCCGTCGGCCGCGACCGGATTCTCGGCAGCATGGGCGGCCGCACCGACGCCCGGTACGTCTTCCTCCTCGGCAAAGACGGCAAGCCGCGATGGACCTACGCGGCCAAGGGCGTCGTGACCAACAACGCGCTTTCCATGGACGCGCGCCGGGTGTACCTGATCGACCGCCCGAGTTCCGGGGAGATCGACCGGGCGAAGCGGCGCGGCCAGCCCCTGGCGGCGGTCCGGAAACTCCTTGCGCTCGACGCCGACTCCGGTAAGACCGTCTGGCAGACCGACGAGGGCATCCGCGACCGCACCGCCCTCTGGCTGTCGAAAGGCGTGCTGCTGGCCAGCGGGGGCTCCGGCATGACGGGCTACTCAGCCGACGACGGCAAACGGCTGTACACGCGTGCGGCGAGGATACGCCGGTTCCCCGTGATTGCCCGCGAGACGGTCTACACCGAGCCGGCCGCCTACGATCTGCGGACGGGCTACCCGCGGCAGCGGACCAATCCGTTCACGGGCGGGCAGACGGCGTGGGAGTTCCACCGGACGTATGGGTGCGGCGCCATTTCGGCCGGGCCGAACCTGCTGATGTTCCGCTCCGGCACGCTCGGGATGTACGACCTGGCGGGCGACGGCGGGGTGTTTAACTTCGGCGGCGTCCGGGCCGGATGTTACGTCAACTCGATTGCGGCAAGCGGCCTGGTGCTCGCGCCGCCGGCCGACGCGGGCTGCACCTGCTCCTACAGTCTCCGGACGACGGTTGCCCTCATGCCCGACGAGAGGGAGCGGAACTGGTCTGTCTTCTACGACCGGCTCCCCACGACGGCCGTGACCCGCGGCGCCTTCAACCTCGGCGCAACCGGCGACCGGCGCGACCGGACCGAGACGATCTGGCTCGCCCTGCCTCGTCCCGCGACGGGCACCCGCCGCTCGGCGCTGGCCGAACCGTTCCGCTTCACCTTCCACGACGGATTCGGCGCCTACCGCCACAACCCCGACCGTATGCCCGTCGCCGGGACGGACCGGCCGTGGCTCTACGTCAGCGGCCTGAAAGGGCTGAAGCGCGCGGAACTCGACCTGGAGATCTTCGACCGCGGCGTCACGGCATGGCCGGTCAAGCATCCGCCGGCGGTCGACGGAAAGACCGCTGACCCGTGCTGGGACGGCTACAAGACGGTGGCCCTCTCCGCCCGAAAGGCGTCCGCTACGTTCCGGCACGACGACGAGAATCTGTACGTGGTGTACGCGAGACCGGCGGCCAAAGACCCCAAGGGAAAACCCGTCCGCTGGAAGGCCGCGACCAAGGGCAACGACGCGCAGGTGTGGCGCGACGATTCGTTCGAGGTGTACCTGAGCAACATCCCCCGCGACACCAAGGCCACGGCCGACCGGTGCCTGCATCTGGGTGTCTCGGCGTCGGGCGCCCGTTACGATGCGCTGTGGACGTACGCCACGCCGCGTCTGCCCGTGCGCGACATACCCCGTCTCGAAGTCACGGTCGACGGCGAGACAGGCGACTGGGGCGAGGCGGGCCTGAAGGTCGTTTCGCTCCCCGGGCCGCACGGCAAACTGCGCGCAGCCAACGATTTCGATCCATCCTTCAGAATCGGGTGGAACGACCGGGGGCTGCTCCTGCTGGCTCGGGTCACGGACAACGTCGTCCACGAATGGGAAGACGACTCGGCCCTGTCGCTGGGCGATTCGGTCGAGGTCTTCATGGCGCCGAAACTCGGCGCCCGCGGGGGTTACCGGTGCGTCATGACGCCGGGGGCGGCCCCGAAGCGCGCGGCCCGATGCCGTCTCTTGCGCTATGGAGAGGCGAAGGCGGGCGGTAAATTGGCGGCCGACGTCGCCGGCCGCAAGACGCCCGACGGGTACGTCGTCGAAGCCCTCCTGCCATGGACGAACCTCGGAATCGAACCCCGCGTCGGGGGCGAGGTCGCCATGCAACTGCTGACCACCGACGACGACAGGAAGGGCGACCGGCACCGGTTCCGAGCCCTCTGGCACCAGGCCGGCGACCCCGGGAAGGACCCGTTCGCGTACCAGCGGTTCCGCCTGGCCACCGAACCGAGCGAGCCGATCGTGTTCAAGCGTGCTGCGAAGCGCGACCGAGACGGGTTCTACGGCGCCGTTGCGCCGCACCCGCTTCCGATCGGCCTTCCGCCGCTTGGCGCCGACGGCGAGCAAGCAGCGCACGCCGCCGCGTGGTCGAGCGCCGTGCGGGCCGACGGCAACGCCTTCATCGCCGAAGTGTCCGTTCCGTGGAAGACGCTGGCGGAGGCCGGCCTGGGCCGGTCGGACCTGATGATCGACCTCGTGAGCCGCGGCCCCCTGCGTCAGCCGCCGCTCGTGGGCCGGGGATTCGAACGCCTGATCGTCGTCCGCCAGGAGGTCGCCGCGCCGAAGACGCTCTCGGTCCGGCTGCACTTTGCCGAACTCGATGACACGGAGCCCGGCAAGCGGGTCTTCGACGTGAAGATTCAGGGCAAGACCGTCCTGGAGGACTTCGACGTGGTCAAGGCCGCGGGCGGCACCCGCCGCGCGGTCGTCAAGCAGTTCGACGGCATCACGGCCCGCAGGGCGCTCATGCTTGAGATGGTCCCCAAGGCCGGTGAGGTCACGGCTCTGACTGCACCCATCATCAGCGCGGTGGAGGTCAAGGCCGAAGGCGGATAGGCGTGCGGCTTGGCCGGTCCCCCGGGGCCACGCTCGCGGCCCGTGTGGTGGCAGCCGGCGATGCGGCAAACGGTGGAGCCCGGGCAGGCGAAAGGAAAGCACGATGAACAAACTCACTGTGTCCATGCTTGTAGGTATTCTTACTGCCAATCTCGCTGCCGCAGACCCGGCGGCCGATATCCTCAACGAAACGGGCGTCACGGGCGGGCTTGTTGTCCACATTGGCTGTGGCGATGGCACGCTGACCGCGGCGCTGCACGCCAATGACGGCTACGTGGTCCAGGGCCTGGACACGTCTGCCGAGAACGTCGGCAAAGCACGCAAGAAGATCAGCGATAAGGGGCTCTGCGACAACGTTACGGTCAGGGCGTTTGACGGCAGGAACCTGCCGTACAGAGACAACATGGTCAACCTCCTCGTTGTCTCAGATGCCGACTGCCGCGTGCCGAACGAGGAGATCGTGAGGGTGCTGGCGCCGAAAGGTGTCGCCTACATCGGCGGGAAGAAACAGGTGAAACCCCGGCCCCCCGAGATCGACGAGTGGACCCACTATCATCACGATCCGCAAGGGACCATGGTAGGCCTGGACCAGGTCGTTGCGCCGCTGCACGGTATCCAGTGGATGGGCTCGCCGAAGTGGCTCCGCAACCATGATTTCATGTCCAGCATGCACGCGATGGTATCG
>CAZEBQ010000272.1:0-5957 GCA_964510295.1 uncultured Anaerolineales bacterium | reverse complement strand
TCGCGGGTGCGGCTGCGGGTCATCGGCGAGTACGTGGCGCGCGAGCGGGCCATCGCGGACCACGCCCGCCAGATCGCCGCGCGCGATCCCGGACCCGTCGTGGCGACCTACGGCGACCCGGCCGGGTGGCAGCGGTCGGACGTCACCGGGACGGGACCGTGCCAGGAACTGGGGCGGCTGGGGATCCGCGTTCGGACACCGCGGGCCGGCATCCTGGAGGGCGTGGAACTGGTGCGGCGGCTGCTGAAACCGCGGCCGGGAGGCGACGGCGGCCTCGTCATCGACCCCTCCTGCCAGTGGCTCACGCGAGCGTTTCAGCAGTACCACTGGGACGAGTCGGCCGACGGCCAACGCAGCGAACGCCCCGCCAAAGACGGCGCCGACCACCCCATCGACGCGCTGCGTTACCTGGTCACCGGGCTGTTTCTGCGTCGTGGGGCCTTGCGCGAGCGGCGGTGGTGAGGCGATTCGGCATCTGAGATCTCAGATTGGAGACTTCAGATCGAGTGGCCGCGCCGCGCTACAGCAGGCCGACATCACCCCTCGTCCCACGGCGATTCGAGCGGGACGGGGCAATAGTCGCGGCGCTGGCAGGCATCGCAGAGTGCGCCGGACCAGATGGCCTCGAACAGGTCGGCCACGGTATCGACGAGGCCGGGGTCGTCGGTGACGAGGCCGATCTCGAAGTTGCGTCGGCCGGCGCTCTTGGCGCCGAGGCCTGCGCCGGTGAGGTTCGCGCTGCCGAGGTACAGGCGTTCGCCGTCGACGATGGCGGCCTTGAAATGGGTGCGCGGGCAACGCCGCATCTCGAAGGCGTGGGGCTCCACGCCTTTGAGTTCCTCGAGAAACGGCCCCGACGGCACGCCCGAATGCAGAATGCGGACCTCCACGCCGCGCTCGCCCATCCGTTCGAGGAGGCTGACGATGCTCTCGGCCGACCCGTCGCGGCGGATGACGCGGGCGGCCTTGAGCGTGGCGGTGGCGACGAGAAGGCTGTCGGCCGCCGACGGGATGAGGTCGGCCAAGACGCGGTCGTAGATCCGAGAGCCGGTCAGGTACTCGAAGTCGGGCATGGGCCAGTTTCCATACGGTCGAGACCATGGCCACGCAAGCGTGGCCATGCCACCCGGCCATGTAGGCCCGGGACAACGTCCCGGCAACATGACGGATGCGCCGGTGCACGGGGCGGCCTACATCGCTTTCTCGAAGCGCCGACAGCACCTGCTTTCGCAATCGAAAGCGTGGCCCCCCACCGGCTATATCACCGCCAGGATGACGTTGACGAGGATGGAGACAAGCAGGGCGACGATGAGGATGACGGCCAGGAGGTTGACCTCGAACGGGCTGGGTTCTTCGGGTGGCGGCAGGCCGCGTCCGTCGACGGGAGCGACGCCTTTTCCTTCGGCCAGGCCAGCGATAATCTCGAGTTGCTTGCCGACGCGTGCGCGGGCGATGCGCGGCGGTTCGCCGGCCGCAACGCACCGCAGGTCCACGAGCAGGTCCTCGGTCGTCTTGTACCGGTCTTCGGGGCGTTTGGCCATCATGAGTTCGACGACCTCGGCGACGCCGGTGGAGAGTTCGGGGTTCACGTGGTCGGGCGGCACGAGTCGGCCCTTGACGTGTTTCTGCATGATGAGTTGGGGCGTCTTGGCGGCAAAGGGGGGGCGGCCGGTCAGCATCTCGTAGAAGGTGGCGCCGAGGGAGTAGATGTCGGCCCGGAAATCGATGTCGGGGTTGCCGACGACTTGCTCGGGGGCGATGTAGTAGGGGGTTCCGAAGGCCTTGCCGATCTCGTCCCAGGTTCCCTCGCCGATGTGGCGTGCCAGGCCCATGTCGGCCAGTTTCGCCACGCCGTCGGCGGTGAGCATGATGTTGCGGGGTTTGACGTCGCGGTGGATGAAGTGGCGCGAGTGGGCGTGGGCCAGGGCCTCGGTGACCTGGATGATCATGCGGACGGCTTCGTTCTCATCGAGCGGCCCGCCCCGCTCTTTCAGGGCGTCGGCAACGGTGCGTGGCGGGTCGACGAGTTCCATGATGAAGTAGATGTAGCCGTCGGTTTCACCGGCGTCGTAGGCCTGGACGATGTTATTGTGCGCGAGTTTGGCCGCCGCCCGAACCTCCATGATAAACCGTTCGCGCATGACCGGGTCGCGAGCCATCTCCGACAGGAGGACCTTGACGGCCACCATCCGGTCGACCGACAGTTGGCGGGCCTTGTAGACAACGGCCTGGCTGCCGCGACCGATGCGTTCGATGAGTTGGACGCCCGGGATCTTCAGCCGCGGCGAGAGCGTCTCCTCCTTCAGCGCCACCTGGGCCCGCCGCGCCTGGTTCCGGGTCAGGACGCCGCCTTTGACCAGCGCCTCGGGCAGCGTCAGCGCATCGCCGTCCATGACGGCCTTGTTGAGGAGGCGGCGGCCCTCTTTAAGTTCGTCCTCGGTCGCGAGACCGTGCTCGACGATGTATTGCTCGAAGCGGACTTCCGGCGATGCGGCCATGGGCGTGTCGCTACGGGTGTTCGTGGAAAATGCGTTCGCCGAGACTATCGCTTGCGGCCGAAGGGGTGTCAATCAAAAACCTCGCCCGGCGAGGCCAAGGCGCAGGCGCGCAGCGGCCGCCCCACCCGTGGCTTTTTTGGCTTGACTTACAGGCCGCGCGCCGAGATTTTGGCCAAAGGGCCGCTACGCAGGTGGGCCCTGGACCCGCCTTCGCGGAAAGGCCGCCTCGGCGGGCGAGCCTTGAGTGTTGAACCTTGAACCGTAGTTTCCGGAGAACGCGCCATGGGAAACGTTGACGTCGGTCTGTGCCTGGAGTTCGTCCGTCACGACGACAAGTCGTTCGAGTGGGGTGTCGAGAAGGCCGCCGAATTCGGCTATACGTACGTCGAGCCGATCGTCCACTGGGGCCGCGAACTGTTCAGCGAGGCCGGCTACTTCCACAGCGTCTCGATGCTCGACGACCCCCTGCGCATCCGCCGTGTCTGCGACAAGCACGGCGTCAGGCCGTCGGCCCTGTCGGCCCACTGCCCGCTCGGCAAACCGGAGATCAGCGTCGAGTACCTCAAGCAGGCCGTCCGCTTTGCCGCCGAGTGCGGGGCGCCCTGCGTCAACACCGACGAGGGGCCCAAGCACCCCGACACCACCGAGGACGAGGACTTCCTGCTGATGAAGTACAGCCTGATGCAGGTGGCCGCCGTGGCCGAACCACGGAACATCCTCATCGGCATCGAGCCGCACCAGCAGTACTCGAAGACGCCCGACGGCCTCGACCGCATCCAGGGCCTCGTGGACAGCCCCGTCATCGGCATCAACTTCGACACCGGCAACAGTTACCTGGCCGGCGAGGACCCCATCGCGTGGCTCGAGCGCGTCCGCGACCGCCTCGTCCACGTCCATGCCAAGGACATCTCGGTCGAGCAGTCGGCGGGCGAGCGCGGCAAGGTGACGGGCACGCCGGTCGGGTGCGCGTGCGGCGAGGGGGTCATCGACTGGAAGGCCGTCATCGAGGTCTGCCGAAAGGCCCCGCGCGACCTCGTTCTGAGCGTCGAGTGCGGCACGGTGGACCAGGCTGCCAAGAGTCTGGAGCACCTGAAGTCGCTGCTGTGATGGCCGGCACACGGCTGAACGTTACGCACGCTCGCCAGAGCGCTTCACGGTCATTCGTAGCAGCAGCCAACCGCCGCGCGGCGGGCAATCCTGCCCGCCGCGCCCGGACGTCAAAGAACTTCCCTTACCCCGCTTACAGTTCGACCATGACGCCGGCGCCGTTGGCGGCGAGGACGGTGTGGCCGTCGCCGAGGAGGTTGGCCAGGTCGCGTTGCAGCCCTGAGTCCATCGTCACGCGGAGGCGTTCGCCGGCGCGGATGAGCGTTCTGCCGTTGCGGGCGGTCTCGAGTTGCACGAAGACCGGGAGCCTCCCCGGATGGGCCGCCAGCACGTCTCGCACGGCGGCGAGCATGGCCTCATCGAGCCCTTCTGTGCCGAGGCGGACGACGACGGCGCTGGAGAACCGGCCGGGCGCCTCGTCCACGTCGAGGACCTCGGCCGTGCGAATCTGCGGCTCCTCGCGCTGGCGGTCGACCTGCCCGACGACGAAGACGACGCGGTCGGCCTGGATCACCTCCTGGAACTGCTGATAATCGCGCGGAAAGATGACGCACGAGACGGTGCCCGCGAGGTCTTCCAGGTCGAAGACGGCCATCTTCGCGCCGATGTTCTTGCCGGTCTTCGTGATGATGACCCGAACGCTCTTGATGAGGCCGCCGAGGACGGCGTCGGCGCCGTTGTCCATCTGCCCCAGGTCGCTGCTGAAGGCCGTCGCGAAGTGCCGCAGGGGCCTCTCGTACTGGCCGAGCGGGTGATGGTTGACGTAAAGGCCGAGCGCCTCCTTCTCGGCCCTCGAGAGTTTTTCCTCCGGCCACTCGGGGATGTCGGGCAGGGCCATGTCGTCGGGCGGGGCATCGGCGGCGAAGGCGCCGAGGAAGTTCATCTGGCCGCGCCGCGTGTCGTCCTGGGCCTGGCTTCCCTCGCTGAGGGCCTTCGCGAGGACGGCGGCAAGTTGGCTCTTGCGGGCGCCGGTCGAATCGAAGGCGCCGCACTTGATGAGACTCTCGACGACGGCCCGGTTAACGGTGCCGGTGTCCACGTGCTCGCAGAAGTGGAAGAGCGAGTCGAACCGTCCCACGCTTTCGCGTGCCTGCGTGATGGCCTCGACCGCCCGTTCGCCCACGCCTTTGACGGCAGCCAGGCCGAAGCGGATGCGGTCGCCGACGACGGTAAAGTCGGCCCCCGATTCGTTGACGTCGGGCGGGGCCACCTCGATGTTCATGCGGCGGCACTCGTCCATGTACTCGGCCAACTTGTCGGAACTGACCATCTCGTACGTCAGCAGGGCCGCCATGAACTCCACCGGGTAATGCACCTTCAGGTAAGCCGTCTGGTACGCGATCTGGGCGTAGCGGGCCGAATGGCTCTTGTTGAAGCCGTAGCCGCCGAAGTGGGTGATGAGTTCCCAGATCTGTCCCGAGAGGCTCCCGCCGAGTTCGTGCTTTTTGCAGCCGGCCAGGAAGGCCCCTTCCTCGGCGTGGATGATGTCGTACCGCTTCTTCGAGATGGCCTTGATGAGTTTGTAGGCCCGCTCCAGGGGGATGTTGCCCAGGCGGTTGACGATCCGCATGACCTGTTCCTGGTAGGCCATGATGCCGTAGGTCTCGCCGAGGATGTCGCGGAGCACGGGGTGCGGATACTCGTAGGCGGTGCGGCCGTGTTTGCGCGCCAGGAAATCGTCGATCATGACCATCGGGCCGGGGCGGTAGAGGGCGTTGGCGGCGATGAGGTCGTCGAGTTTGTCGGGGCCCAGTTTTTGCAGCAGGTCTCGCATGCCGGCGGACTCAAACTGGAAAACGCCGCGCGTCTCGCCTCGCTGGAAGACCTCGTACACCTTCGGATCGTCGAGCGGCACCTCGTCCAGGTCCACGTCCTCGCCGCGGTGTTCCCTGATGAGCCCGACGGCCCGCTGCATGGTCGAGAGGGTCCTCAGCCCCAGGAAGTCCATCTTCAGCAGGCCTATCTTCTCGACGGCCGTCATGTCCCACTGGGTGGTGATGTCGTCGCCTGCGCGGCAGAGGGGGACGTATTCGACGAGCGGCGCGTCGCCGATGACGACGCCCGCCGCGTGGACCGATGCGTGCCGCGACACGCCTTCCAGACGCCGCGCGACGTCGATCAGTTGCTTGACCTGGGGTTCGCTGTCGTACTGGCTGCGCAGGTCGGGTTCGCGCTTCAGGGCCTCCTCGAGCGTCATGCCGAGTTGGGCCGGGATCTTCTTGGCGATCCGGTCCACCTCGGGCAGCGGGATGTCGAGGACGCGGCCGACGTCGCGGACGGCAGCCCGGGCCGCCATCGTCCCGAACGTGATGATCTGGGCCACGTTCGCCTCGCCGTACTTGTCGCGGACGT
>CAZEBQ010000271.1:0-5987 GCA_964510295.1 uncultured Anaerolineales bacterium | reverse complement strand
CGTTGGCGGGGGAGTCGGAGGCGTGGGCGGCGTTTCGCATGAGGTCGCGGCCGAAATCGCTCCGGACGGTTCCCTCCTCGGCGTGTTCGGGGTTCGTGGCCCCCTGCATCCGGCGGATCTTCTCGATGGCGTCCGGCCCGCGGTACAGAAGCGCCAGGCACTGCACGGGGCCGGGCCTGTCGCGCGCGGCCTTCCCCGCGACGGTCCGCGGGTCCACGCCGGTCATGTACTGGACGATCTTGGCGAACTCGGTCCGGGCGTTCAGGTCGGCCAGCATCTCTCGGGCGGTCCCGAAGAACTCGTCCGGCAGCGGGAAATCGAAGGCCCCGTCCAGCCGCTCGCGCATCGTGTTCTCGATGAGGAACTGGAGTTTCTCTCGGAAGACCTCCAAGAGCGGGCCGTAGAAGGCCTCGCCCTGTGTGGCAGACATCGACAGGAGTTTCGCCCCGACGATGTAGAGACCCGTGCGGGAGAACACGTCGATGATGTACCCGGGGCGGCGGCTGCGACGCTCGAAGTTCTCCGGCTTCAGGATCACCAGTTGCGTCTCGAACCTGTCGGACCCCGGAAGGAACTCGACCGCGTCGCAGATGATGCCGCCGTCGGCGGCGGCCGTCCGGGCGAAGAACGCCAGTTCCTCATCCCGCGTCGCCGGGTCGGGACCGCAGATGACGGCCGGCTCGAAGTACCGGATCGTACCGTCGGGGTTGTTCTGAAAATCACCGTACGTCCCCCGGACCGTGTGCCCCGTGACGCGCGGGCTGGCGTGGCCGACCACGTCGTCCATCAGGTGCTGAAAAGCGTTCTCGCCCTCGAACAACAGGACCATGCACCGGTTCGACAGACCCAGCGGATTGTCGCGGCGCAGGTTCTCGTCGACGTAGTTGATGAAGGCGCTGCGGACGGGATTCTCCAGGTCGCTGCGGCGCAGAATCTCCACATACTCATCAACCCAGGCGTCTCCGGGGGCATACATGCGGATACCCACTAAATTCAGACGCGACAGGCTGACCAGCCGCCCGATGATGCCTCCCGTCCGGCTCTTGTGGAGGCTGTACGGCGTGATCATGGCATAGGCCAGTTCGGTGGCCACGCGACCGTTCCTCCCAGTCCCCCCGGTGGCGCGCCACTGTAGCCGAGGCCGTCGCATCGGTCAACGGCTTTCGCGCGACACGCCAACCAGGACCCCTCGGCCGAGGGCGGAACAAACTCCTTCCCGCACTCTCAAGACCCCGCGCGACGCCGCCCGGCCAACGAGCCCGGCGGACCGCCGCCGGCACGGGCACACCGGCCGCAGCGATGCCCGACGGCCATGGCCGCACCGAGCCGGAGGCGCTACCACAAGCGACAACCGCGGCCGTATCGCTGCTCCAGGGTCGGTAGCGGGCAGGGCGCCCCTGCCGATGGCGGCCGCCGGTTGCCGCCGTGACTGCTAACAGTGGCCCCGGGCGGCCCGTGCACTGTAAGTGTTTGTATTAGAAGTGTTTACGGGGGGGCGCAAGAACTGTCCACACGTTATCCACAGGCGGCGGAAACACCTAAGTGCCGGTGGCAAAAGCGCTTGCGCGCCCGTTACAGGCCGTCGAGACCCACGTCGCGCAGACGCCGGTACAGCGGACACCGATCGAGCAGTTCCGCGTGCGTGCCGGCGTCCACGAACCGGCCGCCATCCATCACAACGATGCGGTTGCAGATGCTCAGCGTTGACAGCCGGTGGGCGATCAGCAGGGTCGTCCGGCCTTTGGCAAACTCCCGGAGCGTCTCCTGGACAAGGGCCTGCGTCTCCTCGTCGAGGGCGCTGGTCGCCTCGTCGAGGATCAGGATGGCCGGGTCGCGCAGGATGGCTCGCGCCAGGGCCACCCGCTGCCTCTCGCCTCCCGACAGCGTCGTCCCGTGTTCGCCGACGAGCGTGTCGTACCCGTCGGGCATCTGGTTGATGAACAGGTCGGCGTGGGCCGCGCGGGCGGCCTGCTCGACGGCCTCGCGCGAGGGGGCGCGGCGGCCGGCCTGGGGGGCACCGAGGGCGATGTTCCCGGCCACCGTGTCGGCAAACAGCATGGTTTCCTGCGGGACGTAAGCCGTCTGCTCCCGAAGGCTCCGCAGGGTGGCGTCGCGAATGTCAACCCCGTCGATGAGGATGGCGCCGGCGGTCGGCTCGAAGAAACGCGGCACCAGGCTCACCAGGGTCGTTTTGCCGCAACCCGTCCGGCCGATAATGGCCACGACGTCCCCGTGTTGGACGGTCAGGCTGACGTCTCTGAGGACCGGCTTGCCGTCGACGTACTCAAAGGAAACGTTGCGGAACTCGAGATGTTGGGCCAGGGGCGGCAAGTGGTGGCCCTTCTGTCCGTAACGCGGTTCGAGTTCGGCCGCGAGGAGTTGGTAGACGCGGTCGGCGCCGCTGGCGGCCTGTTGGAGGCGATTCGAGACGTTCGACAGTTTCCGCACCGGGTCGAGCGCCCCAACGAGGAATGCGAAGAACGTCGTCAACTTGTCCGGGCTGGCGCCGGCGTCGATGATGATCTTGCCGCCCACGATGACCGCCAGGGCGGCGGTCACCGTAAAAACCGTCTCGACGGTGGGGCCGGTTGCGGCGTCGATGCGGATCGTCCGCAGCAACTGCTTCAGCAGGCGCCGACCCGCCGCGAAGAAACGCCGACGCTGGTGCCCCTCCAGCCGGTAGCCCTTGACGACGCGGATGCCGAACAGACTCTCTTCCGTGATGCCGAGTAGGTGGGCGCCGCTTTCGAGGGACTTGCGGCTGGCACGCCGCATCAGTTTCGCAAACTGGCGGACCACGATGCCCACAAGCGGGGCCGCAATCAGCACGATAACCGGCAGGTACGGGTTGATCGACGCCCCGATCAGGATCGCCAGCACGAGGCACACGACGACGCGCGGCGGCTCGATCACCACCTTGCCCATCACCGTCTTCGTGCCGTCGAGAATCAGCATGCAGTCGCGCTGGAATCGGCTCATGATGTCGGTCGTCTTGATCCGCGAAAACAGGGCCACACGCGAACGAAGGACGTGCTCGAACACCCGCACCCGAAGGCTCAGCAGGGCCCGGTTGGCCGCATGCCCCACCAGGTAGTGGCTTGAGTACACGAGAGCCCCACGCAGGGCAGCCATCGCCATGACGGCGACCATGATCCACGCCAACGCGCCGAAGCGATCCTCCGGCAGCCACGAGGCCAGAATCGCCAGTGCCGGGGCGTAAAACTCGCCGTCGGCATCCGCCTGCTGCGCCAGACCGACCAACCCCGAACGCGGACGGACGACCGGCAGGCCCGGCCGGACGCGGACGGCCGTCCCCCGCACCTCGAACGTCTCGACAGACGCATCTTCCCGGACGTCCCAGCCCTCGGGAATCTCCAGAACCCGTTCGGTCGTTCCGGGATGCTCCTCGCATTCCTGCTCCAGATACCTCACGGCGGTGGGGGCTTCGTCGAACAGAAGGTTGAACAGCGGCAGGACCGTGCCGATCGACCCCGCCCACAGGCCCGCGCTCAGAAAACCGCACACCCACGCCAGGGCGATACGGTAGCGGTACGGCCAGCAGTAACGCAGGGCTTTCAGAAACGCCTTCATGCCGTGCCCCGATCCTGCCATACGACCGTGCCCGCCGCAAGGGGCGGGCACGGGAAACGCCAATCGCAGCGCCGGAGTGCGTCAGTCGCTTTGCTGCGCGTCCTCGGTGGCGGCGGTATCGTCGGCCGCTGCCTCGTCGGCTCCGGCGGCCTGGGCGTCATCGAGGGCGTCTGCGTCGGTCGTCTCGGATTCGGCGGCTTCGGCGGCCTCGGCGGCGGCCGCTTCGGCCTCGGCCTTGGCCCTGCGCGCGGCACCGACGTCACGGCGGACCTCCGCCAGACGGGTGGCCTTGCCGACCCGGTCTCGCAGATAATGGAGTTTCGCCCGGTGGACCCGGCCGGACCGAACCGTCCGGATGAATGTCACCGACGGCGAATGCAGGGGGAACGTCCGCTCGACGCCTTCGCCGGCTACGATGCGGCGGACGGTGAATGTCTCGCCCGTCCCGATGCCACGCCGCGCGATCACCACGCCCGTGAACACCTGGGTCCGCTCCTTCTCGCCTTCGCGGATGCGGACGCCCACGTCGACCGTGTCGCCGATGTAGAAGGTGGGCCGATCCTGGACCAAGTGCTCGGCCTCGACGCGTTCAATAGCCGGCTTTCGCATGGTTACGCCTCTCAATCAAACAGCACGCGCGGGGCAAGCCCCGCGGCTAACTCGGTTTATGCTTCGCCCGGCGCTTGGCCTTTGAGACAGCACGCGCGGGGCAAGCCCCGCGGCTAACGAACGGCACGCGCGGGGTAAGGCCCGCGGCTAACTCGGTTTATGCTTCGCCCGGCGCTTGGCCTTTGAGCAGGTCGCTGCGTCGCTCGCGCGTGCGAGTCCGGGCCTGCTCGGCCCGCCACCGGGCGATCTCGGCATGGTTGCCCGAGAGCAGGACCTCGGGCACGGCCATGCCGCGAAAGTTGCGCGGCCGGGTGTACTGGGGATACTCCAGCCCCCCGTCCGCGACGGTCTGGCTGAAACTCTCCTCCTCGGCCCCGTCCTCGGCCCCCAAGACGCCGGGAAGCAGCCGCGTCACGGCGTCGATGACGACCATGGCGGGCAATTCGCCGCCCGTCAGCACGTAATCGCCGATGGAGATCTCGGCGTCCGCCAGCGTCCGGATTCGCTCGTCAAACCCCTCGTAGTGCCCGCAAACGAGGATCAACCGCTCCCGGACCGCCAAGTCGCGGACGCGGGCCTGTGTCAGCCGCTCGCCCTGGGGCGTGAGCAGCACCACGTGCCCCGGCCGCGCGTCCATTGCCTTCACGTGCTCGACCGCCCGGAAGACAGGCTCGCACAGCAGAACCATGCCTGGGCCGCCGCCGAAGGGTTTATCGTCCACCGTGCCGCGCGCGTCCGCCGCAAAGTCCCGCAGGTTCGTCAGCACCACCTCGGCGCGGCCGTCCCGCAAGGCCCGTCCGACGATGCTCAAGGCCAGAACGCTGCTGAAGGCGTCGGGGAACAGGGTGATGACGTCCAGCCGCAACGCCATGTCGCACCTCGCGTCGGGCCCTTGCGCGGGGCTACTCGGTCGCGCCCTGCTCGCTCGGTTTGTCCTCGTCATCGTGTGCGTCGGCGTCGGTTTCGGCGGATTGGGCCTCCTCGGGCGGCGTCTCTTCGGCGGGCGCTTCGGGTTCCGGTTCGGGTTTGGCTTCTTCGACGGGTCCGGGTGCGGCTTCTTCCTCGGCCTTGGCCTTCTCGGCGGCCAGGCGTTCGGCGGCCTTGGGCGGCGGGCCTCTCTTCTTGCGCCTCCTCCAGGGCCGGGGCGGCATCTCGTTGCCCTTCGCGTCGAGACCCAGGTGAGCGAGCAGTTCCGTCACCGTCTTCGAGGGGACGGCCCCGGCCTTGAGCCAGTGGACGACCCGCTCGCGGTCGATCAGGACCTTGTCCTCGTCTTTCTTAAGGGGGTCGTAGTGACCGAGTTCCTCGATGACGCGGCCGTCGCGTGCCGCCCGTTTGTCGGTAGCGCAGAGACGCCAGTGGGCACGGTGGGCTCGCCCCATCCGTTTCAGACGAATGCGTACGGCCACGTTCGTGGCTCCTTCCGTTGGGTCGCATCAACACGGCCTTGCGTCGGCCATTTGGAAAGCGGCGTAGTGTAGGCATGCCCGGGCCGGTTGGCAAGCACAAAATCGGCGTTGCCGGCCTCCGGATACGCTGCGAGACCGTTTCACAGGTTTCGCCAAGGGGCGTGGCAAGACCGGCAGCGGCCGCCACGGTCCCGACCACACGTGCCGGCGATGTCGTGGGCCGTGCGCGGGACGACGGTGGCCTCGGCCACGGCCCGCGCGAGCGCCTTGCGGGTGGGCGACGGTGGCGGTACCATCAGGACGGTTAGTACGACTACGTTACGTGTGCGTCTGCCCGGTTGTCGCTCGGCCGGGGAAAAAGCGGGTCAGGGCCATATT
>CAZEBQ010000270.1:0-5994 GCA_964510295.1 uncultured Anaerolineales bacterium | reverse complement strand
ACCTGCACCTGGAGTTCAACATCCCGCCGGGCGAAGGGGGCAAGCGGGCCAAGAGCGGCGGCAACAGCGGCGTCTACCTTATGGACCGCTACGAGATTCAGATCCTCGACTCCTACGGCGCCAAGCCCAGTCCCGGCGGTTGCGGCGGCGTGTACCGCCGGATCGCTCCGAAGGTCAACGCCAGCCTGCCGGCGGGCCAGTGGCAGACCTTCGACATCGCCTTCCACGCGCCGCGCTTCGACGCCGCCGGAAAGAAGATCAAATCGGCCCGCGTCACGGTGCTGCACAACGGCGTCAAGGTCCACGATGACGTGGAAATCGTGCCGACGGGCCAGGCGTCAAACAAGCCGGAGATGCCGGAGAACTACCTGCAGTTGCAGGACCACGGGTGCCCCGTCAAGTTCCGCAATATCTGGTACACGAAGCCGAAGGACTGACGGACGCGGTGTTCGTGACAGCCCACGCAACCCAGTTCCTCGCCCGGCTGGAGGGTCAGAAAACTCTGCATGCGTTTGACGGCCATGCCGTCGGCGTCGAGCGCCCCGCAGGATGCCGTGTCACCAAGCCAGATGGTTGACAGCGCGACCGTGACTGCAGCGGCAAATAGGATCTTGCCCATCAGCCACCCCTGGCCGACGCGGTGCCCGATGCAGGGCATCCTCGCGATGGTTGGTGCGAGGCATGCCTCGCTCCTACGATGCGTCCTTTGCCGCCCCGTGTTGCTGTGCCTCTTCCTGTTTGAGGTTGCGCTTGATTTGCCGCAGTTCCTTGAAGGTGTGGCCTGCGCCGCGGACGGGTTTGAGACGTGAGTCCCAGTCGCTTCGCCATTCGATCGGGAACTCCGTCACGCGGTATCCCTTGCTGAGTGCCCTCAGCAGGATCTCGATGTCGAACATGAATCCGTCGGTGCGGCAAGCGGTGTACAGTTCTCGTGCCACGTCTCCGCGGTAAACCTTGAAGCCGCACTGGGTGTCGGTCAGTCGTCCGGGCACGCCCATCAGGGCGCCGACGATTTTTCGGAACATCCAGGAGAGGATCCGCCGGTACAGGCGCTGGCGGCGAACGAGGATGCTCTGGGGCATTTTGCGCGACCCGTGGGCGATCTCGCATTCACCGCTTCGGATCGCCTCCATGCCGGGCAGCGCGTTCTCCAGCGGCACGCACAGGCCCACGTCGGCGAACATGACGATCTCGCCGCGCGTCTCGGTTATGCCCGTCCGGAGGGCGCACCCTTTGCCGCGGTTGGGCTCGTAACGGATGACGCGGCGTTCGACGCCGGGCGGGACGTCGGCCTGCTCGGCGGCTTCCCTGGTGTCGTCGGGGCTGCCGTCGTCAACGACGATGACCTCGCCTTCGAGACCTTGCTCGGCGAGGAACGTGCCGGCGGCCTCCACGTCGCGTGCAACCTTCTTGGCTTCGCGGAACGCCGGGATGACGATCGAGAGGTCCATGGAGGGGGATCAGTCCGGCTGGGCTTCGCTTGGCGCGGGTTCGCCCTCGCCGCCCCCCCAGAGGGGGTGATAGCGCCGGGCCCAGGACCGGCTCACGCGGCCCGAGAGGATGGCGGTCAGGCCCCCCGGCTTCGCCAGCGTCGTGATGTATCCGTGCCACATGGTCAGGACGAGGAGGACCAAGGCGGTGTACCGGTGCACGTGGTACATCAGGTGCTGACCGTCCGTATCGAGCACGGGGACCATGCTGAGCAGCATCGAGAGCAGTGCGACGAGTGTGAGGATCGCGGCGAGCCAGAAATAGATCTTGGCGGAGGCGTTGAACCGTCCGGCGGGCAGATCGCCGTGCGTCGAGCAGCATCCGCCCCGGCGGATCCAGCGACCGTCGTATCGGGCAAAGGCGTGATCGGCCGCCCACGTGATGAGGCTCACGGCCACACACACCGCAAAGACGGCCCCGCACGTGGTGTGGATCATCAGGAGGTATCCGCTCATCGGGCCGTTCCAGCCGATGGACGCCCAGAACGCCGTCACGGCCAGCACCAGGAACGTCAGGATCAGGACCAGGTGCACCAGCCGTTCCCAGAGGCTGTAGCGACGGACGCGGCGTTCCCCGTGGCCGGGATGCGGCTGCCGTCGTGCAATCAGCACGTAGTGCAGGAGCGCGGCGCCGAGGCAGCCGCCAATGCCGAGAATCGAAAGAATCTGAAACAGGCTCATTCGCTCATCCCACCTACGCAGGCCCAGGAGGGGCCTTCTTGCCGGCCCAACGCACGAGCGCGGCAAGGCCCAGGAAGAAATACAGCAACAGGACGGCCGCAATCACGCCGGCCGTCCCGAAGCCGACCACCTTGAACATCGGCCGGAAGAGGTACGACATGGCCCACGCGTCCAACTCGAGCGGGTCGCGGCCCTGGAACTCGTACATGGCCATGGTGACGCCCTGGCCGATCTCGGCCGGCGACGGCACCTCGACCTCGCCGAAGGCGACCGGCGCGCCGAATCCGTGACAGTCGGTGCAGTCGCTGATACCGAGCGACTGGGCTGCCGGCCGCACGTTGTGGCCGATGGGCCAGGCGGCCGGCTTGGCGGCGGGATGGTCTGCGGCGTCGAGGGCGCCGTCTGCGTTCGCACGGTACAGTTTGCCGGCGCAGACGTAGCCGAACTCGCCCTTGGCCTTGTCCTTCTCTTTAAGCATCGCCAGGACCGCGAGGATTCGATCGGCCGTCAGGCCGGTGGCCTCTTTGCCCGCGTCCTCGCCCTCGGCCTCCTTGTCGAAGGTGTCTTTGGCCATCTCGTACGCGGCGTCGGGGCCGAGAGGCGTGATCTTCTCGGGGGCGTCGGCCTTGTCGCTCTTCTCGATGCGGCACCAGAAGGCGGGCCAGACCATCCGCCGAGGGCCGATGATGCCATCCTCTTTGCAGCGAACAAAAACCGGCTCGACGATGTGCGGCAAGGCGCCGGGACCGCGGTGCGGGCCCTGGAACTCGATGAGATGTGCCATGGAGGTCTGAACGCGGCGCGTCGTCTTCTCGGGGTACGGGCCCGCGTGGCAGGTCGTGCACGCGAGGTTTTCAAGGTGAATCGTCGGCAGCCCCAGGTGCGTCGGGACGGGTGCCCCGAGGCGTCCGCCCATCGTGTCGGGTCCGCAGGCGGCCGACTGGTCGCCGAGGTGGCATCCGCGGCACGTCAGCGACGCCAGGTGCGGATGCTGCTTGCCGAGCGGCTCGCCCTCGTAGTTGCGGGTGGTCATATGGTCGAGGCCGTTGCGGTGGCAGTCGGAGCAGGTCAGGCCCGAGGCCGTGTGAACGTCGGTGTCGGTGGCCCAAGGATCGGGCGCGTCGGGTCCGACGGCCGTCTGGCTGTGGCAGAAGTAGCACCGCCGCTCGGGCGGCTGAGCCGGCAGATCGAAGAAGACCGTCTGCTTTGCATCGAACTTCGACCCGTCGTACGTGACGGCCGGCGCGGCCTTGGCCTGTTTCTCGTCGTCGGGTCCCATGAAGGGGTCGTAGGAGGCCGGCATGCTGGCGGCGGCGCCGGTGACGGCGGCCAGGTCGGTGGCTGCCGTGGCGGCCCACATGAAATTCTGCTTGGCTACCTGGAGGTACCATTCGATGTTATCGTAGGCCGGGCTGCCGTCGTGGCACGCGCCGCAGTTGACGCCGAGTTTGCCCGCGACGAGCCACTTGGCGGCCGGGTCCTTCAAGTCGGTCATCTCGCCGGGACCGCCGCCCGGAAGGTGGTGCCCGAAGTTCAGGCAGAACTGCCACGATGACATGCCGACGTCGCTCGGCCGCCACGTGTTCGGCCAGTTGCGGTACGACAGCGGCAGCACCGTGCCCGTCTTGGGGTCGCACCAGAACCACGGTTGACCGGGCCGGCCCGGATCGACCTTCGGGTCCGTGGCGTTAAAGTGCCAGCCTTTCCGTATGATCTCGTACTCGTGGCACTTGGTGCACGTGGGGCTGTAGGCGAAGGGCATGCACGGGTCGTCGTCGGGCGCGATGGCGCCGTTCTCGGCGTCGAGCAGGGGCAGGCGATGGACGAACGTGGCCCGGCTGCCCGTGACGTGCGTGACATCCTTTCCGGCCGCACCGAGCGGCGCGATGGTCAGCGCTGCCGCAGCGGCGATGACCGCCGCCGCGCCGAATGCGCTCTCCATCGCAGACCACCGGCGTCGGACGGTGTGGCGAGTGGTTGGTGGTGTCATCTCGGCCCTCAAACCTTGAAGTCGTCTTCGGTGAAGTCGAGGGTTTTGCGGGCCTCGATGGCCTCGTTGGCCTTCAGGCACATGACGGCCGTCACGTACGCGTGGTCGGCCGGGCAGTTCAACTTGCCGTTGCCTCGGACGGCGCTAAAGAAGTTCTCGAGGTGGGCCTTGTGGTAGGCCTCCTCGACGTCGAGGTTGAACATAAAGGCTGTGGCCGGCTTGGACTTGTAGACGCTCATGATGGCGTCGGCGGCGCTCTTGGGCTTCTCTTCCTCCTCTTCCTGGTCAGGCACCTTGACGATGTAGCCTTTGTCGACCCATGGTTGCCAGGCGTGTTTGCCCTCGACCGAAGGCAGGTGGCCCTCGGCGTAGATGCGGCACTGGGTGGGGGATTCGGAGATCGAGAGCGTGCCTTCGTCGCCCATGAACGATTCGTAGTAGCCTCGCGCGCTGCTCGTCGTCAGCGTCTGGTAGAAGGCGCGGACGATGCCGCCTGGCGACTCGAACTCGTAGATGGCCAGGACGTTGTCGTAGAGTTCGTACTCTTTCCAATAGTCGGCGCCGCCGCTGGCCTGGACGGATTTGGGTTTCCCGTTGATGAACCACGGGAAGACGTCCACCTGATGGCTGCCGAGGTCTTCCATCGGTCCGCCGCCGTATTTCTTGAAGAACCGCCAGTTGCGGAACTGGAACATGTCTTCGAAGCCGTACTTGGCGAGGAGGGCCTTGTCGATGGGGTATTTCTTCGGGAATCCTCTTGGGGCGGCGGCGGCGGTCGAGCGGTTCCACTGGCCGTAGATGTGGGTGATGCGGCCGGGCAGTTTGGCTTCGTCGATCAGTTTCTGCTTTGCAAAGACGTACCGCGGGTTCGAGCGGCGCTGGTGGCCGATCTGAAGCAGTTTGCCCGTCTCCTTGGCCGCCTGGACCATCTGCCTGGCCTTCGCGAGGCTGTTCGACATCTCCTTCTCGCAGTACACGTGTAGGCCGGCCTTCAGGCAGGCGATGGCCTGCTCGGCGTGCGCGAAATCGGGCGTCGCCACGATGCACGCCTGCAGGTCTTTCTCTTTCTCCAGCAACTCCTGGTAGTCGGCGTAGACGTTGACCTCGTGGCCGTACGACTTGAGACGCCGGCTGGTGTAGCGCTGGCTGTAGGGCCAGATGTCGCAGACGGCCTTGAACTTGACGCCGGGGATCTTGACGGCCTGCTCCAGCAGGACGCGTCCCTGGGTGCCGGCGCCGATGACGCCGCACGTGATGGCGGCGGCGGCGTCGGCGGCCCGCAGAATCGTGGGGGCCACGGCCAGCCCTGCGCCGACGGCGGCGGTGGATTTCAGGAAACCGCGCCGGTTCACGCCTGTCGTGGAACGTGTACTTTCAGGATTGCTCATTGTGGATTCTCGCCTCCTTTTCAGAGTTCATCGTACGGCCCGGCCTTCAACGCCCGAACCCCTGGCTTACCCCAAACCGGAGCGGCTATTGTAACGACTTTTGGCCGCATGCCAAGCGTCTCTCGCAGGAATATTGACGCTCGGCCCGGCGCTTTCGCCATTATGAACCCGAATAGCGTATGCCCGTAACGCGGTTTTCGGGCAAGCATCCGCCGTGGCGATGCGTCGGGGCGAGGCATGCCCCGTCCAACGTTCTCCAAAACGGGTGGCACGGCAGCGGCGCAGCCGCGGCCGTGTGCGTCGAGCGTCCATCACGGCCGCCCTGCGGGCTGCCGTGCCACCCGGCGGCCGCCGCGCAGAGCGGCCCACACTCGCGGCGGGTACGGAGACCCGCCGCGCAGAGCGGCCCCAACCTAGACTTTGAAGTCCTCCTCCTCAAAGTGCA
>CAZEBQ010000269.1:0-6033 GCA_964510295.1 uncultured Anaerolineales bacterium | reverse complement strand
GCCGGCCCAACATCATCGTCATCCTGGTCGATGACATGGGCTTCTCGGACATCGGGTGCTACGGCGGCGAGATCGCCACGCCCCACCTCGACCGGCTGGCCGCCCGCGGCATCCGGTTCACGCAGTTCTACAACACCGGCCGATGCTGCCCCACGCGGGCCAGCCTGCTGACGGGCCTGTACTCGCACCAGGCCGGCGTCGGACACATGACCGGCGACAGCGGCCTGCCGGGATACGTTGGGCACCTCAACGAGCAGTGCGTCACCTTGGGCGAGGTCATGCAGACGGCCGGTTACTTCACGATCATGACCGGCAAATGGCACGTGGGAGCCAGGGACCCGGCGTGGTGGCCGAGCCGGCGCGGCTTCGACCGCACGTACGCCTGCCCGGAGGGCGGCGGCTTCTACTTCCAGGTCAAAAAGGGCCGGTCCATCGTCCGCAATGGCAAGGTCATCCACGACGCCAATCATCCGCTGCCCGAGGGATGGTACTCCACCGACGCCTGGACCGACGAGGCCATCGGCTACATCGACGAGGCCGTCAAGGGCCGGAAGCCGTTCTTCGTGTACCTGGCCCACAACGCGCCGCATTTCCCGCTCCAGGCCCCGCCCGCCGACATCGAGCGGTACCGCCGCCGCTACCTGGCGGGCTGGGACCAACTCCGCCGGAGCCGTTACGGCGACCAGGTCGAATCCGGGCTGATCGAGAAACGCTGGGCCCTCTCGCCGCGCGATGACGGCATCACGCCCTGGGACGACGTTGACGCCAAGCGCCGCGACCGCATGGACCACATCATGGCCATCTACGCCGCCACGGTCGAGTGCATGGACAAGAGCGTCGGCCGGCTCGTCCAGGCGCTGGAGCAGCGCGGCGTGCTGGAGAACACGCTCCTGCTCTTTCTGTCGGATAACGGCGGCAACGCCGAGAGCGGGCCCTGGGGACGGGCCCAGGGCAAGGGGCCCCTGGGGTCGGCCGCGTCCAGCGTCTTCTGCGGCAAGTCGTGGGCCAACGCCGAGAACACGCCCTTCCGCTACTACAAGCACTACGTGCACGAGGGCGGCATCGCCACGCCGCTCATCGCCCACTGGCCCGCCGGCATCCCGAAAGACCGGCACGGCGCCTTCGAACGCCAGCCGGGCCACCTTATCGACATCATGGCCACCTGCGTCGACCTGGCCGGCGCCACCTACCCCAAGACGTTCAAGGCCCAGGAGATTACGCCCATGCAGGGCGTCAGCCTGGCCCCGGCGTTCCAGGGCAAGGCCCTCGGCCGAACCGAGCCCATCTACTGGGAACACGAGGGCAACCGTGCCATCCGCCTGGGCAAATGGAAACTCGTTGCCCGGGGCGCCGGCGGCGACTGGGAACTCTATCGGATGGACGCCGACCGCAGCGAACTCCATAACCTCGCCGACCAGCATCCCGAGCGCGTCAAGGAAATGGCCGACAAGTGGGAGACCTTCGCCCGCAAGGCGCACATGCTCCCCTGGCCGTGGAAGGGCAAGTACGCCGCCAAGAAAGGGAAGAAAGAATGAACCGCCGCTCGTTCCTCAAGTCCGCCGGCCTCGGTGCCGCCGCCGTGGCCGCCGCCCGCGCTGCCGCCGCCGACCGCGCCGCCAAGAAACCCAACGTCCTCCTTATCATCGCCGATGACCAGACGTGGCGCGACAACGGCTGTTACGGCAACCCCGACGTCAAGACGCCCCACATCGACCGTCTGGCCGCCGAGGGCATGCGGTTCACCCACTGCTTCACCGCCACCGCGATGTGCGCCCCCACGCGCCAGCAACTCTACACCGGCCTGTTCCCCGTCCGAAACGGGGCCTTCCCGAACCACAGCAAGGTCTACCCCGGCACGAAGAGCGTCGTCCACCACCTGAAGGCCCTGGGCTACCGCGTGGGTCTGGTGGGCAAGAAGCACTTCGGCCCGCCCGACTCGTTCCCGTTCGAGACGGTGGCGGCCAAGCAGATCCGTGCGTTCCTCGGCCGCGACCCGAAGCAGCCGTTCTGCCTCGTCTACTGTTCCCACAGCCCGCACCTGCCGTGGAAGGCCGGCGACGCCTCCGCCTACGATCCGGAGAAACTGACGCTGCCGGCGTACCTGGTCGATACGCCCGAGACCCGTGCGGCCCTGTGTAAGTACTACGCCGAGATCACCGACTTCGACCGCGAGGTGGGCGAGTGCATGAAGCACGTCGCCGACGCGGGGGTCCGGGACGACACCCTGTTCATCTACACCAGCGAGCAGGGTGCCCAGTTTCCGCACGGCAAGTGGACGTGCTACGACGTGGGCCTGCATACGGCCCTGGTCATCCGCTGGCCCGCCAGCGTCAAGGCCGGCTCGACCACCGACGCCATGGTCCAGTACGTGGACGTGGTGCCGACGCTCGTTGAGGCGGCGGGCGGCAAGGCCGCGGGCATCGATACCGGCTGCCCCGACGCCAAGGGCAACCGCGGGTTCGACGGTAAGAGTTTCCTCGGCGTCCTCCTCGGCCAGAACCAGGCGCATCGGAACCTGGTGTACGGGGCCCACACGACGCGCGGCATCATTGCCGGGTCCGACTGTTACCCCGTCCGCTCGGTCCGAAGCGACCGATATAAGTACATCCGGAACCTGAACCACCAGACGGCGTTCCACAACACGCTGATCGCCGGCGAAAAGACCTACTGGCCCTCGTGGCTCCGGAAGGCCAAGACCGATCCGGCGGCCGCACGCCTCGTCGGGATGTACCAGAACCGCCCCGCCGAAGAGTTCTACGACCTGCAGACCGACCCGTGGGAACTCAAGAATCTGGCCGATGACCCCGCCCAGGCCGACCGCAAAGCCGCACTCAGCGAAAAACTCGACGCCTGGATGGCCCAGCAAGGCGACAAGGGTAACGCCACCGAGATGAAGGCCCGCGAGCGGCAAGGCCGCGCCGACCGCAAACCACGCAAGAAAAAAACCGGCGCCCGCGCCGAACGCAAGGCGAAACAGTAAGCCGCCGGGCTGCTCGATAGCGCACGCCACAGGCGGGGTGGAGCTCTGTGCCACCCGAGGACTTGCACGAGGAGCGTGCCATGCAAGATGCGCTCAGTATCCGACGAAGTCCTGGTCACACGGTCCTTGTGACTCTGCTACTGGTCGTCGCCTTTGCGGGAAGTTGCCAGAAGCAAAGTCCAATGCACCTGAGGAACGGCGGTGGCACGTGGTTTGTCCCGGAGTGCCTCAGTTTGGCAATTGTCGCTCGCGGTCGGTGGATGGTGGCAGAGGAGTTCCAATCGGCTGACGTGACCGTAACCGACAAGAATGGCACTCGGCTAACCCACACCGTGTCGCTTACAGAAGAAACAAAGATGGGACCCGCCATCGAGATCTGTGTTGACGCGCGTTTGGCCCGAGGGCCTGTTACGCTGTCAGGCACTTTATCGTACGCCAAGACGATGTATTCGCTCAACGCCTCTTGGCGGAAGGTGGCACGCAAGACTCGGCCATGGGAACTCGCCTCGTTTTCCATTCATCCAGAGGGGCCAGCCGAGAGGCCCGACTGATGTGGCGCGGTCTGCTGCGCTTCTCTGCCTGCGCGGGCGCATCTCAAGGGGATTGCGTGTGACGAGAACTTGGATGAACCTGCCGGTCGCGTCCCTCCTCCTTGCCCTGGTCGGGGCGGCGGCCGGCGGTGAGCCCCAGCGGCCACCCAAGCCGGCCGAGTTCGCCAACGTCTTCTCCTTCGGCTACGGCGGCGACACGATGCCGAAGGACGATGCCCGGTTCGCAGCGCTCCTGGCGGCGATCAAGGCCGCCGGCTTCAACGCCGTCTTCATCGCCAACCACAACACCTATGCCGCCCAGGACGTGACGCTGACGTTCTCGCACCGCATCAAGGCCACCGCCTTCAACCGCAAGACCGGCCGCTGGCAGCCGCTGACGGTTCGCAGGAACGCCATCCGTTTTCCCTTGGCCCCCGCCGCCGGCGAACTGCTGCGGCTGGAGAAGTGAAGCGCACGCGTTGGGGAAGCGCCCGCCTTGCCTGGAAGTCATTTCTTGCGCAAGATGACGGCTGATTCGTAGAGAGCGGCCCCGTTCCGGGAGCCGCGCCGGACGCTTGACTGCGTGATGCTGGCGCCGACACGCTTGGCGCGGATCTGGTCAACGTCAACCTTGAACCCCTGCCGTTCGGCCAGGTCGCCGAGGAGGCGATCCACTTTGAACTCGATCCCCTGGATGATGGAGTTTCCGATTACCACGACGCCGACCCCGCCGCGCCTCAGCACCCGGTGTAAGACCTTGAGGAAACGCCGGCAGTCGTTGAAGTAGGCGGTCACATAGTTGGCCCAGCCCGGACCTCCGTACGGCCCTTTCTCGAGGCGCGTGCGCCGAAGCCGGCGGATCTGGGCGCACAACCGCTCGTGCACAAACGTGGGCTCCAGAAGCGGGCCCGTGCGCACGGTCTGCCAGAACTTGCCGAAGTTGTCCTGTTCCAGGCGTTTGGTGTCGCAGCCGTCCGTCACGAGTGACAGCCAGTAGAGTTGGGGGCGCGTGTTTCTTACATAATGGTAGTTGTTCATGTAGGGAGGCGAGGTTATCATCAGGTTGACGGAGCAAGCGGCAAGGTGAGCCCCTGCGCCGGCCATGAAGTTCTCGATGTGAACGTGGTGACTTGCTTTGCTGGGCGGGCTTCCGGGAGCGGCCTGCAGGCGCTCAATATCAGCCGCCACCTCGCGTATCTTGCCGACGATGACGGACGCCACGTCGGCACGGTGCACAAGTGGCTTGCCTGCGGCGGGGCGGGTGCCGAGGCTTGGCTCGTACGAGTAGTTCGAGAAGCTCACCATCACGGCACCCAACGCCACACGCAGGACGTCACGCACGTCGTCCTGGCCGACACCTTCAATGAAGTCCAGCAGGCAAAGAACCTGCTTCTCCACGGGTGGGCTGAAAAAGGGGATGCGCGACCGGAAGCCCGTCGGGGGGCAGTTGTGGGGCTGATAGGACGCTTCACGCCAGCGCCGGGATTCCGCGACGAGCGAGTCACTCGCCTCACGCAGTCCCGGCAGGGGAATCGATGGCGCGCGGACCTTGATGCGCGAGGCCAATGCGGCATAGGGGTTGATTTCAAAGCCGACCGTGTTCCAGCCTTTCCGCATCCCCTGAACGAGGGTGGTGCCCACGCCGCAGAAGGGATCCAGTAAGACGGGGGGCCTTTCCGGGCGAGGAGCCCTTGGGCCGAAGGCTTCGATAACGTCGTCAACGAACTCGGCGGAAAAGCCTGCAATCCAGGGCACCCAGCGATGGATTGGCCGGGCTTTGTTGTCGGAGAAAGCGGGGTCGCGAAAGCCGTTGCCGGCCCGTGCGCCCTTGGCCTTGTTCCGCTCGAAGAGGGTGAGTTGAAGGGCGCGCATCTTGCTGCGACTCCTTATGCCGGGAGGCGGCGCTTTCCTGAAGCCACGGCCGGGAAGACTCGCCCAAACCGCCGGTGGACGCTTGCCCATCCGTGATGGGCATTCACAACTCCCACGGCGGCGCCTCCTCCCATCGTCTCTGCTGGACGTGAAGGTGTTGCTCGACGGCTCGGCGAATCCCCTCGGCGGTGTGCTCTGGTTTCAGTGGGCGCGCCCATGGCCTGCCCGGATGCAACGTGTCCCACTTCGGACGCCTCATCGCCGTCCGTCCGGCACCGGGCGCGTGATTGCCGAATCCGTCAACGGCCGCATTCCATACGGGTCGGAAGATCTCGATCAGGATGCGCTCCGCCAGGGGAATCCATACCTGCTTCACCACTAACACCTTGCACCAGAAATCTTTCAGGGCAAGATTCCGCGCCTTTGTGATGGACCAGGCGTGCTCGCCCAAACGCTTCGCGAGCGGTTGGCTGCGGCCGGCCTGCACGGCGGTGACTGCGCCTTTGCGCCGTCCGCCGTAAACCGCCTTGCCGACATAGATCGGAACGCGATGGCTCGGGTCGGCTATGAGGCGGTACAACGCGGAGCGCCCGGTGTAGTAGAGCGCGTAGATGCCGGCGCCTTCGATGTCCAGATCTTGGGTCAGGCCCT
>CAZEBQ010000268.1:0-6037 GCA_964510295.1 uncultured Anaerolineales bacterium | reverse complement strand
GATTGGGACGTCACGCACGATAAGAACGTGCCCCCGACCCTTCGGCTGCGCTCAGGGCAGGCGCTTCCGGCCGGGGTCTGATGGCCGATCTGACATTTCAGATCACCGATCTCAGACCGGCTCGCCGGATTTACTGTAGCAAGCCTGCGGGCCGCATTCAAGGAACTGCGCCGGCAGACAAAGGAAGGCAACCCGCGCGGCGGCCTTCCCTGGCCGCCGCGAGAACCGCTGAAACAGCAAGCGTGGTGGCCTGGGAAGGCCACCACGCGGAGGCGCTAAAGCAGGCTTGATTCCGGGTCGGCTTCGCCGCCTTTACTTCCCCTTCAGGTCCGGCGACACCGGGAGGGTCATCTTGCCGGTGGCGGCCCACTCGGCCCCGCGCCAGATGAGCGTCGCGCTGCCGGGATGCACGGTCTGCTCCACGTGATGACCCAGCAGCCTGACGAACACGCGGCCTCAGCGTCGTCTGCGTCGCCGGCGGCGGCGTTTGCGCGGCGTCTTCTCGGCCGTGCCGCCGTTTCCGCCTGCGGCAGGCCCGGCCTTGCCCTTGGGCGATCCGCGGCCCGGCGTGTGGCTCCCGGACTTGCGCGACCCGTGATGGCGCGAGCCGGCGCGGGTGCCCGGAGCGGGCGTCAGCGGCAGTTTCGAGTCGATGAGATGCTCCACCGCCGCCACGTGCCGCCGGTCGTGCGGCGTGACGAAACTCGTGGCCCGCCCCGGCGCCGTCAGCCGGGCCGTGCGCCCGATGCGGTGGATGTAGTCCTCCGGCGAGTGCGGGAAGTCGTAGTTGATGACGTGCTCGATGTCGGCCACGTCGATGCCACGGGCCGCGATGTCGGTCGCGATCAGAACCCGGTACCGCCCCTCGCGGAAACCCGCCATCGATTCGTCGCGATCGGTCTGAAGCCGGTCGCCGTGCAACCGCGTCACGCGCAGGTGCCGGCCGTGGACGCGGCGGGCCAGGCGGTCCACGCCGCGCTTCGTCTTGACGAAGACGAGCACGCGGCCGGTTTCCTTCCGCAACAGGGTCTGCAGCAACCGCGTCTTCTCGGTCTCTTCGAGGTAATAGAGTCTCTGCTCGGTCTGCTCAACCGGCCGCGAAGCCGGCCCGACCTGAATCTTGACCGGGTCGCGCATGTTCCGGCGAACGATCCGTTCGACGTCGGGCGGCATGGTCGCGGTGAACATCATGGTCTGACGCTCGGCCGGCAGGGCCGCGATGATACGCCGGATCTGCGGAATGAACCCCATGTCGTGCATCCGGTCGGCCTCGTCGATGACGAACATCTCGATCTCGCTCAGACCGACCGACCCCTGCTCCAGATGGTCGATGAGGCGGCCGGGAGTGGCCACCACGACGTTCGGCCACGAACTCAGGGCCTTCCAGTCGCCCTCCACGGGCATGCCGCCCACGATCTGCGCCACCCGGATGCCCACACCCGAGCCCAGGTCGTTGAAGACGCCCACGATCTGCTTGGCGAGTTCCCGCGTGGGCGCAAGGACCAGCGCGCCGAGTTCCAACTTCCGGTGCAGCCGGTGGATGATCGGCAACGCGAACGCCGCCGTCTTGCCGGTGCCCGTCTGGGCGGTGCCGATCAGGTCCTTGCCCTCAAGCGCCGGGCCGATCGCGCGGGCCTGGATCGGCGTGGGCGTCCGGTAACCGGCCGCCTCCAACTCGGCGCGCAGCGTGTCATAGAACGGATAGCCCGCGAAACTGGGCGGGGTGAGACAAGTCTCGCGCGGTGGTTCTCCGGAACCACCGCGCTTTCGACGCGACTGTCGCGGCGGGTGCGCTGGCCCACCGCGCCCAGACGTCAAAGAACTCTCATCACCCCGCTTAGATACGTCAGGACGTGTGGACAAACCAGGCAACCTCTTCGACAAAGACGCCGCAGAGCCCAGCGACTCCCGGCGACCAGGGCGGGCGCCGGCGACGCCACCTCATTTAGGTGCCGCGCCGCGTGCGCCAAAAGCGGGAAAGGCGAACGCCACAACGGTGTCCGGCTTCTTTCCCCGTGCGCCCG
The DNA here is from genome assembly GCA_964510295.1 of uncultured Anaerolineales bacterium. Classification (GTDB taxonomy): domain Bacteria; phylum Planctomycetota; class Phycisphaerae; order FEN-1346; family FEN-1346; genus JAUVZF01. Next base: position 4,013 of record CAZEBQ010000268.1, on the reverse strand, counting down.
TCGGTCGTCTCACATCCGGGCGCCTTCGCGAACGTGTCCGTCTGCCGGCCGAGTGCAGCGCCGCCCGTCGGCTGGACCCGCAAGGGCCGGCCGACTCGGCGCAGGGGAATGACGGGTGGGCCAAACGACGTCAAACGACCGTCCCAACAGCCAGACCTGCATCCCTTCGCACGGCAAACGGTACGCAACGTCTCGGGAAAGTATACGTGCCACGGAGCGAAAAGCAAGGGGCAAACCCGGCCCGGTCGGCCCCGCTTGCCCCAGAAGACGGCCACGCGGAGCCTGTTGCACGAACCGCGCGGCGGCCTTCCCAGGCCGCCGCGAGACGCCCTCAATCACACCTGGTGGCCTGGAAAGGCCATGACGCGCAAGGCCAGGATGACTTGTGCAACAGGGGCCGCGACGATTTTCTTGGTTTTCGATCATTCCAGGCTTGACTTCTGCCGATTTTGCGCATATGCTCAAAATAGGGACGCGGCACCGGCGGCCGTACGCCGCCACGCCACCGCACGATGAGAGGCATGACCGATGGGCCGACCGCCACGACCACGGGTCGTCCGCCATTGGCCGAACGCCGTCTATTACAAGCCGCAAGGCGTGCCGTTGCGGGTCCTGGCCGAGGTCGTCCTGGGGTTCGACGAACTGGAGGCCCTGCGGCTGGCGGATCGCGAGGGTCTCTCGCAGGAGGAGGTCGGCCAACAGATGCAGGTCTCTCGCGCCACGGCCGGGCGGATCCTGGCCGAGGCCAGACGGAAGGTGGCCGATGCCCTCGTTCTCGGCAAGGCGCTTCGGATCGAAGGCGGGCCGGCGTTTCCGCCGCCCGGACCGCCCGCCATGGGCATGCCGGGCTTCGGGCCCGGACTCAGGCGCCGCAGACGCCGCGGCGGAGGCTTCGGCCATGGACACGGGCGGGGCGGCCCGCCCGGGGCACGACGCTGACCGGACACCAAGAATGGGCTTTCAAACGCGGTGGGTCCGGAGACCCACCGCGCGAAATGGCGAAGTGGCGTTGTAGGATTAGTCATACGCAACCGAACGAACCAGCGGAACGAAAGGAGACGTATCATGCCACGCGGAGATGGAACCGGCCCCATGGGAATGGGCCCGATGACCGGACGCGCAGCCGGTTACTGCGCAGGCTATGGGGCACCCGGCTTCATGAACCCGATCCCCGGACGCGGCTTTGCGGGACGGGGAATCGGCTTCGGCTTCGGCCGCGGTCGCGGGGGGTACGGACGCGGACTGGGACGCGGAATGCGCTTCGGCGGCGGACGCGGACGCGGTATGGGATGGGGACGCGGACGCGGTATGGGATGGGGACGCGGATGGGGATGGCAAGCCGGGTACGGACTTCCCATGGCTTCCAGCCCTTACGCAGGCCCGGCCGGCTACTACCCTGTGCCCTATGGGTATTGACCGGCCTGAGCAAAACAGGTACGATTAACGGTAAACCGGAACGGAAAGGAGACGTACCATGCCAGGTGGAGACGGAACCGGCCCAATGGGAATGGGCTCAATGACCGGACGCGCAGCCGGTTACTGCGCGGGCTATCCTGTGCCCGGATTCATGAATCCGACGCCGGGCGGCGGATGGGGTCGAGGCTGGGGACGCGGGTTTGGTGGCGGCCGGGGATGGAGAGCCGGTTATGGTGCCCCGCCCTATGGAACAGCGGTGGGCGCACCACCCTACGCCCCGGCCTACGGGCCGTATGCCGCCACGCCCTATGCCCCGGCAATGCCCCCTCAAGCCGAACTCGATGCCCTCAAGACCCAGGCGGATTACTTCACCAAGGCCCTGGAAGAGATCCGCAAACGCATCGACGAACTCCAGGCCGAACAGAAAGAGGCCTGAGAACCCGCGAGCGCAGAGCGCAGCGCCAGTGAGGGGCGCTGCGCTCCTGCACCCGGAACCCCGCAAGAAAGGAGTCTATCATGCCACAAGGAGACGGAACAGGACCATCGGGCCAGGGACCCCGAACCGGTCGCGGCGGACGAGGAGCAGGCGGCGCCGGCATGGGAGGCGGAGGCGGAGGCGCAGGCATGGGAGCCGGACGAGGCGCAGGCGCCGGAGGCGGACGAGGCCGCATGGGCGGCTTCGCGGCCGGCCCGGGCGGCCAGTGCGTCTGCCCGCAGTGCGGCGCCACGGCGGGTCACGCGCGCGGCATGCCTTGCACCCAGATCGCGTGTCCGAAATGCGGCGCCACCATGACCCGACAGGGGTAGACCATGCGAATTGCCATCGCGAGCGGCAAGGGAGGCACCGGCAAGACCCTCGTCGCCACGAATCTTGCCGCCGCCCTACGAGGCGCCACCTATCTCGACTGCGACGTCGAGGGGGCCAACGGACACCTGTTCCTGAAACCGACGATCCGGACGGACCGCCCGGCCGACGTCGCCGTTCCCGTGGCGACCGATGCCTGCACGGCGTGCGGCGCCTGCGCCGAGGCCTGCCGCTTCGGCGCCATCGCCTCCCTGGAGACCGGGCCGCTCGTCTTCAACGAACTGTGCCACTCGTGCGGCGCCTGTCTGGAGGCCTGTCCTGAAGGCGCCCTGAAAGAGGTGCCGCACACGCTCGGCAAGATCCGCCGGGGCCGGTACCAGATCCCCGACACCCCGCCCGCCCTCTTCGTCGACGGCGAGTTGAACACGGGGCAGGTCCGCGCCTCGGCCGTCATCGAACAGGTGAAGGCTGAAGCCGACCCCGACACGCCGTTCATCGTCCTCGACTGTCCGCCGGGCGCCGGCTGCGCCGTGGCGGAAGCCCTCCGAGGCGCAGACCTCTGCATCCTGGTGACCGAGCCGACGCCGTTCGGCCTGTCGGACCTCGACAAGGCCATCGGCCTTGCCGATTACCTCGGCATCCCCCAGGCGGTGATCCTGAACCGAAGCGACCTCGGCGGCGCCGATGTCCGCGGCTTCTGCGCCGAGCGGAACCTGCCGATCATCCTCGAGATACCCTACGACGCCGAACTGGCCCGTCTCTACGCCGAAGGGCATCTGGTCTACACGCAAGTCCGCCGCTACCGCGACCTCTTCGATGCCCTGGCCGACGCCATCCGCAACGGACGCCTCGAGCGCAGCACCCCGCCCGCAGAACGCCAGGCCCTGCCCCTGTTCGCCGACGGCGTCGAACCCGACAACACACGCTGCACCGAGGTGGAGCGGCCCGCCGGACTCGTCCAGGTGGCCGTCATCAGCGGAAAAGGAGGCACCGGCAAGACCAGCCTCGCCGCATCGCTGGCCACCATGGCCGACCGTCTCGTGGTAGCCGACGCCGACGTCGATGCCGCCAACCTCCACCTCCTGCTCCCGGCCCAGAACGAGACCCGCGTTGCGTTCAGCGCGGGTTATCTTGCACAGGTCGATCCGGACCGATGCCGGGGCTGCGGCGCGTGCGCGAATGAATGCCGCTCTCAGGCCATCAGCCTCACGTCGCACGCCACCGTCGATCCGCTGCGATGTATCGGGTGCGGCCTGTGCGCACTGGTCTGCCCGCTCCGCGACACCGCCGAGGCGCCGATCAGCCTCGTCCCACGCCTTTCCGGATACGCCTACTCGGGCGAAACCGAGCGCGGCGGCGAGGCGCGAGGCGAACTGATCGCCGGAGGCGAAGCGTCAGGCAAACTCGTCACACTCGTACGCAACCTCGCCGAAACACAGGCCGTCCACAGCCACGCCGAACGCATCCTCATCGACGCACCACCCGGCATGGGGTGCCCCGTCAACGCCGCCCTCACGGGAACGCACCTGGCCGTGGCCGTCACCGAACCGACGCAGAGCGGCCTGCACGACCTGAACCGCGCGCTGGATCTGGCGGCGTGGTTCAAGGTGCCGACCCTCGTCGTCATCAACAAGGCCGACATCTGCCCCGAGATGGCTGCCACGATCCGGGCGGCATGCGCTACGCGCGGCCTCGAGGTGGTCGGCACCGTTCCGTTTGATCGGAGCGTTCCGGAGGACGTGGCGGCCGGGACGGTCCCGGTCCTCGGCAAGGGACCGGGCGCGGCGGCCCT
>CAZEBQ010000267.1:0-6096 GCA_964510295.1 uncultured Anaerolineales bacterium | reverse complement strand
CATCTTGCCGTTCATGGCGTGTTCCTCTCAGTGAATGAACTCCTGGAGCGTGAACACCGGCAGGAGCATGCCGATGACGATGGTTCCGACGATGGCGGCCATGACGAACAGAAGGGCCGGTTCGGCCAGGGACACCAGCATCCGGAGTCGCCGGTCGAGTTCATCCTCGTAGACGCCGGCGAGCCGTTTCAACTCCTCGTCCAGCCGGCCGCTCTCTTCGGCCACGGCAACCATCTCGACGACCGACGCGGGGAACAGACGGGCGTTGATCGCCAGGCTTCTGGCCAGCGGTTTGCCCTGCTGCACCCGTTCGGTCGAGGTGCCGACGGCCTCGGCAAGCACCTGGTTGCCGATGGCTTCCCTGGCAACCTTCAGCGACGAGACGAGCGGCACGCCGGCCCCGAGGAGGGTGCCGAGCATGCGGCAGAAGCGAACCAGGGCGAAGCGAGCCAGCACGCGGCCGATGACGGGGACGCGCAGCAGCGCCCGTTCGGTCGCCAGGCGGCCGGAGGCCGAGTCCAGGATCCGGCGAACCAGGATCACCGCCAGCGCGGCGGCGCCGGCGATCACCAAACCGTACTGCGTCACGGCGTGACTGACCGCCACCACCGCGCGGGTCAGCGCGGGCAGGTTCTCGCCGAAGTCGGCAAAGATCTCCGAGAAACGCGGGATGAAGTACGTCAGCAGAAACACGAGCACGCCGGTCGCCAGCACCGCCAGGACCACCGGGTAGACCATCGCGCTTCGGACACGTCCCTTGAGGTCGCGTTCGCGCGACCGGAAACTCGCGATCTGCTCCAGGACCACGTCGAGGAACCCGCCGGTCTCGCCGGCGCGGACCATGGCCACCTGGACCGGCGGGAACGATCGCGGCCACTTGCTCATGGCGTCGGCCAGCGACATCCCCCCCGTCACGTCGTCGTGGATGGCGGCCCATTGTTTTCTGGCGGCGGCTTGTGATGCCTCGCGTGCGAGGATGCTGAGCGAGCGGCTCATGGACACGCCGGCGGCCAGGAGGTTCGCAAGTTCGCGGTTGAACGCCTCGACGGAGGTCTGGGAGACGCGGCCAACCGATCCGAACAGGCCCGTCCGGACCTGGGCGGCGGACCGCTGCTCGGCCACGGCCACGGGCACGAGGCCTTGCTCGACGACCTGGTCCAGGGCGGCCTCCCGGTTCGGCGCGGGCACGGTGCCGCTCGTCTTTTCGCCTTCCCGGGTGATGGCTTTGTAGGCAAAGACAGGCATGGCTCGGCGGCCTCGGTTGCACGTATCGGTTACGGCGCGGGCGCGGGGCCCGTATCGGGCGGGGCGCCGTTGCTGTTGAATCGCTCGTCCTTGGTTACCCTCAGCACCTCGGCGAGGGTGGTGGTGCCGGCCCTGACGAGGCGCCATCCGTCTTCACGGAGGCTCTTCATCCCCTCGGCGGCGGCCTGTTTGCGGACCTCATAGGCCGAGGCGCGCTCCAGGATCATGCCGCGGATGGATTCGGAGATGACCATCATCTCGAAGATGCCGGTTCGGCCGAGGTAGCCGCTGTCCTGGCACTCGCGGCAGCCTTGCCCGCGGTGAAGGACCTCGGGCACCTCGTCGCCGAACTCGGCTCGCAGGGCCTCGGCGTCGTCGGGGACGAAGGTCTCCCGGCAGTCGGGGCAGATGAGCCGGACCAGCCGCTGCGCCAGAACCATCTCCAACGACGAGGCGACGAGGTAAGGTTCGATACCCATGTCCACGAGTCGCGCCAGCGCGCCCGGGGCATCGTTGGTGTGGAGCGTTGAGAAGACCAGGTGGCCGGTCAGCGACGCCTGGACGGCGATCTCGGCCGTCTCGAGGTCGCGGATCTCGCCGACGAGTATCACGTCAGGGTCGTGGCGCAGAATGGAACGCAGGCCGCGGCCGAAGGTCAACCCCGCCTTCGTCGCCACCTGAATCTGGTTGATCCCGCGCAGGTGGTACTCCACCGGGTCCTCGATGGTCACGATCTTGCGTTCGATGTCGTTGATGCGCGAGAGGCCGGCGTACAGGGTCGTCGTCTTGCCGCTTCCGGTCGGGCCGGTCACGAGCACGATGCCGTGGGGGAGGCCGAGGATGCGCTCGAAGACATCCCGGTCGGCGTCGGACATGCCCAGGTGCCCGAGGCCAAGGAGCGTGGCGCTGCGGTCCAGCAGCCGCAGCACGACGGCCTCGCCGTGGAGCATCGGGATGACCGAGACGCGCACGTCGATCTCGCGGCCGGAGACCTTGAGTTTGATGCGTCCGTCCTGCGGCAGCCGCTTCTCGGCGATGTCGAGGCGGCTGAGAATCTTGAGCCGCGAGACGATGGCCGGCTGGAACTGGTGGACCTCGGCCGGCACGTTCGCCTGCTGCAGGATGCCGTCCACGCGGTACCGTACGCGGACGGTGTCCTCGAACGGTTCGAAGTGGACGTCGGTGGCGCGGCGTTTGACGGCCTCGGCGAGCACCTGGTTGACGAACTTGATGATGGAAGCGGCCTGGGCGGCGTCTTCCAGGTCGAGGTCTTCGTCGGCCTCGCCGTCAACCACCTCGACGCCGTCGTGCCCGGCGGCCGAGACGAGCGATTGGAGGGTGTCGGCCCCGACGCCGAGCAGGGTGGTGATGCACCGTCCGATCTCGGCGGCCGGCGCCAGGGCCGGCCGCACGTCCAACCCGCTCGCCATCCGCAGTTCGTCGAGGCCGCTCGTGTCGAACAGACGGCTCGTGGCCACCGTCACCACGCCGTTCTCCTGCGAGAGCGGCAGGAGCCGATGGGCCAGAAGCACGCGGGCGGGGAACTGCGAGAGGAAAGCCCGGTCGGGCTGGAACGTCTCGAGGTCGACGCGCGGCACGTGGAACGCATCCGAGAGGTAGTCCAGAAGCCGGTCCTCCGGCAGACCGCTCGCCGACAGCAGGGCCTCGTCCAGGGACGTGCCGTCGGCGAGCAGGGCCTCGACGGCCCGGGCCGCCTGCTCCTCAAGCAGGTCCTCTTGCCGCATCTTGGTCAGGATGACATTCATTGTGCCGATAGCCGTTTCCGGGCCTTCCTCCGGACACTCCGTGCCGGCTCTTCGCGCGGCGGGTCTGGCGACCCACCGCGCTTAAAGCCCATTTTCGCCGTTGCGCGGTGGGTACTCCGTACGTGTTTAGCGTTGTCATTCTGAGGCCCGCTTGCGGGCCGAAGAATCTCGCCGTGGTCTTTGCTGTTTCGTCGTTTCCACGGCGAGACCCTTCGCTTCGCTCAGGGTGACAGCCACAACCGACACGCTAAACACGTACGGTACTCCAGACCCGCCGCGCAAGACTTACGTAAGTCCGCTTAGTCAAGCATCCCCATAAGCACGAGTTGGCCTTCCTGCCGCAATGTGACGACCTTGCGGAGTTCCTTCCGTGCCACCGCCAGTTCGTCCTGGGCCTTCTGGCGTGCCTTGCGAAGGGCGGCGAGGGCGGCCTTGATGGATGGCGCGCTGGAGGTTTCGTCATCCAGCAGGCTCTGGAGCGCCTCGGTCTTCTTCTCGACGTCGGACGATTCGCGTTCGGGCGTGCCCTCGGCGGGCTGGCGATCGTCGCCGCCTCTGCGGCCGCGTCCACCCCGGCCGATCATGCCGCGGAATCCGCCCCGGCTTTGCCGCATCAGTTGCTGGACCTTGTCCATCCGCGGCTGGAGCACCTTCCACTCCTCTTCGGTGGCGCCAAGCCGCTCGCGTAACTGGTCCTCTATCCGTGTACGGAACTCTTCCATCCGCTGGCGCCATTCCTCGGGGCTGCGTGGTCCGCCCCGGCCACGCTCCTGGCCTGGCGGCGGGGGCGGTCGCCCTTCCGCGGCCATGGCTTGTCCGACACAGACGGCGCCTATCAGTATGGCGGCCAGGTACATCACTACGGTGTGTCGCGACATGGTTCCTCTCCTTCCAACGTTGTCCGTGCACATCATCCGTGACAGCGGTAAACGTCACCCCCCACCGAGGGGGGTGGACGGGTCGTCTTTCGGGTGGTCGGCCTGTTCGTGGCGTGGCGAGCGTCTGCCCCAGGGGGGCCCTCGCCGGTCGCCGGGGCCTCGCTTCGGCCGGTTCTTGAGCAGTTCGTCGTACTTTGCGGCCTGAGCGGGAGTCAGGATCTGCTTGGTTCGCTCGACGGCCTGCTCGAAGGCCCTCTGCCGTTCCTGCGCGAATGCATCGAGTTTGGCCTCGTAGTCGCTGAGGATGCCGTCGTACCGCTCGCGCTGGGTCTCGGTCAGCAGGGCGGTGATGGCCTCGTCACGGTTCTCGGCAAGGGCCCGCCGGCGCTCCCACCGGTCCGACCCTTCGGCGCGCATGGCCTCGGACCAGATCTCGTGCATCTTCTCGCGCTGCTGCTCGGTGAGCCCCAGTTCGGCGGTGAGGTACGACGGGCCGCGGCGCCGGGAACCGTGGCCCGACATCAACAGGCCCACGGCGCCGCCTGCGGCAAAGGTCACGACGAACGCTGCGATCAGAAGCACCTTGGCCTTAGTCATGTCCGTTCTTCCGTTCCAGGTCCAGGACGATCCACCGGGCCAGTTGCTCGTCGGACACCGTGGCGGTCGCGCCCTGGTAGGTCACCGCCGCCGTCTCCCAGGCGGGGATCGGCTCGGTTGGTTCGGCCTGGCCGCGAGATTGCCAGAGCCAGAGGCTGCAGACGATCAGGATCGAGGCGGCCACGGCCATCAGTTCCTTGGCCATGCGGCCGAGGTCGGCCGTGACCACGGCGTCGGTCGCCCGATGCAGCCTCGCCGCGGCCGCAGGCGACATCTGAGGTCGCTCGGCCGCCGCGAACAGGCGGGACAGTTTGCGGAGACGACTCAACTCGGCGGCGCAGGCCGGACACTGCCTCAGGTGGGCCTCCAGCGCCTCCCGCTCCGGGCCGGAGATCTCGCCGTCGTGGTAGGCCGACAGCCGCCGTGCCTGCTCACACTCACTCATGGCTCGTTCCTTCCAGGCCGGTCTCCGGGAAGCAGCGGGTCGACGGCTTCCCACGTGTCGGTTCGGCTATCAAGTTCTGCAAAACAAATGTTCCGCTTCTTCGTCATCCCGGCGTGCCGGTTATGACTACGCTACGTTCCGCGCGGCGGCCTTCCCAGGCCGCCGCGAACGCCGTTCATGCCTCTTCCTGGTGGCCTGGGAAGGCCACCAGGCGGACAAAAAGGCGCACTAGCGCTATAGGATTACTTGCCACTTTCTTGAGGTGCGTCCCATTCGTTTTGCAGGCCTCAGTCATCGAGGTACCCCGTCAGACGCTCTTGGAGCCTGCGCCGGGCCCGGAAGAGCCGGGATTCCACCGTTCCGCGGGGAACGCCCAGGGTCTCGGCCATCTCGTCGTAGGAGAGGCCTTCGATTTCGCGCAAGACGATCACGTCGCGGTGCGCCGGCGAAAGCGACTGGATGGCAGCCATCACGTCAATCCTCGCATCGACGGCCCGCGTCGGCGACGGCAGGGCGGCGCCGGTCTCCAGCGGCAGGACCGTGGTCTCTCGCCGTCTGCTTCGGCGGCGGTGCATCGCGGTTTGCCGGATGAGGATACCGGTCAGCCAGGTCTTGACCGACGACCGGCCCTCGAAGGTTGGCAGCCCGCGAAACGCGCCGGCCAACGTCTCCTGGACGATATCCTCGGCGTCGGCGTGGCTTCCGACGAAGGATGCGGCCATGGCGAACAGGCGTGGCGCGTGCCGGTCAACGAGGCTCCGAAAGGCCGCACCCTCGCCGTCGCGCGCTCGCCCCACGAGCGCCGCATCCGTCGGCTGCACCTGGCCGCCCTCTGAGGTCACACCGTCCTCGTTCCATACCCTCTTAGTTGCCGCGCGCTGCCCGTTTCTTCCCTGGCGGCGGGAGTTTTCCGGACGGGACCGCGCCGGCGTTCGATCGGGTCGCGCGGTCGCGCGGCACGTCCGGCGCAGGAAGAGCCGGTCGCCTCCGCCCCTGCCCCGATGTGCAACTCTCACCCAGTAAAACGCCGGCTGCGAACACTTATTGCGGCGATGCGGCGGCGCGGGGGGGGCACAACGAGCACAACGACTGGTGAGGCGGGGCGGCTAATCCTACAACGCTATGAGACCTTTCAGCGAGGCCGCCCGTCGGCCGGGGAAAAAGC
>CAZEBQ010000266.1:0-6160 GCA_964510295.1 uncultured Anaerolineales bacterium | reverse complement strand
ACGGTAATTTGCTCTGAAAGAAATCCAGGCTGCCTTACAACTTCATCCTTAAACTTTTTAGTAGCCCATGCTACCTTATATCCAGCTTTTTCTGCTTTCTCTCTGGCTAAATCCTCCCCATCTTGACCCGAAATAGGTTTATCTAACGCTTCTACCAAGATATAGGAACCGTCTTTTAGTTTGACCTTGTATGTTTCAATAGTCCCCGGGCAACTAATCCCCGATTCCTGTTCACTCTTTGCAGTTGAAGTTTCCTTATCAGTTGCACCAATGGTTATATCGGTGACTATTTCGCCTTCCTTTTTAGGTTGTGATGCTCTCCATGCTTCTATCTTCGCTTCATAAGCAAGGCGCTTCTTTAATAATTTCTTTTTCTCTTTGTCCTGGTCACTCCAATTAGGTAAAGCATTCACCTGTATGCGTAAAATATCAGACCTGTCATATTCCTTACCGCTTGCTTTGAGTTTGGCTATATTCTTTGCAATGCGTTCCTTGGCATCTGCCAAAACTTGATTGGTAATAGCTTTTTGGCTTTCGTACCACGCCTTAACGTCAGGTGGCAATCCAGATGTATCACTCCCAATGATTTTGCCTAGAATATATCCCGTTTCGCCCTTTGCACTTATGCCACCTTCATTCCTGAAAAATGTTGCCAATTCATTAGAATTAAACCCCTGCGAATTAAGATACAGGACCACGTCTTTAAGACTTGCGCGTTGTACCCCACGTCCTCTTTCTGCTCCATATCCCAAAAGTTTAGCAGCGTCAGCAATAGGTAAATCCTTAAATTCCTGGGAGGATATTTCGGCAGGTGTAGTTATTAGAGCCGGTTGTTCCACCTTCTCTTGTGCCGATGGTTTTCTCCAACCAGTTACGGTCTGTTGCCGACGAGGGCTAACCAATCTTTGAGGAGGCGTTAATTTGCTCATACTCTCCTAGCCCCTGCAAGGCTTAAAGCCAAAGTTATAAAGAACCCTGCGGCCATGGCGAACCAAATCCAGCCGATAATAGCCAGTGATCCCGTCATAAACGACATGTTCATCCGGGCTATCCTCGGTAAAGTCGTGAACAAAAACCTGAAAGGTATAGTAATAGTTCCCCACCATCCCATGCTGTCCTGCACGGCGGCGATGTTAAACCCTAGAGCATTATTTATCGAGCTTGCATCTGCCGTGTAAGCTATGTCCCCGTCATAATGAGGGGCGGCTTCCGTGCCATCATATCCCCGGGTGCAACCTGTTAAATCGGTGGCTGTTTTGCCTGTGTAAAATATCTTCTCGTCGCCGATAATAACATAATCTTCGCTCAAATAGTCCGTGGTGCTGTCCAGGGTTAAGGTTACATCAACCGCCGATACATCGCCGTCTAAAGGCGCAGCAACTAACCCGCCACCGCCTTTCATAATGGCGCCGAGTATGCTACACCCTATGAGCATGATTAAAAAGAACGTCACTAATTTCGTCATTTTAACTAATAGTCGGCGACCTTTCCCCTATTACTATCGCAACAGTTAAAACAGCGTATATAAATATCACCCAAAACGGGTATATCCCCTGATGCCAACAGAACGCTACCCAACCCCCACCAGCAAGGGCAATAAACATCTGGTGCATCATGCCATGCGAGCCTATCATCCACACGAAAAGCCCTGCCAGTATGAAACTAGCTCCTAAAATCCAGACTATTCCGATGGGAATACCCGTCTGAGCGTTTATGACACTTACCAGGGGATAAAACGGGTGTGTTGGTAAAGTCGCCAAACCCGCTGTATAACCCGGCTGTCCTGTTTCCCCCGCTATTTCCTGTGTTTCGGGAAATTCGGCAGCGCCACCACCGGGTAATAACTGTTCTTCAGAAACTAAGCCCCCTAGAGCTAGGGTTACACCCGCAGGATTAGAGCCAAAAGTTATCGCACCGTCATAAGTGCCCGGTGATTCTTCGTTGGGTAAAGTCGTGCCTGAGATTATGGAATCAGGAGCATATTCTATTCTCTGAATACTTGAGGTCGTGTGGGTGTAAGTAAAATAGGGGATAACCTCGCTACCAAGAACCCAATCATTAGCGTTGTCTATTACTGGCACTACCGTCGCACTATCTTCTTCTACGCTGTCCTCGTATATCTTGAAATCCGCACCATCGCCCGTGACTGTTATGGTATGTTCTCCCGATGTTACATCGGCTGTCACTTCTATAGGGTCAAAATATATTTTTATAGACCTGTCGTTAGCGGCGTTATCAGTCCAGCCCGCGTTATAATAAGTTCGTAAACCATCTACACTATTCGCTGCCTCAAAAGCTACCCTCACGTTATTGCCAGCATCGCCATCCGAATACTCAATGGTGAATCTGAGGTCTTGAGTAGTGGGATTGAATACCGAGCCAGTAAAGTCAAACCACGCCTGAACAACACCTAGAGTAGATGCATCTAAAGTCCCGATAGTCCCCAGGATGCTATCGCCCGACACGGTACGAACCCTTATATAAGCCGTGCCCGTCGGATTCCCGACTTTGTTAAGATAAAATGATATTCCAGTAATATAACCACTGGGAACAGCATCAACTCTATGCCCTGCGATAGTTACAGCCGCCCCGTGCATAACATCTACCCCATCACTATTAGTCTGACTTATATCCGCCCGCCCATAAATAGCAGCCGTAACATGGCCCGCACCGTCGGTTGTTACATCAAAGCTATCCGTTTTGCTTATCAAATCACCTGCTACACCGGTGTCAACATACCCGTCAAACTCAATCTCGAAATTATTGCCTAATTCAAGGTTGGCGTGGTCTGCTACCGTCACATACCCGCCGTTGCCGACGACAATATCGAAGTTAGATAAGGCTGTGTTCCCTGTTTCAAACAGTAAATTAACAGAGCCATAGGCTTCTAAATCTGAAGTAAATAACACCCTATCATCAACCATCATGTGAGGGAGTGTAGTACCACCTGATGTAACGCGGGTATCTAACCCGGTGGCCGTGATATACCCGTTATCGGCCAGGTAATCTACGTCAAGTGAAAACTGCATCCCTAACTGGTCGTAGTCATTGCCGTTGGCTTCCGTAGCGGTTAAATTGGCGTAATAACTCGCTAGGACGGGGATTGCCACTAAAGCGACAAATAGTAGCCCTAAAAGAACGCCGCTTATTACCTTTCTCAAGTTATCTCCTTCTGCCACGACCCGTTTTACAGGTTTTTGCACATCCGCCGCGTCGTCTGTTTGCCCTGACGCCCCTACCGGAGCCGTCCCATTTTGGTATTCCTTTCATGCTGTACTCCCTTTGTAAAATAGTGAGTATGCTATAAACCCGAAAGCCAAGAACCCTATAACGATGGTGATTATCAACGGTACTCCTATAAAAGCCCCCAATATAACAAACGGGATAGCCAGTATCATCAGGGGTTTTTGGGACTGAACCTTCGAGGTTATCTTGATAAGAGCAAACGCCACAAGGCCGTAGTATAAAAGCGACGTTAAAGGACCACGCCCAACGCCAAATTCGTCTGCCATGTCGGTTAAATCAAAAGGCGTTCCAATTATGCCCGTTTCCAAATCGTCGGCATAATCCGTTGAAGTGTCCACAGGGTCTATTTCAGGTTGTATTATTTGCCCTGAAAAAGCATACGGTGCTATGTCCGTTACATAAGGCACAACATTGGTGAAATAATCCTCGCCGTATCCTGTTAGGGCATGACCACCACCGGCCGCCTCTATCATGTCCACACTCCACGCCAATTCTAAAATATCAGCAAGGTAAAGTATCCTGCTTGAAACGACGGTTTGAGTAACCGTTATCGGGTTATCCTGCCAGACATTAAAAGATGATACATGAACAGACGGAGGATCAGCACCCCAGGCTAATATCGGGTTTCCGATTAAGTACATGGAATAATCACCTTCCCATGCCGGGGCATCGGCGGCGTTAAAGTAAATCGCTATTACCCCCCTGTCGTAGCCGTCGTTGTAATAGGCATAAGGCGCAACAGCCCTTAATTCAACAGCCCCGTTCATTAGACGGCACAAAAACGCCTCGGTTATAGGCTCGGTGGGATTGCCCGTAATTGAGTAGTCTATTGTGTAGTCTATAAGGTAAAGTTGGTCGCCCACTTCTTTACAATTCTGATAGGCGTACACCGCATTTATCGACATGGAATCAGGGTCGTCAATCGCCGCCAAAACGGGGGCTAAAAGCGTAAAGGTAGCCAACACAGCAAGTAATACTGGTAAAGACCACCTTGTTAGTTTCTTACTTAACATTTCATTGATACAAGGCTACGGGTTAACCCTCTAGCCCTGCTTCTCCTTTTCCTTGCTTTCACCTTCTTGTGTTTCTGTATCTTGAAGTTGGTGGCTATAACCTCTACTCTAGGCTCGGGTAAAAATCCACCACCTTGTATGTCGGCTTGCTTCGTTGCCACTCGCTTGATGTTCATCCACTTCGGGAATAATTTTGCGTTAACTGTATCCATAGACAAAATAAATTTTCCCCTAATGTGCTTTAATCTTTCCGTAAGCCTTGCCAAATCCTCCTTGCTAAAATCAGGTGCATTGCCCGCAATACGCGCTGTACCAGGATACGGAGGGTCAAGATAAAATAGTGTATTCGGGCTATCATGTTTATTAATCATCTTCATTGCATCCACACTATTAACAGCAACGCCCCTTAACCTATCCTGCACCTTCGGTAGCCGCTCAATGCCGACTCTCTTACCTATACGTCCTACGTCAACATCGGTGCAACTCTTACGGAAACTAGCTTTCTTCGTGTAATAAAACTTATAGAACCTGTCCACATCGGATTCAGGTTTCATCTTTTTCACTTTATCAAATGTGCCTCTGCTTATTACCCAATTCTTCCGCTTCAAAGCCTCATACTGTTGAGACGTCATATCCCGAATAAACCGATAGGCAAAGGCGATTTCTTTGTCCATATCATTGAGGACTTCTTTCTGCGCGGGTTCTTTATAGAAGTAAACTGCTGCTCCACCGGCATAAGGCTCTACATAAGTGTCATGCTCTGGCATCATGGCGCTTATCTTCCTAGCCAGATGAAACTTGCCACCTGAACTGCCAAATGCCTGCGGCGTATTTGCCGTATCTATTGCCATTGTCTTACTTATGATAACTCAAGACATATTTAATCTGCCTGGTTATCATAACCATTTTATAGTTTTTCTTTTTCAGCCGCGCCGCTTCTTTTTCGGCTCGACTCCTATCCGTGTATTCTTTTTGAGGCATTATTTTCTCCTTGCTTTCACGCCTTTTCTTTTATATTGGTTGTAAAAGTATTTACTATCTGCTCTTGCTTTCCTCTCGGTTTCTTTATCCTGAGTGACATTAGCCAAAGCCATTAAAGCTCGTGCGGTAGCCAATAAATCTCCATTTCTGTTTCTTAAGGCTATTCGGCGGCGCTTATCCTGTGAATCCCCCTTATGCCAGCCTAACTTTTCACCCGCTTCGAACCAACGTCCCTTACCTTTTGCCATTATTTTCTCCTCGCCCATAAGTAGTAATTAGGGCTACCTGTAAATCCTTTCTTCTTCTCGGTAATCCGTACTGAATATCCATTCTTTACCAGCACAGACTTGGCAACTTTGGCTGCTGCTTTACCAAAATACCACCTAATGAGCTTATAAGTTTTACCCCCGAACTTCTTGGTTCTCTTTACTGCCATTTTATTTTCTCCTATGAACAGTATAGCCTTTGTCCTCTGGATATTTGACTCGAACTATGGCGATGTTATATGCCGTCATATACCCTATAAACCCTCTGGTTTTGTGGCGTACAGCATATTTGTGTTCAAGTTTTCTTACACGCTTTTTAAGTGTGTGCCGTCTCTTACGCATAGCACTCCTTGAAGATATAACTTGTCCCTTTTGCCATTGTAGCACTTCCTACCATTGCCCACATATATGGGGCCATCATAGTCCACACAAAAGGTTGGAACATTCCGAACAGAATCAGGGACAGCAACCCGTATTTCCATTTCGTCTTTCTGATTCCGCCTATGACGGCGGCGAACCAAGCAATCATCGCTGCGGGACCGAGCTGGTCAATTATCAAAAGTACAATGTTGTGTGGTGTATTCTCGTAATGATAGGTAAGTGTCACTCCATACCCCAGAGGTTGAATCGGTCTGTGCAGCCGCCATCCGTGAA
>CAZEBQ010000265.1:1999-6185 GCA_964510295.1 uncultured Anaerolineales bacterium | reverse complement strand
GCGTCGGAAGAAGAGGTCACGCATGCGCCGCGTGGGTGCGGGTACGTGTTTAGCGTTGTCATTCTGAGGCCCGCTTGCGGGCCGAAGAATCTCGCCGTGGTCTTTGCTGTTTCGTCGTTTCCACGGCGAGACCCTTCGCTTCGCTCAGGGTGACAGCCACAACCGACACGTTAAACACGTACGGGTGCGGAGCACCCACCCTACGGCCACAGCGCCACTTAGCATTTCGCGCGGTGGGTCTGGAGCACCCACCGCGCGTAAAGGGCCGTTTGCGGGGCTGCGCGGTGGGTCCCCGTTCGACAGGCTCAGGGCAGGCTCCGACCTGCCGCGCACGACGTGGCGCTGTCGTGTGACGAGCGATAGCCCGGTGAACGGGGCCTACCATGAGCAACATCTTGTGCCGACTCGGCTGGCTGGTGCTTGCGGGCCTCGCCGTCGCGCAACCGGTTCGGCCGGTATGGGCATCTGCGGCCGGGTTGAGGTCGGTTCCGCCTCAAGAGGTCGGCATCGACGCCTGGCACCTGGACCAGATCGACGTTGTCGTGGCCGAGGGGCTGAGCACCGCCCGGATGCCCGGGTGCGTCGTCCTGGTGGGCCGGCAGAACAAGATCGTCTTGCTCCGAGCCTACGGGCATCGCCAGGTCCTTCCCACCCCCGTCGCGATGACGGCCGACACGGTCTTCGACCTGGCGTCTCTGACCAAGCCGGTCGCCACGGCCACGTCGGTGATGGTGCTTGTGGACCGCGGCCGCGTTCGCCTCGACGAACGCGTCGCGACCTACCTGCCCGAGTTCGGCCGCAACGGGAAGGACGAGATTACGGTCTTCCAACTCCTGACCCATCAGAGCGGCCTCGTCCCGGACAATCCGCTGGGCGACTATGCGGACGGTCCTCAGAAGGCATGGGAGCGGATTTGCGACCTGAGACCACGCGCTGAGCCCGGCACCACGTTCATCTACAGCGACGTCGGCTACATCGTGCTGGGGGAACTGGTGCGGCGGGTCTCGGGCAAAGGGCTCGGCCGGTTCGCCCACGAGCACCTCTTCGCCCCTCTCGGAATGACCGAGACCGGCTACCTGCCGGGTGAGCCGCTGCGCCGGCGCAGTGCCCCCACCGAGCAGCGCGACGGCCGATGGATCACCGGCGAGGTCCACGATCCCCGGGCTCACCGTCTCGGCGGCGTGGCGGGGCACGCCGGCCTGTTCGCCACAGCCGCCGACCTGGCCCGTTACGCCTCGATGATGCTGGGAGGCGGCGCCCTGGGCGACGCCCGCATCCTCAGCCGGGGCGCCCTGGCTGCGATGACGAAGGGCTATCCCGTGCCGGGCGGCGTGCGGGGCCTGGGGTGGGACGGCCGCACGCGATACTCGTCGAACCGCGGTGAGGCGTTCTCCGACACCGCCTTCGGCCACGGCGGGTTCACAGGGACCGTCCTCTGGATCGACCCCGAGTTGGACCTGTTCGTCGTTTTTCTGAGCAGCCGCCTGCACCCCGACGGCAAGGGCGCCGTGAACGCCCTGGCCGGTCGCGTCTGCACGATAGCCGGCGCTGCGGCCCAACTGCCGGCCCTGGAGGCGCGGCGCCGACCCGCCGCTGCGCCCTCTGAAACGCCCGAGCCGCCGGACTTGAACGTCCTGACCGGACTCGACGTGCTCCAGCGCGACGGCTTTGAGCGGCTCAAAGGCCGGCGAGTCGGCCTGATCACGAACCACACCGGCCTGAGCCGCGACGGCATCAGCACCGTCCGGCTCCTGGCCCACGCACCCGGCGTCAGGCTCCGGAAACTGTTCAGCCCGGAGCACGGGGTCGCCGGACAACTCGACCAGGCCGTCATCGGCAACTCGACGCACACCGGCACGGGCATCGAGGTCATAAGCCTCTACGGGAAGACCCGCCGTCCAACCCGCAAGATGCTCTCCGGGCTCGACACGCTCGTCTTCGACATTCAGGACGTCGGCGCACGCTTCTACACCTACATCTCGACGATGGGCGAGGCCATGCGTGCGGCGGCCGAACACGGGCTGAGGTTCGTCGTCCTCGATCGGCCGAACCCGACGGGCGGCCTCGACGTGGCGGGGCCGGTCCTGGATGCCGGACGCGAGACCTTCACCGGCTTTCATCGGCTCCCCGTCCGGCACGGCATGACGGTGGGCGAGTTGGCCGAACTGTTCAAGGCCGACCGGGGACTCGACCTCGACCTGCACGTGGTCCGCATGGAGGGATGGCGCCGGCGCCACTTCTTCGACGCCACCGGCCTGCGCTGGGTCAACCCGTCGCCCAACATGCGGAGCCTGACCCAGGCCCTGCTCTACCCCGGGATCGGCCTGCTCGAGGTGACCAACCTCTCGGTGGGCCGGGGGACCGACACGCCGTTCGAGGTCCTCGGCGCGCCCTGGATCAACGAGACGGGCCTGGCGCGGCACCTGAATCGTGCACGGCTTCCCGGCGTGCGGTTCGTGCCGATCCGGTTCACGCCGGACACCAGCACGTACGCCGACGAGGCGTGCGGCGGCGTCAACGTCATCATCACCGACCGCGAGGGGTTCCGGCCCGTTCGGACCGGCCTGGAGATCGCCCGGCAACTCAGGCATCTCTACGGCGGGCTATGGAAGGCGGCCGCCATCGACCGACTGCTCCGCAACCGCGACGCCCTGGACGACCTGATCGCCGGAAAGACCGTTACGGAAATCCAATGGCGGGGCCGCGACGAACTCCATGCGTTTCTCCAGCGACGACGGGCCGTCTTGATGTACGATTAGTACGACTACGCTACCTGTGCGTCTGCCCGGTTGTCGCTCGGCCGGGAAAAAAGCGGGTCAGGGCCATATTCAATGCCAAACCAGCCGTTCGGTTTGGCTTTGAATGGCTTGGCTTTGCCGGTGCCCAAGACGTTCAAACGGCCTCTTGGCTGGTCAAACCGGAAACGGCCCCGGTTTGACCGCCAAGTGGCCCTGACCCGCTTTTTCCCCGGCCGACGGACGGCCTTGCTGAAAGGTCTCATCGCGTTGTAGGATTAGACGCTCCACCAGCCGTACCGGACACGGATGGCAAACACATGGCACCGGACCTTTTCCTCGGCGTCGAAGGCGGCGCCACGCGGACGACGGGCGCCCTCATCGACGGCGACCTGCGCGTCGTGGCCGAGTGCGACGGCGGTCCGTCCAACGTCCACGCCGTCGGCGAGGTCCAGGCGCTGGACGTCGTGAGGAGAATCGTCGGCGGTCTGCGGGAAGCGGCGGCCGACCGATGGCAGGCGGTCCGGGCGGCGGCCTTCTGCATGGCCGGCCTTCGCACCCGTGCGGACCGTGCCGTCTGGCAGCGGATCGCCGAGCAGGCCGGCGTGCCCGGCCCCGTCTTCCTGGCACACGATGCCCTGGCCTCTCTGGCGGCCGGCAGCCCGCTCCTCTCGGGCATCCTGATCGTCAGCGGCACGGGGTCGGTCGTCTACGGACGCACGGCGGACGGTCGCGACCATCGGGTCGGCGGACGCGGACCGATTCTGGGAGATGAAGGGAGCGGGTTCGACATCGGTCGCCGTGCCCTCCGCGCTGCGGCGCGTGCGGCCGACGGCCGAGGGCCGGCCACCGCGCTCGAGACGGTGATTCCGAAACGGCTCGGCCTCGACGCCGTCGATGACCTGGTTCCATGGCTCAGCCCGTTTGCCAAGGACGGCGTCGCCGGCCTGGCCCCGATCGTCTTCGAGGCGGCATCGGACGGAGACGCCGTGGCACGGGACATCATTGACGACGCAGCCCGGCGCCTGGCCTGCGGCGTCGAGGCGGTCGTCGGCCGGCTCTGGCCCGGCGAAGGCAGCGACGGGCCGCCGCGCGTCGTCTTCTCGGGCGGCGTCCTGCGGGCCCAACTCGCTTTTCGGCAGACCCTGACGGCCATGATCGCCCCCGCCGTCAGGGGCGCCGAGCACGTGGTCCCGGAGATGAGCGGCGGCGTGGGCGCCGCCCGGGTGGCGCTCTTGATAGGACAACGCTAAGCCAGTCTTCTGCGCGGCGGGTCTCCGCACCCGCCGCGCAAGACCTGGCTCAAGACCGCGCGGCGGCCTTCCCAGGCCGCCGCGAGAGGTCCGCCGTCAAGCGTGGTGGCCTCGGAAGGCCACCACGCGGAGACCGTTAGCCGAAGACCTGGCTCAAGACCGCGCGGCGGCCTTCCCAGGCCGCCGCGAGAGGTCCGC
>CAZEBQ010000265.1:0-1899 GCA_964510295.1 uncultured Anaerolineales bacterium | reverse complement strand
CGTCAAGCGTGGTGGCCTCGGAAGGCCACCACGCGGAGACCGTTAGCCCTACTACCGAAGCCTGGTAAGAGGAGAGCGATGTTTACAACGAATTTCGGCCAAATCGACTGGTGGATCGTGACGGCGTATCTGGGGGGCGTCGGCCTGCTCGGCATCTTCGCCAACCGGTACATCCACAGCGTCTCCGACTACATGGTGGGCGGACGCGGGTCCCGAACCGCACTGAACACCGCCACCCGCATCGGCACCGGACTCGGGCTGGTCACCATCATGTACGCCGCCATGGACGGCTTTCAGAAGGGCTTCTCGTACATGACCCTTGGCCTGATCGGCGTCGCGGTCCTGGCGATCATCGGATCGACCGGCTTCGTTGTCACCAAACTGCGCCAGCGCTGCCTGACGACCATCCCGGAATACTTCGAGCAGCGCTACGGCAAGACGGTGCGCGTGACGGCCGGGGTAATCTGCGCGGCGGCGGGGATTCTGAACATGGGCCTGTTCCCCAAGATGGGGGCGACGTTCATCACCTATGCGACGGGCATGGGCGGCGAGGACTACGTCTTGACGGTCAACATCGTCACGTCGCTGATGATCGCCCTGGTCCTGCTCTACACGGTGCTGGGGGGGATGGTCTCGGTGATCATCACCGACTACGTTCAGTTCGTCATCCTGAGCGTCGGCCTGGGGTTGGGGCTCTACTTCTGCCTGACGGGCCCGGACCTGGGCTGGAACGCCATCGTCACGACGCTTGCCGACCACCGCGGCGAGAGGGCCTTCAACCCGTTTCACGCCGACTCCTATGGGTGGGTCTGGGTCGGCTGGATGGTCATCCACGTGCTGGCCGCATCCGTCTGCTGGGCGCCCGAAGCCAGCCGCGCGCTGACCGCCAGGAACCCCAAGACGGCCAGGCGGACGTTCCTGTTCTCGACGCCCGGCCAGTTCATCCGGGTGGCGATCCCGGCGTTGTTCGCCATCACCGCCTTCCACTACGTGTCATCGCGGCCGGAGATGGCCGCCTACTTCTTCCCCGACGGGCTCGGCGGCGCCGCGTCGCACCCCGACCAGGCCATGCCGCTGCTGCTGGGCAAGATCGTGCCGTCGGGGCTTCTGGGCATCCTGGTAGCCGGCCTGATGGCGGCGTTCATGTCAACGCACGACAGTTATTTCCTGTGCTGGTCGTCGGTCATCACGCGCGACGTCATCGGCCCGCTGCGGAAGCGCCCGCTCTCGGAGAAATCCCAGATCCGGATCACCCGAGTCCTGATCGTCCTCATCGGGGCGTTCCTCCTGTGGTGGGGCATCTGGTACGAACTGCCCGAAAGCGTCTGGGGATACATGGCCGTCACGGGCACCGTGTACCTGGGCGGCGCAGGCGCGATCCTCATCGGCGGACTGTACTGGCGGCGGGCGTCGCGGGTCGGGGCGATGGCGGCCCTGGTCGGCGGACTCGTCTCGGTCGTCGCCCTCGACCCGGTCCGCGCGCTCTTGCCCGACCTGTGGCAGCCCTGGTTGAAGAACTCCTACGTCGGACTGGCGACGTACGTGGCATGCGCGGGCGTGTTCGTGGCGTTCTCGCTCCTGTTTCCGGACAAGCGCGATGCGGCACCGCCGCCGCAGGAGGCATGAAATGGAATCGTGGATCACCTTCTGGACGATCGTGTGCCTCGTCGGGTTCACGGCCTTCTACGTGCTCGTGCTCGTCATCCTGCCCGCGGGCGCGCGAGACCTGGTGTCTCTGCTGCGGCTGCTCAGCCGGCGCGGCGGCGAGCCGCCTGACGACGAATGAACCGCCGAGCACGGACGGGGCGGTGCGAACGCAGTTTATGCCTGTTCCTGGTGGCCTGGGAGTACGTGTTTAGCGGGGTGGCACGGCCCTTGGGCCGTGCAGTCGCCCTCGGC
>CAZEBQ010000264.1:0-6270 GCA_964510295.1 uncultured Anaerolineales bacterium | reverse complement strand
TGCGCGCGGCGAATCAAGGCAAAAGGCACCTACCTTGACACAGCCAACAAGGATGGGCGAATTCACATCCCAAGTGCAACGGGTCGGTGCCAGAAGAGCTCCGACGGGAACTGATGTGGGCAGGGTGCTGCCGCCGTTTTAGGCCCTGCCGGGGCTCGCGGCCGATGGCGGGCTTCAGGCCAGCGAGGGCTTGCGCCGCTGGTCGATGCTGCAGGCGTGGACTCGAATCAAGTCGCGCGTCCGGGGAACTGGACTGCTGTCAATCCGGCTTCTTCCGACGGCGTCCGTGCAACGTTTTCCGCCCTGGAGGGTATAACACTATAATGGCACGGTTCGGACCTGGAAGCACGTTATGACGGAAGACCACGAGACGATCCTCCGGGTGCGCAGCGGCGACACCGACGCGTTCCGTTTCCTGGTGAGAAGGTATGAGAGGCCCCTTGTCTGCATGATAAGGAATATGATCCCGAATCCCGAGACCTGCGAGGACATCGCCCAAGACGTGTTCGTTTCCGCCTACCAGGCCCTCGGGACGTATGATCCTGCGCGCTGCCGTTTCTCGACATGGCTGTTCACCATAGCCAGGAACAAGTGCCTCAACGCACTCAGGAGGCAGCCGGCCGGGCTGATGGCCGACCTGCCGGAGCGGCCCGACCGTCACGGCGCCCACGATCGCCTGACGGAGAAGGAACTCTTCGAACACCTGGATGCCACCCTGGCCGCCCTGCCGCTCGAGCAGAAGACAGCCTTTGTTCTGTCCGAACTCGTCGGGCTGTCCGGCGTGGAGATATCCGGGATCATGAATGTGCCGGCCGGGACGATCCGATCGCGTTTGAGCCGGGCCAAGGCGGCGCTGCGCGAATCGCTGAGCCGGTTCGCCGGAGGTGACGCATGAACGACGAGAACGCCTATGAGGCGTGGAAGCGAAGCAGGAGCGGGGCGGAGGTGGAAGAGGGTTTCGCCGACCGCGTCATGAAAGAGATCCGCCGACTTCAGGGGCCAAGGGAAACGACGCCGGTCGGGATGCGCGTTCTCGTCCGGCTTCTGTCGAACCGTTACGTTGCCGCGGCGATGCTGATCCTGGCACTGGCTCTGGCAATGGCGCGGACCGGTCTGCTCGTTGCGTTCATTCTGGCCATGCCTGAATAGAAGGAGCCTGAGATGCCAAGCGGAACCGTTGCGGAAAGCACGAGAAGGCGCCCTCTGGCGGCACTGCTTCTGTCACTGCTGGTTACGGGGCTGGGACATGTCTACTGTGGCAGGTTCGGCAAGGGACTGGTGTTGCTCTTCATTGGGAGTGTCCTGGGAGTACTGGGCCCATTTGCCTTCCTCCCGGTGACGTTGTGGCTACGGACAGTGGCAGCCGTCGGGGGCGTCGTGTCTGTTGTCGTCTGGATCTACGCCGTGGCCGACGCCGCCCGCACGGCCCGGAGAATCGGCGCTGATTACGTGCTGAGGGACTACAACCGATGGTACGTTTACGTCATCTTCGTTCTGCTGTCGCTGCCGCTGGCGATGGGTTCGTCCCTGTTCGTCAGGCGAGCGATCGTCCAGGCCTTTTTTATCCCGACCTACAGTATGCATCCCACGATCCAACTTGGTGACAGAGTGCTGGCCAACAAACTCGCCTACCACGACGGGCCGGTGCAGAGGGGAGACATCGTTGTGTTCATCCACCCGAACCGGCGGCACCAGAAACAGATCAAGAGGGTCGTTGCACTTCCCGGCGATACCATCGAGATCACCGGCGGCGCGCTGTACGTCAACGACAAAGCGCTGCAGCGAACCCGCGTCGGCGCCTGCAACGGCGGGGAAGACAAGATGCTTGCGGGCGAGATCTTCCGGGAAACGAACGCCTCGGCCACGTATCAAGTCCTGATGACGGCGCCTCCCGGCACGAACGCAACGGATCAGGAACGCAGGAAACGGTGGAACCTGGACAAGACGACCGTCCCCAATGGCCACGTCTTCGTGCTTGGCGACAACCGGAACCAAGCCCAGGACAGCAGACAGTATGGGCCGGTCCCCATGCGCGACATCATCGGCCGAGTCGATTACATCTACTACCCGCGCTGGGTGAGCCTCGGGCCTGGGGCAGGAGGCTGACGCCGGCGACCAATGGGCACTTCCGTGAACACCCATAACCGCCCTCGTTTCAAGGGCGATCTTGCCCCGCCCTTGTTTCACCGGGCCCGTATGGGGAGATGTGTCCACAGAGTCGTTGGTTGTTGTCGTGGTTGTTGGTGTTGTCGTTTCCCTGGTGCTCGTCGTCCTGGTTGCTGTTCGATGCTACGGCATCGCGTGGCTTCCAGACACCCATTCGCGTTGCGCGCGGCGGGTGGGGACACCCGCCACGCTTGCGGCAAGACCGGCGATTCGCGCGCGGCGGGTGGGGACACCCGCCACGCTTGTACTTCGGCAACGACCACGGCAACGGCAACGGCAACGGCGAGATTCCTCCGCTCGCTTCGCTCGCTCGGAATGACACGCTAAACACGTACGGACACCCGCCGCGCTTGCGGTTCGGCAACGGCGAGACCCCTCGGCTGCGCTCGGGGTGACAGCGTTGGGGGCTCAGCGCAGGACCCACGGTTTGCGGTAGTCGTACATGAGGAGGCGGTTGGCCTGGTCGTGGTTTGTCTTTTCGGTCTTGGCGTCCCATTCGAGGCGGAGGCCGGTGGCCAGGGCGATGTTGGCGAGCAGGGCCATGGTGGTTGAACGGTGGCCGTCCTCGACGTCGGCGTTGGGGCGTTTGCGCGACTTGATGCAGTCGAGGAAGTTGCGGGCGTGTTGGACGGTGAGGTCGCCGTCGGTGCTGGTGACGGTTTGGGCTTTCATCCGCGGTTTTCGGTCCTGGAACTGGCCGCCGCGCTCCGGATGGACCTCGTAGCCTTTGTGGTCGACGTAGACGGCGCCCTGTGTGCCTCGGAACTCGATTTCGCCGCCCGCAAGGGCCGGCGCGCCGCTGGCCTCGTACTGTCCGAAGATGGCGAGGCGTCCGGAGGCGAACTGGAAGACGGCCTCCAGCGTGTCGGGGACCGTGCGGTCGTCGTCGACGGCGAACCGGCCGCCGTGGGCTGAGACCGAGGCCGGGGCCTCGTCGCCGGTGACCCAGCGGATGGCGTCGAGGTAGTGGACGCCCCAGTTGGCCATCTGCGAGGAGTAGAGGCGCCACCACCGGAACTTGTAGGGGGCGATGGTCTCGCGGAAGGGGCGCATCGGGCGGGGTCCGATCCAGAGGTCCCAGTTCATGTCGCCGGGCGGGTCGGTGTCCCTGGCCTTGCCCATGCCGCCGGGTGCCATGTTGCTGAGGCGGTAGGCGCGGGCGACGGTGACCTTGCCGATGCCGCCGCTCCGGACCATCTCGGCCAGGGCGGCGTAGAGTCGCGAGGAGCGTCGGTGGGTGCCGACCTGTACGATGCGTTGGTTCCGCCTTGCGGCGGCCACCATGCGTCGGCCTTCGTGGACGACGATGGAGAGGGGTTTTTCGACGTAAACGTCCATGCCGGCGTCGCAGGCGTCGATGGTCTGGATGGCGTGCCAGTGATCGGGCGTGCCGACGACGACGGCATCGAGGTTCTTGCGCCCGTACATTTTGCGGAAGTCGACGTAGAGGTCGCCGTTGCCGTCGTTGGCGGCCTTGGCGCGGTCGAGGTAGGGCTGCCAGACGTCGCAGAAGGCGACGGCCTGGCAGTCGGCGTGTTTGGCGAAGGCCTGTTGGAGTTGGCGTCCGCGGTTTCCGACGCCGACGAATCCGAGTTGGACGCGTTCGTTGGCTCCGAGAACCCTGGTGGCCGAGGCGGCCGTCAACGCAGCGGCGGCAGCGGCTTTGCCCAGGGTGCGACGGGTGATCCGGTGAGCCATGGCGGTGGTCCCCTTTCAGGCGGTTCGGCGTCGAAGGGCGGCGGTCGGCGATGGACCGCGCCACACGCTACCGGAGCCGGTCACAGATGTCAACCGCCGGCGGGAATGACTAAACACGCCCGTCTCGGGTGCACGATAAGGGGGATGAGAGCGGCGCTGCGGGGTCGCAGGGTCGGGTGCGGCCCGTTGCGGAGCGTCCCATGGAGGCGGTTCGGGGATGGGCGTGCGTTTTCTGTTGACGGGCCCATGCGAATGCCCTAGGGTGCATGATGTTGCTGGCGACGGTCTGAGGTGGGGTTACTCCATGAAGCGTGTGACATTGCTGCTGGCTGCAACGGTTGCGGTGGGGGCCCTCTCGTCATCGTCTTCGGCCCAGCCCCGTCCGGAAGAGGTGTTTCAGCGGACGATGTTCCTGGAGCGTGACATCCGGGAACGCCTGGACCGCGAGGTGCCTCCGGATCAGAAGGCCCTGATTGAGTGGGGCGGGTTCTACGTCCCCTCGTACACCTACTACGACGACGTGGACGGGGGCCACGCCCATCTGACGCGTCAGGACCTGCGGTTGTGGACGCAGATCTACCTGGATGAGGTTCATCGCATCTTCGCGCGGCTGGGGTTGGCGTACGTCGATTTTGCAGCGGGCGACGCCCGGGGGTTCCGCCAGCACGATCTGGCGGGTCCGAGCCTGGAGATCGGTTACTACGAGTTGGACCTGTCGGCGGCCGCCGAGAAATACTGGGGGCAGAAATGGCCGGTGCAGGTGATCGGCCGGGGCGGGCGGCAGTACATCGAGGTGGGCCGCGGCATCGCGCTGGGCAAAATCCTGGACGCCGGCCTCTTTGAAATCCACGCCAGGGACTTCTCGTTCACGGGCTTTGCGGGCCGGTCGATCGAGAGCGAAGACAACATCGACCGCAGCACGCCGGGGTTCACACGCAGCCGCCGGACCTTCTACGGCGGTGAACTGCGGCTGACACGCCTCGAGCGCCACGAACCCTACGCCTTCTTCGTCTTCCAGCGCGACTGGTCCGAAGAGAAGCCCGTCACCATGTTCCAGGACTACCGGTACAAGTCACAGTACTACGGTATCGGCGGCCGGGGAAGCCTGGCGCCGAACTGGCGGTACGAACTCGAGGCCCTCTGGGAAAAGGGCCGCAGCGTGGCCAGCGGGCAGCAGGACGACGACCAGCACATCCGCGCCTTCGCCTTCGACGCCGAAGTCAACTACTACATGGACCACGCCTTGCGGCCGGTGTTCACCGGCGAGTACGGGTACGCCTCCGGCGACGGCGACCGGCAGCGGGCGACGACGGCGTTTCTCGGCAACACGATGGGGAGCGACGACAACGCGTTCCAGGGGTTCGGTTACGTGAACTCCGGTCTGGCGTTGGGCGCCCGGTTTACCAACCTGCAGTTCGTGAGGCTGGGTGGGCGGTTCACGCCGTACGAGAAGAAGATGGGGGCGGGGCGCATCGACCTCGGCGCCAATTACTACTTCCTGTTCAAGACCGACAAAGACGGCCCCATCAGCGATTTCCGCGCGGTCGATACCTCCGGCGACGTCGGCCAGGAGATCGACGTGTTCGTCGAGTGGCGCATTCTGAGCGACCTTTCGTGGTCGCTGCATTACGGCCGGTTCTTCCCGGGCCAGGCGTACCTCGACCGCAAACCGCGGGATTTCCTGTACACCGCCTTCAACATCAGTTTCTGACCCGGCGGCGGAAGATGAAACAGCAGCGCGGTGGACCCCCTCGTGCCCACCGCGCTGTCTTTCACGTACACGCGACGCCTTATACGCGTCGGACCACGCCCGCTAGTCGGCAACGTCAGTGACGTTGACCGTCACGTCTTCTTCGCCCCACAGACCCCCGGCGTCGGTGGCCTTGATCGTCAGGGTGTACTGGGTGGTGGTCTCGTAGTCGAGGAGGGTGTTGTCGGCTACCGTGATCTCGCCGGAATTGTCGATGCCGAAAACGTTGTCGCCGTTGCCGGCCGTGATCGCGAACGTCGTAATGTTGTCCTCGGGGTCGGTCGCCTGAACCGTGCCGACCACCGTCGCGTTTGCTGCATCCTCGGCCACGCTGAAGACCTGGGCGGCCTGCACCGTCGGCGTCTCGTTGACGTCGTTCACGTTGACCGTCACGTCGGCCTCGTCCCAGAGACCGCCGGAATCGGTGACGCGGACGGTGAGGACGACCTGGGTGGTGGTCTCGTAATCGAGGTTGGTGTTGTCGGCGACGGTGATCTGGCCGGTGCCGGCATCGATGGCAAAGATGGAGAGTCCGTTGCCGGCGGTGATGGTCCAGGCGGTGGTGTCGCCGGCGTCGGGGTCGGTGACGACGAGCGGCGTGCCGACGTCCGTCGAGTTGGCCGCGTTCTCATCCACCGCGAAGGTGGCGGCGCCGA
>CAZEBQ010000263.1:0-6299 GCA_964510295.1 uncultured Anaerolineales bacterium | reverse complement strand
GTCATCCCGGGCGTACGGTGGTGGGCGGGGTCAGGTGTGCCTGTGCCGTCACCCTACTACTTGTGCCTGGGCCTCTTCGGGTTGAGGGGCGTCGTGGCAGGCGTTTTCGATGGGGCACGGCTCGACCTGCCATATCTCGCGGGCGTACTCGGCGATGGTCCGGTCGGAAGAGAACTTGCCGGAATAGGCCACGTTCAGAATGGCCTTTCGTGCCCATTCGTGCGGTTGCCGGTACAGATCATCAATGCGGTCGTGGGTGTCGATGTAGGCCCGCAGGTCGGCGAGGTTCAGATACGGGTCGCCGCCGCCCGTCAGGGCGTGGGTGATAGGGTCGAAGATGCCGGGTTCCTCGAAGTTGAAATGGCCTCCCGCAATCAGGTCGAATGCCTCTCGGATCTCCTCGTCGGCCGCCAGGCAGGCCCAGGGATCGTGGCGCGGCGCGTGAGCGGCCACCTCGTCGGCGGTAAGGCCGAAGATGAAGATGTTGTCCTGGCCCACCTCGTCGCGCATTTCGACATTGGCCCCGTCGAGCGTGCCGACGGTGAGGGCGCCGTTGAGCATGAATTTCATGTTTCCGGTGCCGGATGCCTCGGTGCCGGCCAGTGAAATCTGTTCCGACACGTCAGCGGCGGGGATGATGCGTTCGGCCAGCGACACGCGGTAATCGGGCACGAAATAGACCTTGATCCGCCCGTCGATGGTGCGATCGTGGTTGACGACGGCGCCCACGTTGTTGATGAGTTTGATGATGAGTTTGGCCATGGCATACGCCGGGGCGGCCTTTCCGCCGAAGAGGTAGGTTCGCGGCACCAGGTCGAGGTCGGGGTGGTTGCGCAGGCGGTTGTAGCGGACGACGATGCCGAGGACGTTCAGCAACTGACGTTTGTACTCGTGGATGCGTTTGACCTGG
This sequence comes from uncultured Anaerolineales bacterium, assembly GCA_964510295.1. GTDB lineage: Bacteria > Planctomycetota > Phycisphaerae > FEN-1346 > FEN-1346 > JAUVZF01. The sequence continues at coordinate 5,389 of CAZEBQ010000263.1, read as the reverse complement.
ACGTCGAAGAGCGAGTTCGGGTCCGGCCTCCAGCCGTGCTTCCTGCGGAGGTAGTCGGCCATGGCCACCTTGGCCTGCTGCTTGACCGCCATGAAGCGTCTGCGGAAGTCGGCATCATCGGCCAGCGGCACGAGGCGTTCGATCTCCGCGAGGCCGGTGATCCAGGCGTCGCCGAGGGCGTCGGTAATCAGTGCCGCCAGGGGCGGATTCGCCTTCAGCAGCCACCGGCGCTGCGTCACGCCGTTGGTCTTGGAGTTAAAGCGCTGCGGATACATGTCGTAGAAATCGGGCACAAGCCGGGTCTTCAAGAGGTCGGTGTGGATGGCCGAGACGCCGTTGGTCGAATGCGAGCCGACGATAGCCAGGTGGGCCATGTGGACCTGCTTCTGCGTCCCCTCCTCGATGATGCTCATGCGGCCGGGCCGGCCGGCGTCGTTCGGCCACTTGGCCCGGACGATGCGGAGGAAGCGGCGGTTGATCTCGTGAATGACCTGCAGGTGCCGGGGCAGGATGCGGCCGATCATCTCGACGGGCCACCGTTCCAGGGCCTCCGACATCAGCGTGTGGTTCGTGTAGCCGAGGCAGCGGACCGTGAGGTCCCACGCCTGTTCCCACAGCAGGCCTTCCTCGTCAACGAGCATGCGCATCAGTTCCGGCACGGCCAGGGCGGGATGGGTATCGTTGAGTTGGATGGCGGCCCGGTTCGGCAGTTCGTTCCAGTCGGGCTTATCGGCCTTGAACCGCCTCACGATATCGTGCAGCGAGCACGCCACGAAGAAATACTCCTGCCGCAGACGAAGATCCCGGCCGGCCGAGACCGTGTCGTCGGGGTAGAGGACCTTCGAGAGGTTCTCGGCGGCCACCCTGGCCTGGACGGCGGCGATGTAGTCACCGTGCTGGAAGTCCTCCAGGTCGAACTCGACGGCCGACCGCGCGCCCCACAGCCTCAGCGTATTCACGGTGTTGCCGCCATAGCCCACGACGGGGATATCGTGCGGCATGCCGAGGACGGTCCGCGTGTCGAGCCAGTGGGCCACCTGTTTGCCGTTCTCGCGTCCTTCCTCGACCCGTCCCTCGAAGCGGACGGGAATGACGTAGTCGGGCCGCGGAATCTCCCACGGGTTGCCGCCGCGAAGCCAGTCGTCGGGCCGCTCCACCTGGTAGCCGTTTTCGATGGCCTGGCGGAAGATGCCGTAATCGTATCGCAGGCCGTAGCCCATGGCGGGCAACTGCATCGTGGCGAGGGATTCAAGGAAGCAGGCGGCCAGCCTTCCGAGACCGCCGTTGCCGAGACCGGCATCGACCTCCTCGTCGCGCAGATGTTCCCAGTCGAGGCCGAGGCCGTCCATGGCAGCGCGGACGGCGGGTTCCATGCCGAGGTTGATGACGTTGTTGCCGAGCGAGCGGCCGGTCAGGTACTCCAGCGACAGGTAGTAGACCCGTTTGACCTGCCGGTCGTGGTGCGTCTGCTGGGTCCGGATCCAGCGGTCGATGAGCCGGTCGCGCGTGGCCAGCGCCAGGGCCAGATACTGATCGTGGGCCGTGGCGGTGTAGCGGTCGCGTCCGAGGGTGTGTTTGAGATGGCTGGTGAAATCGGCCGTGATCGACTCAGGGTCCATGCCGCAAGGCACCGGCGAGGGGCCGGTCGGCGGGATCGATTCGGACATGACGCCACCTTTCTCCTCTCCAGAGGCCGCACGCAACCGCGCACACGCACCACACCGAGACTGCTTACCCTAAATGTCGGACGTTTTCAACTCGGCGTGAGCACAAAAAACGCAATCTCGGTCCTACAGCGCGACTTCGTGCGTGGCGGGTCGGAGCCTGCCCTGAGCCTGTCGAACGGGCACCCGCCGCCCAGCGCCGAAAACACACCTTCTCGCGCGGTGGGTACGGAGACCCACCGCGCAACTGTGCCAACGGGGTGCTACTCGCCCAACAGGCCGAACATCGCGGCGAAGCGCGGCACGAAGAGGATGAGGCCGACGACCACGGCGCCGATGGCCGCCACCAGGACGGCGGCGGCCGCCACGTCTTTCGCGATCTTCACCACCGGATGCCGCTGGCCCGAGACCGCGTTCGCCAGCACCTCGAGCCCCGTGTTGAACATCTCGGCCACCCAGACGAGCACGATGGCGATCACGAGGTCGGCCCACTCGCCCACCGTAAACGCTTGAACGCGGACGTGCAGCGCCGCCGCCAGTGCAAGCACGAGTACCGACGCCGCCGCGTGAAGCCACGCGTTGTGCTGGCTCCGCAGAACAAACCACATGCCCATAAAGGCATGGCGAAAACTCCGCACACGACCCACCACCGTGAACGGCGACGGGTACAAGACCTCCGTCTCCAGACGCTCGCCGTCGCGGCGCTGGTCGTCGGACGTGCCGGGCGGCTGGGTCACGGCGCCTCTCCTGCGCGCTTGAGTTCCTCGAGCCGCCTCTCCATGGCGGCCCGCTTCTCGTCGGGCAGGCCGTCTTCGGCAAGCACCCGCCTGGCGCCGTCCTCGAACATCGGCCGCGCGAACTCGCTCGTGAAATACCGGTCCGGGCGCGCCTCGACCATCTTCAGGAACCCCTCGAACTCGGCAAAGTACGAGCCGTAGATGTGGAAACTGTCGGCCATGTGAACGTAGTCGCCGACCTCAACGCCCAACTCGCGGGCCACCTGCCGCTGCAGTTCCGTGAAGGCGAACATGTTCATGAAGGCAGCCTTGAATGCGTCGTTCGAGCGGATGTGAATCGCCAGGTTCAGCCGGTCCGGCCCGCCCGATGCGGCCTTCTCAACGCGGAACCAAACACGCTGAAGGCACGCCGGGTCGGCGATGCCAACGTCCTGCCACGCCTGCCACGTCACCGCCTGGGCCCGCCGCGTGTACGGCGCCTCGCGAAGCAGCCGCACCGCCTCGGCGATCTGGTCGATCGGCTCATCGACCCCCGGCACGCGATACGCCCGCAGCCGCTCGTGATACGTGTACTCCCACTTGCCCTCTTCCGGCGCGACCCAGTGATCGTGCACGCCGTAGAGCACCTCGGCCCGGTAGACCTCGAGGTCCTCCAGCCCCCCCGGAAACGCCTTGTGGATGCGCGGCTCGGCAAACGGGTCGGTCACGTGGATGAGGCATGCCACGTCGCGGCTCTCGGGGTCGCCGGGCTTGTCGTACTGCGTCTGGAACCGTGCCCCCTCGTTCCAGCACCGGCGGACGGCCGTCTCCCAGCCTTGGGGCAGCGTCTGCTGATGGACGTAAATCGATTTCATCCCAACCTCTTCTCGCGACCGATGCGGATTGTAGGTGCACCGCCACCGCAGAGCAAGACGAATTGCCGCGAGCGTAAGTGTAGGGTGGGTGCTCTGCACCCACGCGCAGTTCTCGCGAAGGGTGTGGCAATTTATTCTGGCGGCAGGAGTGAGCCGACGTGCTAGGCCTCTTGAGAGCCCGCCTCGGCGGGCTTTGCCCCGCAGGGGGTATAGGCCGGGGGTTTTACCCCCGGTGGCCCAAACGGTGCCCCCCTCTGTTTCTCCTTCCCCTCTCTCCGGGCCGCTTCAGCGGCCCGGAGAGAGGGGAAGGAAAAGGGCGCAAGGGCCCTCCCCGATGCGGTCCCCGGCCTAAAAGGCCGGGTCTGAACCCCTGCGGGGCAAAGGCCCGCGAGCGGGCCTGAACACCATCCGCACCGCCGCAAACCGGTTGCCAGAAATCGTTGCCCCCGCCTCGCGAACGCCGCGCGAAAAATCTCTTGCGAGCCCCGCCCTTCGTGCGAAGATGGACGCGCATAGGAGGCTTGTTTCGGGAGAACGCCGTGACCACTGTGCCGCCGCAAGTGCCGTCCGTCCCATCCCCGGCACCGGCAGCCGCCACCAAAACAAGCGGTCTTGCTATCGCCAGCCTCGTGTGCAGCCTGGCCGGACACGACTCACCGGTACGGACCGTATCTCCAGTCCGTCCCCGCGAACCCGATCAGCGGCATCAACACGGTAGAGGTCGTCCGCCACGCCGACTTTAACTTCTCGGCGCCGTCTTCGGACGGCGGTTGGTGGTTCAACATGGCCACGGGTGAGTTTCGTGCGAACCTGACGGACATCCACGCGGCGTCCGACGGCACGAAACTCAACGCCCTGTAGGACAAAGCGAGAGCGGCTGTCAACTCATGCCGCCCGAGACATAGTTAGAAACTTCGGCCACCCGGCCGGGAGAAGAACCGTCCTGCAAAAGGGGTTTATCGTGACCGAGGCATCCATTCCCCAGCCAGCACCATCCAGCCCACCGCCGGCCGGCACGAACTCGCGCCGCCTGGCCATCGCAAGCATCATTTGCGGGGCGCTCGGGATCGTGACGTGCGGCGTGTCGGCGGTCCTCGGCCTGATCCTGGGCATCATCGCCCTCACGAGGTGCGGCCAAGGCACGGCCCCAGGGCGCAGCAGAGGCCTGGCGATCGCCGGGGTGGTCGTCTCGGGGTTCATGATCCTGGGCGGTGCGGCCATCGACCTGCCCCTGCTCGGGCTGCTGATCATCTTCCGAAACGAGATCAAGGACTGGACGGTCGATATCTGGGAATCGGATTACGCCGAGGCCGAGAAGGAGCAGGATGACTTCTTCGGAGAGGAGATGGAGCGGCTCGACCTCCTCCGGCCGCACCTCTGGTTGACACCGTCGCCGGCGGCATGCCTGTGTCCTGTCGCAAGGACAACGCCATGACCCAGCCGCCGCCACCGCCATCCGTTTACCCGCCGCAACAGGCGCCCGGCCCGAAAACCAGCGGCCTGGCGGTCGCAAGCCTCATCTGCGGCATCGCGGGGGTTTGTACGTGCGGCCTCGGCGGCATCGCCGGCCTCGTCCTCAGCATCGCGGCCATGAGGCGCATCAAACACAGCGGCGGCCAACTCGGTGGCAGAGGGTTGGCCGTGGCGGGCCTTATCGTCTCCATCATCGCCATCATCGTCGGCCTGGTGATCATTGCCGGGACGGGCGCCGCCTGGTTCTACGCCGAGCGTGAGTACGACTCCGTGCAGTTCCGGACCAACGTTCAGGTTTTGTGCCAAAACGCGATATCGTACAGCGCCGTGCACGACGGTCGCCTGCCGCCGCCGGACTCGTGGCCCGACGCCCTCATCGAGGACGGCCTCATCACGGATCTCCACTTCCTGGCCGATCCCGCCGACCCCGGCGCCGGCCGCGCGGTGACCATGAACCGGGCCGTGGCCCTCGCCGAGACCTACGACCTGGCCCGCGCCTCCGAGACGGTCCTGTTCTTCGAGTGCGGCCCCGGCAGCCCGCTCTCCGGCGGCCGCGACCTCCTGCCCCCCGCGCCGCGACGCGAGGGCGGCTACGTCATCGGCTTTCTCGACGGCCGCGCCCGGCTGATGACGCCCGAACGTCTCGATCACCTGGTCTGGA
>CAZEBQ010000262.1:0-6305 GCA_964510295.1 uncultured Anaerolineales bacterium | reverse complement strand
GCGGTGGCTCTCCTGAGCCACCGCGAGAAAGAACGTGGGAGCGCGGCGGGTCGGGTGACCCGCCGCGCGGGATGGGGTTGATGCGCGGCGGGTCTCCGTACCCGCCGCGATATGGCGACAATGGGCTTTAACGCGCGGTGGGTGCGGAGACCCACCGCGCATGACTTCGGGATGACCTTGCCGCGCAAGACTGATGTCAGACCGCTCAGCCGACGACTCTGCTGATGTCAATCAGGTGGAGTTGGCGGCCTTGGCGGGTGTGGGGGGAATCGATGACGACGTTGCGGCCGTCGGGGCTGAAGCGGGGGTGGGTGTCGCACCGCCACTCGCCCTTGTACTCGGGCGGCAGGTGGAAGCGGCCGAGGACGACCCTGCGGCCGGTGGCCACGTGGTACAGGTAGACGGTCTGCAGCCGCTCCTTGCCCTGGGGATAGGTGTCGTACAGAACCCACTCGGCCCCCGGCAGGTAAGAGCAGTGCCCATCGTGGGTCATGACGCCCTTGCCGACCTCGCGGACCTGGCGGGTACGGTCCTTGAAGAGGTAGAAGCCGGCCGGCTTGCCCGCGGGCCGGGCCCAAGCGAGGATGTGCTCGGCGTCGCGCCAGATGAAGTGCGAGGTCATGCCCGGCGGTGTCACCTCGTACACGTCTCTGCCGTCGGGCGTGGCGGTGAGCATGCGGGTGACGCGGCGCCCTTTGCCGCCGCGAGGCAGCCACCGGTGCAGGAAGATGAACCGCGAGCCATCCGCGTTGAACAGCAGGTGGTTGACGTAGTGCTTCGCCCCGTTCATGCTCTCGTGGCGGACGCCGAACGCCGCAATGTCGGCCAGCGAGACGATGAGCGTCGCCTTGCCGGTGACGAGGTCCACGCGCCAAATGCCGGAATCCTTCGGCGCCATCTCGTCGCGGTGCTTGTCCGGCAGGCCCGGGTATCCGTACCCCGGCCGCACGTCCTGGATGCGTGCGAAGTCGGCGGAGACGGCCGTCACCCCGTCGGGGCCGACCGTGTAGATCGGGTGCGGGATGGTCCGCGTCCGGCGTGTTTTCGTGTCGAGGACGTGACAGACGAAACGGTCGCCGCGACGGTCGTTCCAGAGGACCTCGGTGGTTGACCCCGGCCGCCACTGGAGCATGCACCCCTGCTGCCATCCCCAGGCGCGGCTTTCGCCGAGTTCGATCCACCGGTCGCCGTCGGCGGTATCGACCATGCCCGTCCTGATAACGTCATCGGCGCGGGGCGAGCGGTGCTCGAAACCGACTTCCATGCCGAGGCAGTACCGCGACGTGGGGTCGAACTCCAGTTTATCGTAGTAGCCGAACCAGTGACACTTGGGCCCGCGGGTAATCTGGCGCACGGGCGGCGTCTGCTCGTTGGGCGCGGCGCGAGCCAGACGGGGCAGCGCGGCGGCAGCGGCGGCGCCTTGCAGGAACGTGCGGCGGCTGATCGGCATCGGACTCCTCCTAATCCTACAACGCTACTCGGCTCTTTCTGCCCGCCTGGCGGCCTTCCCAGGCCGCCAGGAACGCGTCCCAGGGCCTTTCGCGGCGGCCTCGGAAGGCCGCCGCGCAAAGTAGCGTAGCAGTAGTGCGCGGCAGACGGCGCCGGCAGGGCCTCACCCTACCCCGTGCGCGCCGCCGCGCTCAACAAGAAACTGGACAAACGCGCGGCCGTTCGCGCATAACGTAGGCCTTGGACCGGGGTCCGGATCGAGAAACGGAGACGAGCATGGAACATTGGGACGAGGTCATCGGCGCCGTGACATTCGTGGGGTTTCTGCTCGCGGTCGTCGTCATCTCACTCTACGCCGGCCGGCGTGAGAAAACCGGCATGGACTACTTCCTGGCCGGGCGGACGTTGACGTGGGGCCTGATCGGGTTCTCGCTGATCGCCTCGAACATCTCGACGGAGCATTTCGTGGGGATGGCGGGGGGCGCCTTTGGTAAAGCGGGCCTGGCGATTGCGAGTTACGAGTGGATGTCGGCGATCGTGCTGGTGTTCGTCGCGTGGTGGTTCCTGCCGAAGTTCCTCAAGGTCGGCATCTACACGATGCCCGAGTACCTGGAGTACCGGTACGATTCGGGCGCGCGAACCATCATGGCCTTGTTGATGATGGTGGCGTACATCGTGGTGTTCCTGGCGACGGTGGTCTACAGCGGGGCCAAGGCCCTGAACACGATTTTCGACCTCCCGGCGGTGTTCCAGGCGCACCTGAGCATGACGGCTGACCAGGGGTACACGTGGTCGATGGTGGCGTCGATCTGGCTGATCGGGCTCGTCGCCGCCTCCTACACGATTTACGGCGGGCTGAAGTCGGTCGTCTGGTCGGACCTGCTGCAGGGCGGTGGCCTGCTGATCGGCGGGGCGGTGATCGCGGTGCTGGCCCTTCGCGAAATCGGCGGCGGCAACCTCATCGGGGGGTGGAGGGAGTTCTCGGCGGCCCAGCACGACAAACTGCACACCGTTCTGGATTGGAACCACCCGGAGGTCCCGTGGCTGGCGGTGTTCGTGGGCGGTCTGTGGATTCCGAACATCTTCTACTGGGGGCTGAACCAGTTCATCACCCAGCGGACGTTGGGCGCCAAGAACCTGGCCGAGGGACAGAAGGGCATCTTCCTGGGGGCCTGGTTGAAGTTGCTCATCCCGTTCATCATCGTCTTGCCGGGCATCATGGCGTTCCATTTGTACGGCCCGAACGGCACCGGCGCCGTGGCGGCAGACCATGGGGATGAGGCGTACCCGTACATGTTCAAGCAACTGCTGCCGCCGTACCTCTGGGGGGCGATGCTTGCGGCGTTGTGCGGTGCGGTGATGAGTTCGTTCAACTCGGGGCTAAACTCCGCCTCCACGATCTTCACCGTGGACCTGTACAAGAAGCACATCAACCCGCAGGCCAGCGAAAGAAAAGTGGTTGCCGTCGGCCGATGGGCCACGACCGTCATCGTTGTCGTGGCGTGCCTGTGGGCACCGGTCATTATGAAATTCCCGGCGGGGGTCTTCCATTACATCCAGGAGTTCTGGGGCTTCGTGACGCCGGGCATCGTGGCGTCGTTCCTGGTCGGGATGCTCGTGAAGCGTACCCCGGCCATCGCCTCGAAGACGGTCATGCTGCTCGGGGCGCCGGTTTACGCCCTGTTCCGCGTGCCGGGCTGGATCCTGGCCAAGTACAAGGAAGCCGGAGAGATTGTGGACGGCTCCGTTCTGGATTACGTCCACGGATTCTGCACGGCCTCCTTCCTGCACCACATGGGCATCACCTTTGTCATTCTGGTGATTGTGATGCTGATTATCACGTGGCGGAAGCCGCTCCTGGAGCCGCGCACCATGCCGGTCTCCGACCTCGACGTCAGCCCGCACAAGCACCGGTACCTGATGGGCGGGGTCATCATCGCCGCAACGGTTGTGCTGTACATCGTGTTCTGGTAAGTGACGCAGGCGTACAACGAAGCCAGCCCCCGGTGCGGTCGCCGGGGGCCGGGTCATTGTGTGGCAAGCAACGCTCATTTCGTGACGACGTAGTACAGGCAGTCCGGCAGGAGCCGAATCGCTGCGGCGCCGCCGGGCACCTCCTGCCGCTTGTAGCCGTTGGCGTCGAGCGCCGTCACCTTGAGCGATGCGGCGTCGGGACGCTTGATCGTGACGGTCCCCTCGACGTTGCGGACGATGATGGGCGGGCCGCCCAGGTCGGTGATCGTCTTCGTGCCGCCCGAGTCGCGCGTCGTCCAGCCGCAGTTCGTATCCTCGGTCATCACCTGGACGAGTATGCGGGCGCTCGTTGCGAGGGGCCTGGAGTCCATCGAGACGACCAGCACCGACCCGTACTCGTTGGCGCTGCTGACGGCGATGTCGGCGAGTTCGACGGGGCCGGCCTTGGCGAGGAACCCGGTCGCGCCCTGTGCGGCCGGGGCGTTGATGGTCACGAGACCGCGGCCGTAGTCCCACAGAAGTTGGCCCGTCATGCTTTTGACGGTCTTTGAGGCGCGGTCGATGAAGGGCGAGAGATTCTGGACGACGCTCTTGCCGGGGTCGCGGGCCACGGTGCGTGTGACCCGTCCGACGAAGTAGGCGAGCGGGTCGATGGCGCCGAGGCGTTGGACTTCGGCCGTGGCGCCCGGCGGGATGTCGGCCTTGCGTAGTTCGTCGAAGTTCTGCGGCTGCTCGATGGCCGTGCCTTTGAGGTCAAAGAGGTCGGCCAGTCGCGCTGCCTCGTGCACGACGACGGGGCCTGGTTTGACGTACCCGCGTCGGAAGATGAGGGCGCAGGCCGGCGACTGGCCCATCCAGACGGGCGTGTGGATGCTGAACTTGGCGTGCGTGTCTTCCCAGGCGGCGCTGCTCGTGGCGAAGTGAAAGTAGGCGTCGGTGCCGCCGAGCGCACCGTACGCCGCCGCCACGACCGGGCCGTCGGCGCGGAACCGGTTCGGCATCGGCAGGTTGTACTCCGACACGGTGTGCGTGTGGCCGGTGTAAGCGAGTTCCGTGACCAGCGCCCGCTCGGGCGCGAGCAACATGCAGGCATCGGTGTACGTATGCCCGTTTCTCAGGGAGTACGAGGCGCCGTCGCCTTTGTGGCTGCTGCCGAAGTACCCGTGGCGGTCGAGCGTTTCGCAGGCGCTGTTGGTGTACTTATCGAGTGCCCCGAGGATGCGTTCGTCGGCGGTCTTCCAGTTGGTGGCGACGAGGGGGCACTTCAGGCCGATTTGCGTGCGGAACCATCCTCGCATCGTCTCGTAGAACGCTCGCAGGTCTTCGGTGAGAAACCGGGCCTGGTCGCGGATGCGTTTCGGATTGGCCTGCCTCTGCCCCGCCGGGGTGTAGGACCACGGCGAGTAGAGTCCGGCGCGGCCGGCGGCGGGGTCGTCGCCCTTGACGTGGCCCTTGCCCCATGCGGCCAGGGCCTTCGCGACGGACCCGTACTTGGCGGCAAGCCACCGGCCGTAACGCGCCTCGAGCATGTGCGTGCACTCGGCCGAGATGTTCTCGTACGGGCTCGTGGTCCAGAAGAAGTAGTTGTCTTCGTTGATGATCTCGACGATGCCGACGGCGGGGTCCGCCGCAAGCGGCAGGCCCGTGTACGGGTTCCTCGTGCGCAGCAGGCCCGTCGCCCACGACTTGTAGATCTCCTGCATCCGCGGGTGGAAGAACAGCAGCGTGAAGGCCTTCTTGTTCTTCAGGTTCGCGTATCCGGGGATGCCGTAGGCCGGCTTCACCTCGAACCAGAGGGGGAAGTAGAAGGAGAGCACGACGTAGATGCCTTCCTTCTTGCACGCCGCCACGAAGTGGTGGATGCGGTCGAGCCGTTTGGTGTCGACCGTGGCCGGGTCGGCCGCCTGACGGTCGTACACGGCACCGTGGATGCGGACCATGTTGACGCCGAGTTTCGCCATGTGCCGGGCGAAGTAAAGGTCGAGGTCTTTGGCGGCGGTCGGCCCGCCGTTAACGGCCCAGAACGTGACGGCCCTGGTGGGTTCGCGCTGGAAGACGAAGCGGTCGCCCTCCGACCGGAGGAACCCCTTCTCGCCGGCCACCGTGTGGTTGAGGGACCGGAGGTCGAGCGCCGCCTCGGCGAACGGGTCGGGACCGGGTTCGAAGGCGAACCAGCCGTCGGGCGCGCCGCCGTACGTCTGGCCCGGCTTCAGTTTGCCGCGCGGAACGAACGGCCGCCTCGAAAGGACGAAACAGTCGAAGCCGCTGCCGGCGCTCTCACCGGCGCGGGCGAGCAGTTCGATGCGAAGCGTCTGTGTGCCGGCCGCCAACGTGACCTGCCCGAGCGGCACCCAGTTCGCGCCGACGTGCAGCCGCAGGCTGACGCTGTCGGCCAGGGCGCAGTCGCGGCCGCAGGTTCGCCACGCGCCCGTCGCGAAGCGCCAGCGGAAGGGACCGTGCTTCCAGAACTTTCGTACCCAGAAGTTGTAGTCGCCGGCCTCGGGCACCTCGACGTCGTAGGTTGCGAAGAGTGCGTCGCCCGTGCGGTTGCCGCTTGCTGACAGCCACGCGCCTTCGGAGAGTTTGCCCGTCTCGGCCGGTCCCTTCGGCGAGAACCAGGAGGCTGCCGGGAAGTTCGTCTCGTTCGGCTTCTCGCCCTCCCACCAGATGACGTCCGAGTCGGCAAGAAGATGACCGGCAAAGAGCAGGACCATCCATGCAGCCGCAGCAATCGTCGTTTTCACGCTCGTGCCTCCTACGCCCCAATTTAGCCCCCGGTGTATTCACCGGTACGTGTTTAGCGTTGTCATTCCGAGCGAGCGAAAAAGAGTCGAGGAATCTCGCCGTTATGCGTGTTCGGACGACGAGATTTCCTGCGGGCA
>CAZEBQ010000261.1:0-6312 GCA_964510295.1 uncultured Anaerolineales bacterium | reverse complement strand
GGTGGGTCACCCAGACGCTCTGGAAGTTGGTGTCGTGGCGGTTGATGTAGTCCCATCGCGTATAGATGATACGCCCGTCGGCCAGGACGCTGGGGTCCCACTCGTTCGCCTCGTTGAACGAAATCTGCTCGATACCAGAGCCGTCGGCATTGGCGCGGTACAGGATGTAGGACGGTACGTAGCGGCTGCCGTGACAGCGTCCGAACTGCTGGCTGCGCGTCGAGATGAACGCGAACCCGCCGTCCGGCAAGTAGCACGGATCGAAATCCTCGATCAGGACGGTCTGGCGGCCCTTGGCGCCGGCAAAGGTGTCGCGCGCCGTGCCGGTCACCTGGCGCACCTTGCCGCCGTCGATGGTCACCTCGTAGATGAGGTGGCTGCGACGCTTGCTGTCGCCCTTCCCGGAGTCATCGCAGAAGGCAAAGAGCACCCGCTTGGCGTCGAAGGAGAGGTCGGGGTGCTGCACCGCCCCCGGCGGCAGTTTGCCTGCCAGCAGGACCCTGACCCGGGGCTTGTCCTTCCACGATTCCAGCACCGCGAGGCCCGGCCCCGGTCGGCTGTGCCGGCCGAGGTACTGGTCGCACATGTGGCCGGGAAGGTCGGCGGTCCGTTTATTGATCAGCAGCCTGTCGAAATCGAGGGCCGGGTGCGACAGGATGATCCGCCGCCGCAGCGCACGGACCCGGTCGTACAGTGCGGCGCGCTGGCCGTCGCCCAGTCGCTTCGGCTCCGGGAAGCGTTTCTGGAGGGCCGTGAGTTCGGCGGCCATCTTCGGGCGCGGCTCGCTTCGCTCGACCAGGGCAAGGGTGTTGCCGGCAAGTTCGAAGACCTGCTTGAGGTCGCCCCCGGACGGTGCTGCGGCGGTTCGGGAACCGCTCGCCGTGGCAAGCGCAACAGCAAGCATCACGAGCCACAACCGGGCCGGCAACAGGGTGGAACCGTGCAAGGCGTCCTTCCTTTCCAGAAGAAAGGGCCGAACCCTTCTTGAGTTCCTCGCGTCTACTCCTACAACGCTACTTCGCCCCTTTTTGTCCGCCTGGTGGCCTTCCCAGGCCACCAGGAACAGGCATAAACTGCGTTCGCGGCGGCCTTGGAAGGCCGCCGCGCGGAACGTGGCGTAGTAGTATTAAACCATTGGGCGGCCGCGTCGTTTCGCCGTTTTCGGTTCCGGCAAGGCGGCCTCTGCCTGGGATCTTGGCGCACCAGACCGTCGTCGCGGCACGGGTGCACCTTGCGCGGCGGGCAATCCTGCCCGCCGCGCATGAAGCCGCCAAAGCGCGGCGGGCAAGATTGCCCACCGCGCAAGACTTATGTAAGTCCGCTTAGGGCGCCGTGGCGTCGTTGGTTGCGGCGGGCGTGACCTTCTGGCCGCGGCATTGGCGGATGCGTTTGGCGACCCAGGCGGCTTCGGCCTTCATGGCGTGGGTCTCGTAGAAGGTCCGCAGGCCCTCGTAGCGGGCGATCATGTCGAAGGCGATGTTCCATCGCAATTTCCGCAGGCAGACCGGGCACAGGTGGATCGGCCGCGTGTCGGATTCCGACAGGCTGTTCGTGCCGTTCATCACGCAATCATACTGCTGGCAGTGGTGGACGCCGAACATGTGTCCGGTCTCGTGGATGAGCGTGTGGCAACTCCGCAGCCAGCCCTTGCGCTGCCGCGCCTCGCTGTCGGCGTCACCCCAGAACGCGGGGTAGAACCGCACGAGGCTGTAGACGCCGACGCGGTGACTGAGCGTGGCCTGGCCGAAGACGTAGTTCCACGACGGCTCCGGGTACAGGTCCTCCATCGTGACGCCGAGCAGGCAGTAGGCGTCCTCGGGCAGGGCAGGGCGGAGAATCCGGTACAAGATGTCGCCGGTCAAGTATTGCCTGACCGTGCGGCCGAAGAGGTTCCGCTCGCGGCTGGTCACGCCGTTGAGGCCGAGCGACTTGCCGAGACGGACCGGCATCGTGTAGTAGGCCTCCATAAACGCTCTCAGCGTCTCGAAGCGCGAACGCTGCACCTGCGACATCGGACCGACCGCCGAGATCACGATCGTGTGCCGGCCGCGCGTCGGACGGCGCGGGTGGCTTGCGGCGTACTGGGAGAACGACTGGCGAGGCTCGGGGTGCTCGGCCATCCACTCGCCCGGCCCGGGCGGGGACTTCTTCGTGAAGAGCAGCCGAGAGTAATACGTCTTGGGGTCGAGCAGGACGCGCGGCGAAGCGCGCAGGGGTTTTTGCGAGTCGTCATCCGCATCGGCCGGAAGGCATATCACGATGGCGCTCAACGTCAAAGCGACGGTGGCGGTGCGCATGGTGGTTCTCTCCGCGGACCGTGTCAATGGGGGGCGGGGGCAGGTTCGCAGATGCTGCCTTCGTGCCCGGGCTGCGGCTGGTGCGGTTTCTTCGGCGCGAGCCCTGCGCGGCATTCGGCGATCCGCTTGGCCACCCATCGGGCCTCTTTCCGCATGCCGGTTCGGGTGTAGAACCGGCGCAGCGCCTCGTAGCGTTCGATGAGGTCAAATCCGAGGCTCCATCGCAGTTTTCTCAGACAGTCCGAGCACAGGTGGATAGGCTTATCTGTTGAGATATAACGAGACTGGTTCAAGATGCAGTAGTACTTGCGGCACGGGCTGGGCCCCAGCATGCCGCAGGAAGCGGCGGCGACCGTCCGGAGCGACAACCCAAGACCCTCCCACTCGCTCTTGGAGGTCGCCGCGTGACCCCAGGGCTCCGGGAAGAACCGGATCAGGCTGCAGACGGCAAAGCCCTTTCCGGTGAACGTCTTGGATGCCACAGAGTCCCAGTCGATCTCTTCGGAGTAGAGATCCTGCGCCGTCAGGCCGAGAACGCCGAGGGCGTCGTCCGGCAGCGAGGGCTTCAGGACGTCGTCTTTGAGATGCCCCGTCTCATACTGCCTGACTTGGCACCCGTGGGCCTTTGCCATCCGCGACCGCCTGCCGGCAATCGGGACGGGTTGCATGATCTTGACCGGCAGCGTCAGGTAAACCTCGAGGAAGGTGCGTAGGATCCGCATCCGCCGCTGCATCTTCGAGTCCATCGGCCCGAGGGGACAGATGTAAACGGTGTGGCGGGCATGGGTCGGCCGCAACGGTTCGTTCGCCACGTAGGTCTTGAGCGACTCGACCCATCCGTGCTCGTCGGCGTCGAATCCGCCCGCGGTCTTCGACAGCCCGCGCTCCCTGTAGTGCGTCACGGCGTAGAATGCCGGGGGATCGTCCTCGATGCGGACCTGCGGCCGGTAGAGCGCGTTCGGGTCGGCGGCCGCGCAATCTGCTGCCCACGAGGTCACCAACACGGGTATGAGGGCTGCCAGTACGCGCATGCCGCCCTCCGAAATGCACCAAAGCCTTGACACGCAAGCCTCTACGGCTAGTATAAAGGGTGTTGCCTGGGGCGACAACGCAAATGCGCTCGTGGCGGAATTGGCAGACGCGCTAGGTTCAGGTCCTAGTCCGTTTTGATACGGGTGGAGGTTCGAATCCTCTCGAGCGCACCACGCCAGCACCGACCGGCCGCCGATAGGGTGGCCGGTTTGCTTTGGGCCGTGCGGCTGTGGCGCCGGCACGGCGGCGTCCGGTGCGAGGCGTGTTGTCGCCGCCACGTGGGCCTTCCGCATGGCAAGTCCCGCCTCCATCTATTCATACGAAACGAGCGCCGCGATCGCTCGGGGATTCCGTATAATGGCCGCGCGGCCTGTGTGGGACAGCACGCTGCGGGCTGCGCGCCGGCAACATGACGAGAGTAGATCCATTGACGAACGCGCATAAGTTGAGAGTCCTGTTCCTGTGCACCGGCAACTCCTGCCGCAGCCAGATGGCCGAGGGGTGGGCCAGGCGCCTGAAAGGGGACCGTCTGGAACCGTACTCGGCCGGTGTGGAGGTCCACGGCCTGAACGAGCGGGCGGTCCGGGTCATGGCCGAGGAGGGCGTCGACATCTCCGGCCATCGGTCGAAACGCGTGGACGAACTCTTGGACGTCGCGTTCGATTACGTGGTGACCCTGTGCGGGCGCGCTCGCGAGACGTGCCCCGTGTTCCCCGGCCGCACGAAGGTGGTGCACGTCGGATTCGACGATCCGCCCCGCTTGGCCGAGGGGGCGGCAAGTGAGGACGAGGCCCTCGGCCACTACCGCCGCGTGCGGGACGAGATTCGCGCCTTCGTCGAGACGCTGCCCGAGGCGCTCGTCTCGCGCCGGCAGAACGCCTGACCGGCCGGGCTCCTCGCGGTTCCAGCGCTGGGGCGAAAGGCCTTGACCGCTCGGACGGGGCGCGGCTAGAATCTCCGGTCTGCCGAACGCGCGTGCGAGGCGCGTGCGAGGCCAGACGGACGTTGGCGGCGTAGCCAAGTGGATAAGGCAGCGGATTGCAAATCCGCCATTCGCCGGTTCGAATCCGGCCGCCGCCTCCAATCAGCCGCCGGACTTGGTCTATCGTCAGGGCGCGGCGCTCGTGCCGGCGGTCGGCCAGGTAACGCTGCATCATGCCGCCGCCCCCGACTTTCTGCGCTCGGCGACTCTCTCGCCCTGAGCCTCGGCGCGAACGCTGCTTTTCGATTTGCTTTCCGGCGACTCGTCAGGTATACTCCTTGCGGTGTTGCGGGGGTTGTGTGATGAATTCCGGGGGCTGTGCGTGCGCGTGAGCGGGCGCGGCCTCTCTTCTTTGCGCAGCGAGGGCGTTGCGAGATCTGCCGCACTACACGGGGGGCGGGGCACCGGAGGAACCGTTCGAATGCCTGCCCGCCGCCTGCTGATTGTCCTGGCTATCCTCGGTGCCGCCCCCAATGTGCCCTCGGCGCTCGGAGGGTCCATCATCATCGACCACAGCAATACCGACATCACCGCTCTGTCACAGGCGGCGCTCACCAATGCGAAGACCGATCTCCACATCGGTTACGGGCACACGTCGCACGGCAGCCAGGTGACGACCGGTATGGCGGGGTTGGTCGACTTTGCCAACGGCGGGGGCCTGGGTCTTGCGTATCCCACGGACTTCTTCGACTGGAACAACGGTGGCGCGGGCGGCGCACTCGATCTGCACGACGGCTTCAAGCCCGGCGACCTGGGGAATCCCGATCGCAGCACCTGGGCATCCCGGACGCGAGACTACCTCGACGACCCCGCCAACAGCGACGTCAACGTCATCATGTGGTCCTGGTGCGGCCAGGCCGACACAACGGCCGCCAACATCGACCTCTACCTGGACCTCATGAACCAGTTGGAGACCGACTACCTTGGCGTCCGCTTCGTGTACATGACGGGCCACGTGAACGGGTGCTCCACCTCCGGGAATCTCTTCCTGCGGAACCAGCAGATACGCGACTACTGCCTTGCCACCGACAAGATCCTCTACGATTTCGCGGACATCGAGTCCTGGGACCCCGACGGCAACTACTACGGCGACAAACTGGTCACCGACGATTGCCGATACGACTCCGACGGCAACGGCTCGCGCGACCGCAACTGGGCCGTCGACTGGCAGAGCAGTCACGTCGAGGGGGTGGACTGGTACGACTGCCCGTCCGCCCACAGCCAGCCGCTCAACGCCAACCGCAAGGCCTACGCCGCCTGGTCCCTCTGGGCCCGGATCGCCGCAGAAAACGATCTGGCCAGGTGGCAGCCTGGGGCCGACAACCACTGGGAGAACCCCGCGAACTGGTCGGGAGGGCTGGCGCCGGATCACGACGCCACGGCCACGTTCGACTCGCCCGCACCCTTGCAGCCCATGTTGTACGCGAACCAGAGCGCCCACGGTGTCGATTTCCGCACGCCAGGCTGGACCGTCGGCGGCGGGTTCGGCCTGACGGTCGGGGCGGGCGGCATCGACAGCGCCGGTGCGGGCGCCAACACGGTCGAAACCGCCGTCGCGATGAGCCAACAGGCAGACTGGACCGTCGCCGCCGGCAACACCCTTGCTCTGGCGGGCCCGGTCAATCTGGGCGGACACACCCTCACGAAGCAGGGCGAAGGCACCCTTGCCATCTCCGGCAGCCAGGACCACGCAATGGGGTCGGTGCTCGCGGGCGAAGCGGGCACCGTCGTCCTGAACTCCGACGCCGGAAGCGACGGGGTGCCGGACTTGACGGTCAGGGTCAGCGGCGGTGCCGTCCACTTTGCGGCAACGCAACACTTGGCGGCGCTTCGCGTCGATTCCGGCACGTGCCGCGTCACGAGCCACGGCGGGCGCACGGTCGTGGCCGGCGAACTCGTCGTCGGTTCGCCCGTGGCGGCCCTCGACCTGACCGACAACAACCTGGTCGTCGATTACGCCGGCGGCGCGAGCCCGTTCGCATCGGTCGCCGGCTGGGTCGC
>CAZEBQ010000260.1:0-6369 GCA_964510295.1 uncultured Anaerolineales bacterium | reverse complement strand
GCCTCACGCCAAGCCGCAAAGGCGCAAAGAACGGCGTTCTGTTGATGAACGAAAACGAAATCGCCAAGGCGATTGTTGAGGCGGCATACAGGATTCACACCGGCTCGGGGCCGGGATTATTCGAGTCCGTCTACGAAGCCGTACTGTGCCATGAACTTCGCAAGCAAGGCCTGCACGTCACCACGCAGGTTGCGATGCCCGTTGTGTACGACGGGGTTCGGTTTGAGCAAGGCTTCCGCGTCGATATGATGGTCAACGACAAAGTGATCGTCGAACTGAAGTCGGTCGAGGAACTGGCGCCGGTGCACAAGAAGCAACTGCTCACGTACCTGCGGCTGGCCGACAAGCGATTGGGGTTACTGATCAACTTCGGGGCCCGCCTGATTCGTGACGGCATTACGCGAGTCGTGAACGGATTGGCAGAATGACGGTGCGAATCCCCATGCGATCATCGAAACAGCTGAACGCAGTTGCTCTCTCTTTCCCTTTGCGGCTTTGCGCCTTTGCGTGAGGTCAATCCTTTGACAAGGAGACTATCTATGTCCTTCCGATCTCGAACAACCCGCCGCACCTTCCTCAAGAGCGCCGCCGTCGTGGCGGCTGCGCCGTCCATGATTACCTCCACCGCCCTCGGCGCCCCCGGCCGCACGCCGGCCAGTGAACGCATCACGGTCGGCGTCATCGGCACGGGCGGCCAGGGGCGCGGCGTGATGGGCGGGACCATGCATCACGCGACGTGCCAGATCGTGGCCATCTGCGACGTGAACCGCGAGCGCCGCCTCCAGACCAAGGCTCAAGTCGCCAAGCATTACACCGGCCTGGGCGACGCCGACGCCGCCAAGGGCGTCAAGGACTACAACGACTTTCGCCAACTCGTCCGCCGCGACGACATCGACGCCGTCATCATAGGCACGCCCGACCACTGGCACGCCATCGCGACGATCGAGGCCGCCCGGCACGGCAAAGACATCTACTGCGAGAAGCCGTTCTCCCTGACCGTGGCCGAAGGACGCGCGATGGCCGACGCCGTCAAACGCTACGGCCGCATCTTCCAGCACGGAACGCAACAGCGCTCCGACCGCAACTTCCGCCACGCCGCCGAACTCGCCGTCAACGGGTACCTGGGCGACATCACCCTCGTCAAGGTCGGCGCGCCGGGCAGCGCCCGCGACAACGGCAAGCAGAAGCCCGCGCAGCCGCCCGAGTGGTTCGACTACAACACCTGGCTCGGCCCGGCGCCCCTGGCCCCGTACTACGAGGTCGTCTGCCAGAAGCGAGGCTGGTATTACATGTCGCCGTACACGGCCGGCTTCATCTCCGGATGGGGCGTCCACCACGTTGACAGCGCCCACTGGGGCATGGGCGTGGACCTGACGGGCCCCGTCGAACTCGAAGGCAAGGGCGATTACCCGACCCAGGGCCTCTACGACACCGCCTGCACCTGGAACGTCAACCTCACCTATCCGAACGGCCTCAAAATGAACTTCACGAGCAACAACATCAACGCCCAGGGCGTCCGGTACGAGGGAACGAAGGGCTGGGCGTACGTGAGGCGCGGCCACATCGACGCCCATCCGAAATCGCTCCTCAAGGTGAAGATGGGCCCGAACGACAAGCACCTCTACGAGAGTCGCCACCATCAGGGCAACCTGCTCGACTGCATCAAGAGCCGCAAGCCCACCGTGTGCCCCGCCGAGACGGGCCACCGGTCGAATACCATCTGCCTGATCAGCGACATCGCCATGCGGCTGGGTCGGAAACTGAAATGGGACCCCGAGAAGGAACAGTTCCCCGGCGACGCCCAGGCCAACCGGATGCTGTCCCGCGCCATGCGCCCGCCGTGGCACCTGTGACACACGGCGCGCCGCCGCGCCGCCCACGGTTGGCCGCCGCGCTTGCGCGGCGCGCGCTTTTGTGGCAGGAGCAGCCATGCACAACGCCAAACGCCTGACCCGCCGCACGCTGCTGGCGCGCGCTGCCGGCGCTGCGCTGGCCGGCCCCGTGATCGCCTCGGCAACGGCCCTGGGCGCAGGCGGCGCCCGCGCCCCGAGCGACCGCATCAACGTCGCGAACATCGGCATCCGCAATATGGGCGGCGGCCACCTGCGGGCACTCGTCCGCAACCGCGAGGCCCAGGTCGTCGCCATCTGCGACGTCGACTACAACGTCCTCGACGCCGCCAAGCAAACGGTCGAACGTGCCTACGGACAGGCGACCAAGGGCGGAACCTTCAAGGGATGTTTCCAGACCCGCGACTTCCGCGAGATCCTCGCCCGGCCCGACGTCGATGCCATCGTCGCCGCCGTGCCCGACCACTGGCACGGCGCCATCGCGGTCGCCGCCTGCAAGGCCGGAAAGGACGTGTACTGCGAGAAGCCGCTCTCGCTGACCATCAATCAGGGCAAGGCCATGGTCAAGGCCGTCCGACGGTACGGCCGCGTCTTCCAGACGGGCACGCAGCGGCGGTCGTGGGCCACCGCCAGGCACGTCTGCGAACTCGTCCGCAACGGGCGCATCGGCCGGCTCCAGCGTGTGACGTGCGGCGTGGGCGGATGGAACCGCCAGTGCGAGCCGACGTGGCAGCCCGAGCCCGTCCCGCCGGAACTCGACTATCCAATGTGGCTCGGACCCGCGCCGTGGGAACCGTATCACCACCTGCGGTGCCACTACTCGTTCCGCTTCGTCCTGGATTACTCCGGCGGACAGATCACGAACAACGGGGCACACTGGTCCGACGTGGCCCAGTGGGCCATCGGTGCCGACGGCTCCGGACCCGTCGAGGTCGAGGGCACGTGCGAATGGCCCACGACCGGTCTGTTCACCGTGCCGAAGAACATCGACGTCACCGCCACCTACGCGAGCGGCGTCAAGGTGAACTTCAAGGACTCAGGCGGGTCGCCGAAGTTCTACGGAACCGAGGGGTGGGTGAGCCTCGACAACCAGGCCGACCCGCCGTCGATCCTCCAGTCGGCCATCAAGCCCGACGAGATCCGTCTGTACGCCTCGCAGGGCAGCCACATGGACGACTTCCTCGCGAGCGTCCGGACGCGTCGAGATCCGGCGGCCCCGGTCGAGGTCGGTCACCGAAGCGCCACCGTCTGCCACCTGGGCGTCATTGCCATGCGCCTCGGACGCAAAGTGACGTGGGACCCGGTCGCCGAGCAGTTCATCGACGACCCCGAAGCCGAAAGATTCATGGACCGCGCCATGCGCTCCCCCTGGAGCGTTTGACCCTTTCGCGAAGAAGGCGCTGCTTTGAACCAACCCCAATGGGAAACGCTGACGGCGGTGGTCGAGGGCGAGCGGGTGGAACCGGTCCCCGTCGGCTTCATCATCGACAGCCCCTGGCTGCCGGTCTGGGCGGGGATAAGCATCCTGGACTATTTCGCCTCCGAGAGGCTGTGGCTCCAGGCCAACCGCCGGGCCATCGATCGGTTCCCGGAGGTCATTTTCCTGCCGGGGTTCTGGTCGGAGTTCGGCATGTGCACCGAGCCCTCGGCGTTCGGGTGCCGGCCGGTCTGGTATGAGGACGAGTTCCCCTTTGCCGAGCCGGTCCCGGGCGGCACCGCCGCCATTGCCGACATGGCCCAACCCAACCCGGCCGAGCACGGCCTGCCGCCGCTCGCGCTCAAGCGGCTGGTCCACGCGCGTCCGGCCATCGAGGAGGCCGGCCACGCCATCCGCTTCGCCGTGGCACGGGGACCGCTTAACATCGCGGCGTTCCTGATGGGCAACACCGAGTTCCTCATCGCCATCAAGACCGAGCCGGACCGGGTCGAGGCCCTGCTCGAGAAGGTGACGGGTTTTCTCGTCGAGTGGCTCCGCCTGCAAGCCGAAACCATCGACACCATCGAAGGCATCTTCCTGCTGGACGACATCGTCGGCTTCCTGGGCGATGAGGATTTCCGGACCTTCGCCAAGCCGTACCTCCAGGAGGCCTTCTCGGCTTTTCAGGCCCGGGTCCGCTTCTTCCACAACGACGCGCCAGGGCGGGTCTGTGCGCCGCACCTGCCGGACGTGGGCGTGAACCTGTTCAACTTCGCTTGCGACCATTCGCTTGCCGAAATGAAGCAGTGGACGCGCGGGCAGGTCGCCCTGCTGGGCAACATCCCGCCGCGCGACGTGCTGGCCTCCGGCACGCCCGGCGACGTCCGCGAGACCGTCACGACCGCCCTCGAAGGCATCGAAGACACCACCCGCCTGATCCTCTCGTGCGGCGGGGGCATGCCCCCCGGCGTGCCCACGGAGAACATTGAGGCG
This sequence comes from uncultured Anaerolineales bacterium, assembly GCA_964510295.1. Lineage (GTDB taxonomy): Bacteria > Planctomycetota > Phycisphaerae > FEN-1346 > FEN-1346 > JAUVZF01. The sequence goes on along the minus strand of CAZEBQ010000260.1, from coordinate 2,109 downwards.
TTCGTGGAGGCAGCCCGGCGGGCCCCGAGTTAGCATAGTAGGATTAATACTACAGCGCCACTTACCGCGCGGCGGGTCTCCCGACCGTACGTGTTTAGCGTGTCATTCCGAGCGAGCGAAAAAGAGTCGAGGAATCTCGCCGTTATCCGTGTCCGTACGACGAGATTTCTCCGCTCGTCCTCGCCTTTGGCGAGGGCTCGGTCGAAATGACATCGCTTCGAGAGCACGCTAAACAGGTACCCCGACCCACCGCGCGAAATGGCGAAGTGGCGCTGTAGTGTTAGTGGTTCACGCAAAGCCCGTAAAAGGAGAAGCGTTGTGCGAGAACAGCCTATCACCCGCCGCACGTTCCTGGCCACATCAACCGCCGGCGCCGCCGCCTGGGTCGCCTCGCGGCAAGGGCGAGCCGAGACGAAGCAGCCCGGTTTCCGCCTCGTCGATCAGCCCGGCGGACGGCTCCGGATCCTCGAAGCCGACCAACCGGTCCTCACCTACAACTGGCGCGACCAGTTGAAGGAAGGCGTCCCGGAAAACCGCAAGCGGTCCTGCTACTGTCACCCCGTCCGGGCGCCCGACGGCACGATTCTGACCGACGACTTCCCCAAGGATCACTACCACCATCGCGGCATCTTCTGGACTTGGCCGCACATGAAAACACGCGGCAAGACCGTGCAGACCTGGCACCTGCAGGGCATCCATCAGCGGTTCAAGTCGTGGAACCACAAGACGGCGGGCGCCCAGGGGGCCTCGATCGACGTCGCAAACGACTGGCTGCTCGATGACGGCGAGCGCGTCGGCCGCGAGCGGCTCCTGATGGTCGTCCACCGCGCCTCGGCCCTCGGCCGGGCCATCGACCTCACGCTGACCTTTGAGGCCGTCGGCGGACCCATGGAACTGTTGGGCGCCAAGGGCAAAGGCTACGGCGGGCTCTGCTTCCGCTTCGCGCCGCGCGCCGGCACCGTCATCACCACCGACGCCGGCGTCCGCAAAGGTGACAGCAACAAGGAGACCCCCAAGTGGGCCGACCTCTCGGCCCGGTTCGCCGGCAAAACGGAGATGGCCGGGGCGGCCGTTTTCGTGGACCCCGGCTCGCACTGGAAGCCCACGGGATGGACCCTCCGCCACTACGGGTTCCTCGGCCCGTCCTGGCCGGGCCTCAATCCGTATACGCTCGAGCCCGGCGCGCCCGTCACGCTCCGGTATCGCGTCTACGTGCACCGGGGCGGCGCCGCCGAGGGCAAGGTAGCCGAGGCGTACGCACAGTATGCCGCGTCGGCTGCCATCAAGGACGAGGCATGACAGCGTGCCACCGCGAATCTTTTGTGGACGATGCCGAGGCGAATCGTATGATGGTGTGGACCGTGCGGTCGCCGTTGACACTCTAGGTTGCTCGCCCAAAGGACACCCGGAAGGAGGGGACAATGACATACCTGACGCGTCGCCGTTTTCTGAGAGGCGCGGCTGCGGCTGCGTTTGCCGCGCCGCACGTCGTCGGCAGTTCGGCCCTGGGCGCCGACGGCAGCACGCCGCCCAGTGAGCGAATCTGCACGGGGCACGTGGGTTTTCGCGCCCAGGGAGGCGGGCACCTGAGGAGTTGCCAGAGGAACCGCGACACCCAGGTCGTCGGCGTCTGCGACGTCGACTACAACGTCTTGAAGGGCGGCGAGGAGGGCACGAACAAGGTCTACGCCGACCAGGTCAAGAGCGGCCAATACAAGGGCGTCTTTGCGACGCGCGATTTCCGCGAACTGTTTGCCCGGCCCGACCTCGACGCCGTCGTCATCGCCACACCCGACCACTGGCACGCCGCCATCGCGGTCGCCGCCTGCAAGGCCGGCAAGGACGTCTACTGCGAGAAGCCGATGAGCCTGACCGTCGCCGACGGCCGCGCCATGGTCGATGCCGTGGACCGCTACGGCCGGGTCTTCCAATGCGGCAGCCAGCAGCGCAGTGACGGGCGGTTCCGCTTCGGGTGCGAACTCGTCCGCAACGGACGCATCGGCCGGCTCCAGCAGATCGAGGTGGGCATCCCAGGCAACAACAAGTCGTGCGAGCCGTCGTGGGAAGCCGAACCCGTGCCGCCCGAACTCGATTACAACATGTGGCTCG
>CAZEBQ010000259.1:0-6396 GCA_964510295.1 uncultured Anaerolineales bacterium | reverse complement strand
GACGTGGTGTTCATGTACGACAACCCGAAGGTGTACGAGGCGTACGGCTGCACGGCGTTGGGTTGGGCGGGGCGGCAAGAGGCCGAGCATATCAGGAAGGCACACGCCGCCGGCGTGAAGCGGTTCTCGTGCAGCGTGGGGTTCCTGACGGAGTTCCGCCGCGTCATAGACTTCGACCCGAACTACCTCGACGCCGCCTGCCGCAACTTCAGCGGAGAACCCTATACCGTGCCCTGGCTGTGGGACCACAAGCACAAGGGCAAACCCGCCTACTGGTGGTGCACCAACAGCCCGTTGTACCGCAAGTATCTCTTCAGCCGGCTTGAGCAGGTGGTCAAGGCCGGGCCCGACGGGTTGCACGTGGACGACTACCGAGGCACGAGCGGCTCGGTCACGTGGCTGGCCGGGGGATTCTGCAAGCACTGCATGGCGGCGTTCCGGAAGTACCTGGCGGCGAACGTCTCGGCAGACAGGCTGGCCGGGCTGGGAATCAAGGACCTGGCCACGTTCGACTACCGGCGGTTCCTCATCGACCGGGGCGTCAAGGCGGAGGACTACAACCGAACCCGCACTCGCCTGCCGCTGATGGCGGAGTTCCACCGCTTCCACGTGAAGGCCGCGACGGACTTCGTGGCCGAGTACCACCGCAGGGCCTGCGAGTTGGCCGGCCGGCCGATCACACTCAGCGTCAACTCCGGCCTGAGCGATCCCCAGGCGCTGGCCATCGCCCCGCACCTGAGTTATTTCTGCTGCGAGGTCCATCACGGCGCGAGCAAACGCCGGCCGCCCACGCATCCGGTGTACGTTTACAAACTTGCCGACGGCCTCGGCCGGCCCGTGTGCTCCACCGCCAGCGGGCAGGACTGGGCCTTCATCATGGCTCACAATCTGTTCGGTTTGGTGCGAACGTGGACGGCCCTTTCGTACGCGTTCGGCCATACGCTGATGGCGCCACACCGTCAGTGGTGCTATACCAAGGAGAAGGGCACGCACTGGTACGCGGGGCCGACGGAGGAATACGCCTGGCTGCACCGGTTCGTTCGCTCTCAGGCCCGGCTGCTCGACGGGTACGAAGCGGTCGCACCCGTCGCGGTGGTTTACAGCAATGCCGCCGATCGCCGCAGACGCGGCCAGATCGAGCGGATCTGTGTTGACCTGGCCGACGCGAACGTGCCCTTCCGCGTGGTCCTGGCAGGCGACGACTGGCTGCCGGACTACCGCCTCGCCGCCGCCGATCTCGCGAAGGCCAAGGCCGTTGTCGTGCCGAAGCAACTTGACCTTGATGATGCCCAGGAGAAGATCATCGACCGGGCAAAGGCCGACGGCAGGCTCGTCACCTGGCCCGATCGCGAGGGCCTCGCCCGGCTCCTGCCGGACCCCGTTGCCATCGACGGCGCGACGAACGTCTGGGCCCTGCCGCGAGCCGCGCCCGGCGACCCGGACAGGCCCGCCGTCGTGCACCTGCTCAACCGGAACTACGACGCCAAGGCCGACACGCTGATCCCCCAGAAACAGTTCAGGCTGCGCATTCGCCGCGACCTGTTCTCCGGCCGCGAGTTCACCACCGCCATCGCCCACGCACCCAAGGCCCGGCCCGCGAAACTCGCCATCTCGTCCAACGCAGACCATGTCATCGTCACCGTGGGCGAGTTGGGCCTGTGGGCTATCCTCGAACTGAAGTGACGGGCGGCAGGGCGACCGCGTACGTGTATGTCGGCGCGGCGTCCGGGAGGGCGCACAGCGATTCATGCTATCGTCCGGGTCATAGGGTGGTGGCCCGCGGCGCCTGCGGCGCACCGCCGCCGGTGCAAGCGGGCTGCCTGACATAAGGAGAGCAGCAATGTCGGATCGGCGAAGGGTGTGGTTGTCCGGCCTTTGGGCGATCGCTATCCTGGGCACGTACCTGGCGGCTGACGGCGGGCAGCGCAAGCCGGATGTTCACTACGTGCCCACCCCGCCCGGGGTCGTGGCCGAGATGCTCAAGATTGCCGCCGTCGGCAAGCACGACGTCGTCTACGACTTGGGCTGCGGCGACGGGCGCATCGTCATCACGGCCGTCGGGAAATTCGGCGCCAGAAAGGGCGTCGGCATCGACATCGATCCCGAGCGGATCAAAGAGTGCACCGAGAACGCCCGCAAGGCGGCCGTGCGAGATCGGGTCGCCTTCCTCCAGCAGGACCTGTTCGACACCGATTTCAGCGAGGCCACCGTCGTCAGCCTGTACCTGTTGCCGGAGTTGAATCTCCGCTTGCGGCCCGCACTCTTTCGCCAACTCAGGCCGGGCGACCGAATCGTCTCCCACGACTTCGACATGGACGAGTGGGAGCCCGACAGAACGCTCGAGGTGTCCGGCTCCGATGGAAACGAGGCAAGCACCGCCTACTACTGGATGCTTCCCGGCGGCGCGGCGGGCACCTGGCAGTGGAAACTGCCGGGGGCGGACGGAGAGCAGACCTATCGGCTGCGCCTTCGCCAGCGTTTCCAGACCGTCACCGGCGGCCTGGAGATTGACGGAAAGGAACAGCCCGTCGCCGACGCCAAACTCCTGGGTGACCGGCTGACGTTCAACCTCGTCCGCGACACCAAGGGCGAGAAGGCCAAGACGGCCTTCGCCGGGCGCATCGCGGGCGACACCCTCATCGGCGAGGTCAGGAGCGAGGGCTCCGCCCTGGTCGGCAAGCGTGACTGGACGGCCAAACGGGACGGCGGCAATCTCGTCGGCGCGTGGCGATGGACCCTCAACGAGAAGCCCGCCACGCTGCGCATCCAGAGCCGCGACGGACGCCGCTACGCCAACCTCACGGTGGGCCAGCGCCGAATCGCCGTCCCGCAGTTCTACGTTTGGGGAGCCGGCGTCTACTTTGCCGTCGGTCGCGACATCCGGCAGACCTACGAGGGCGTTGTCGAGGGGGACCGGATCGTCGGCACGGTCACTGGAGACGGTGAGGCGGGCCAGGGATGGGCCGCCGAGCGGGCACCGAAGACCGCCGGCAAGGGCTCCGGCCGCACCAAGCGCAAGAAGGCTTAGAGACAGCCGGGATTGCACGGGGTCCGGTCGGGCTCATGACCCGTCGCGCCACAGCCCAATGCGGTGCGCCGGGAGACCCGCGGCGCCGCGGAGGAGCGAGTTCATCGTGCAGGACCTGGGGCAGACGTGGCAGGACGATGAGCGGTGGATGCGCGAAGCGCTGCGCGCCGCCGAAGCCGCGCTCGCCCGCGACGAGGTGCCCGTCGGATGCGTTATCGTCCACGCCGGCCGCATCGTCGGCCGTGCACATAACCAGCGCGAGATGCTCCACGACCCGACGGCCCACGCCGAGATGATCGCTATCACGCAGGCGGCCGAGGCACTCACCTCATGGCGGCTCGGCGGGTGCACGCTCTACGTCACCCTCGAACCGTGCGCCATGTGCGCCGGGGCGATGGTCCTCGGGCGGATCGACCGCCTCGTTTACGGCGCCGCCGACCCCAAGGCGGGGGCGGTCGCCTCCGTCTTCCGCCTGCTCGATGACGAGCGCCTCAACCACCGCGTCCAGGTGACCGCCGACGTGCTGGCCGAGGAGTGCGGGGCGCTGCTGTCGGAGTTCTTCGGCTCGAAACGGGGCTGATCTCACAGCGTGCAGCTCTGCGTGCAGAGCAGGCACTCGAGCAGCCCAGAGGAGTGGTGCTCGACCGAACGCCTAGAGTGCCTCTTACCTCAACGCCTTTTGAATGCGGCGTGTCATGTTATTGCCAAGGGACGACGCGATTGAGTCTGCGTCCTGGTTGCCCTTCTTGCCCTTCTCCTCTTGCAAGTGAGGGAAGAATCTCCTCTTCAGCTGCTGAATGGACCGATAAGGCCCGTTTAGGCGAGTTGTTCGTGTCATTGCGTTTTTCCCCCAAAATACCTTGCACAAAAGTGTGGGTTGTAGTCCAGGGTAAAGTAGTGCTTTCTCTTTATCCAGATAAACCCGTCACCTTTCGAGATGACCGCGACGTCAATTGGCCCGCCGACAGTTTCCTCTTCCCCAATCGTCACTTTTCGCTTGAATGATGTCAGGCTTACTAGAGCCTCGGCCATCGATGCCAGTTCGTCCTTTGGCAAGACCGCAACGGTATCCATTACGGGATTAATGTAGTTGACGCTCCTCCACTTGGTCATCTCCTGCTGAACATCAGCCACCCATTTGTCTGCTTCAGCCTTGAAAGCCTTCTCCAGTGCTTTTCGGCTCTTCGAGAGCTTCTTTGCCACCTTATCCAGCACGGCCTTGCCGTAGCCCGCGAGCCCGTTTTCCCATACCTGCTGCTGGAGGTTGATATAGTCGAGACTCGCGCCCTCCATGAATGTGTGGACCATGTCGTCCTGCGCAAAAGGCAAGATCGCCGCGTTGCGGTCGCTCCCCACATCGTGCTTTCTGTCGACAGCGTATTTTAGTCTCCCTGCCACGTGGCACGCAACCCTAAAAGACTTCACTGCGGGGAACATCTCGCTCTTGCCAAACCCGGCGACAACGATCCCGGAATGAGAGGGAAAGTGGTTTCGGGCAAAGAGTCCACCGACAATTGCCCTCAAATCTCGCCTGTTCGCTGCGGTAAGGGGTACCTCGTGGAACACGTCTTCGCGTGCTTTCTGGATTGCCTTGGCGTACTTCTTCACGATTAGATTCTCGAAGCTCTTCGGCAAGTGTGCCAATCGGTCACGTTCGCGGACCTTGCCCAGAATGCTCTTGATGCCCGCTCGTAGGATTGACAGGAACTCCTTATCGTCTGCCAGTTTGCCTTTCTTCTCAATCGACTTCTGCGCTTCATCTAACGCCTCTTTCGCAATAACCTTAAACGCGCTGCGCGCCACCATCTCCACGTACGCGGCTTGGAGTCTTGGCGGCACGAAAGGGTTCGGCTTGTCCAAGAACGAGATGAAGTTGTCGGCGTACTGCTGCAGTCTCTTGAACGACTTGGTGCCCAAAGACTGCCGGAAGGTCTTGATAATCGTCTCCCATGGAAGGCCCATAAACTCCACATTGCCGTAGATCATCACTCCGACAGGTTCATACTTGGAGAGAGTGAAGAGCTTGTTTGCCGAATTATACACCCGCGTGGGGCCGTCTTCCTTCTCTATGGTGACAGCACTGTCAGTTGCCAAGGCTACAGCGGACTTGTTCAGTATGGCTATCTCGGCCGTCATGCCCTTCCCTCCGGATGCCGCGGGACTCGGCTCAGCGGTCAATGTTCAGTCTACACAGCGTGACGTTGCGGTCAAGAGCAATCCTGCAGTGCTGTGTGCTGGCTGCGTGTGGGAACTTGTCGAACAGGTGTGGTGTAGATCCGTTGGCGAAGTGCGACCGGGAGATGGGAGTAAGAAGGGTGTGGATCATCTGGAGTTGGGGCATTGGGTTTGCGTCAGACGAATTCCGGGGCGATGCTCCTCGGGCGGATCGGCCTGCTGGCCTACGGTGCGGCCGACCCGTAGCCGCGTCAATCTCGGAAGCCGCGGTCCTTGATGCCCTTTCGGATCTCGACCCACTGGCCCATGTCGTCGTAGACGCGGATGGAGGGGATGCCGGTGGCGGCGGCGGCCCGGCGCAGCGTCTCGCTCGGCACCTTGCGATGGTCGGGCATGCCGAGGAACTTGCCGCCCACCAGGGCCGCGCCGCCGGTGCGCAGGACACGGTGGACCTCGCGCATCGCCTTCGCCTTGTCCTTCTCGAAGATGAGCATGGGGCCGACCCCGGCGACCAGGTCGAAGGATGCCTCCTCGAAAGGCAACTCGCCGATCGCGCCCACCTTGCAGACGATGCGCTCGGCGTGGTCGCCTTTGCGGATCCGCTCTTCGGCCGCCTTGGCCGCCTTCTCGGAAGCGTACAGGGCGGTGATCTTGAGGTTCGTCACGTCCACGAGGCCCTTCTGCAAGCCTTGCTCCAGGCCGCCGTCGCTGCCGCAGATGACCAGGCAGTCGCCGTCGGTGATGGCGTAGCCGACGACGAACGAGAGACGGTCACCGAGGCCGGCCTCGCGGGCCCGCTTCTCGAACAGCGGTTTCATGTCGGGATCGATGTCGAGGCCGATAATCTTGAAATTCGACCGCTTGGCGAGTTCGACGTCGAGGTGGCCGGGTCCGCATCCGACGTCGATGCAGACGCCGTCGCGGATGCCACCGCACTCGGCCAGCATGCGCGCCGCCGTCAGCGGGTAGGTGTGCTTGACGCGGTGCTCGGCCACCCACTCGAACGCCTCGGCGTGCGTCTTTCCGGAGGTGATCGTGAAGCCCGCCTTCGACTCCGACCAGAGCCGATGGCCGGTCGGCCCGCCCGCGAAGCGGACGAAGGCGGCTGCGGCAGGGCGGTCGGTCACGGCGGCCGCCCACACCGGTTCCATCGACGGGTATTTCCAGGCGACGTTCGTCGCGCCGCGGAGCGC
>CAZEBQ010000258.1:0-6405 GCA_964510295.1 uncultured Anaerolineales bacterium | reverse complement strand
ACTCGATGAAAAGAGATTCTGTCACGCTTGGCCGCATTCTTTAGCGGCCTGCTAGAGATGGTATGCCTTGTGTCGACCCGTCATCAGCAACGCCTTCGGATGGGTTCGGCTGCCGGTATCGCGAGTTCTCCCGGATAGCCTCGGCCCGCGACCGTCGTGGGCCTGTGCGACGAATGTAGTGCGTCTTCCGGACATGGGCAAGGTCTTTCCGCAGCCAATAACCAGGCATTGGCCTGCCATCTGGGCGTGAACGGGGCAAGACGTACTGCTTCCACAGCCTGCGCGATTCCCGATCCGAAATACTGTTCGCATTGGGCCCCGGTACGCTGGCCGCCGTCAAGAAGGCGATTGCATCGCTCTGGCGGAAATGACTCTGACTGCATGAACAGATCCTCCGTCCGGTCGGCCAGTCGCGAGGAGTAACGACTGGTTTCACCGATCGCCACTCAGCCCCAGCACCACATCCAAGGATGCCTTGAATATCCAGGCCATGTCGTCCGAGCGATTGCTGCTGCAATCGTGGCCGCCGATGAAGAGCAGATTGTCACCAAAGGGCGAACGGGCGAACGTGCGCGGCGACACCAGAACCGGTTTGCCGGGCGCGTAGGCGCCGTTGACCTCATGCACCGTATAGATCTGGTCAACAGTGCGAACGGCATACATGGCACCGGCGTATAATCCGCTGCCCTTCCACTTGAGATGATCACTTCCCCGAAACTTTCCTTGGAAGCCGATGATGTGCACGGTTTCGCCCGTAACAGGATGGACAGCCGGGTACATATCGTTGTGGGCTCCAAGCGTGTATCCGACATCGACGCCAAGCGCCGCACTCATCAGATCGCACATAGTCGCTTCATCATGTGACGTGTAACCGCCCGAGCCATCCGGGTCAAGACGCTTGATTTGCCCAATGGATTTGCCGCTGGGTGCCCACAGGAACAGAATGGACTCGCCCGCACCATTGGGATTGGTGATGGTCGTCAGGCCGCGAATGCCTCCAACGTCGGTATTGACGCTGCCGCCGAGGTTCAGGACCTCCGTGTAAGTCGGGCGCGGGCCGTCGATTCGTCGATAAATCACACCGCTGACCGAAAAGAACAGCGAGCCGTTGGCTTCAACGATACCCAGCGGTCGGGTCCTGAACGTTCCGCTTGCGGGAAACTCGACCTTCTCTTCCCAACGTATCCTGGCCGGGTGTGAGTTGTCATAAACGCCCGAGATAATGCCCGGGTTGCCGATCAGCAAGAACAGACGTTCCCGACCGGTAACCTTGTCCCGATAGACCTCCATATCGCGCGGGATCCATCGTATGCCGCCCGCCCGCGCTCCACGTTTCACGATACTGTGATTCCATGTGCCCGCAGCATCATCACGCACCCAGGCCGATACCACGCCCTCTTGGTCCGCATAAGCGCCCGCAGCCATTACCAATAGATTGTGGGGGCGCGGCAACACCTTTCCAGATTCATCGCGGCTAAATGTAACCGACTGAAGGATATTGCCCTTCATATAGCGTAATCCGTGGTCATTGCATGTGCCCGTATCCAACTCGACCTGCCAACGCCCATCTGATGTATCCAAACGAAGCACCTGAGCGGATTGCTTCCTGGCGTAGGGACGATTCTCCCACCGTGAATCTTTCCAATAGCCATTCGCGGCGTAGAGTTTTCCCTTATGCGGCACAAGATGCATTATCTCAGAACCACCGGCATAAGCCCCGTTGCCATCTGTATAGCCGGCCTCGTAGCTTTGAGCCCAATCGACGCGGACCCCATCACCGCTGGCGGCAAGTGTCTGCTCCGCCGGAGCACGAACGACACCGCAAGCGATCATGGCCAAGCCAATCATTGCAGGCGATGTATTGACGAGATTCATCCGTAATTCTCCCTGAACAAGACTGCGGCAGCGCGTGCACCGGCAGCACCACGATGTTGTCGAACCAGGCTGGAACGTGGTGCGCTCGAACGCCGATGGCTGCGGAGAGGACCGGTTCTTTCTCGCCCGTGGAATCGATCCGCAGGCCCCGGTCCGGATCTGACGAGGGATGCATGCGGTTCAGCCACACGCGGATCCGCGGCCCTTCCGCCGCTGGGCGGATCATGCTCCATTCATTGATCCGTGTTTTAGTCTTGGGATTGGTCAGGTCGAACGTAGCCATCTCCTGCCGGTTGCCTTTTTCGATCTTGCCCAGGACGAGCCTGTTCCTGTCAAATGTGACAGCGTACCCTCGCATATCCTCGAGGCCTTCGCCCGGGTTGTTGACCCGGAAGAGGAGTCCTGCGTTGCCCGGCTCTACTGGACATAGGGCCTGAACGTCTCGAGATTGTCTTTATCGATGTCACGCGCCTGGGGCGACTGTGCCCAACGGCCGTTATGGTAACCCGACACCGGCTCGGTCGGTTTGTCCAGAAATAGCCTCGTACACCAGCGGCTTCACCGCGTTCTGCAACTGCGCTGAAAACGGCATCAACTGCGAGAGCGCCACGACGGCCAAGTCGTCTTTCGGTGAGATCCAAAAATGCGTGCTGGCCGCGCCGCCCCAGCCGTATTCACCCACGTGAGCGACAGAGCCCCCGTCCTGAGTCTGCACAGAGAAGCCCAGGCCGAACCCGTTCTTGCCGCCCCAATGAACGCCTTCCGGCAGCTGGTTCTTCGTCATCATGTCGACGGTTTCGGCTTTCAACAGGCGCGAGCCGAACAGTTCCCCTTTATGGATCAGCATCTGGCAGAACCGCATGTAGTCCCGTGCCGTCGAAACGAGCCCGCCTCCACCGGACAGGAAACTCGGCGGCGTCAGGTAGCGGCTGGCGTTGAATCTGTCTTGCACTTTCAAGCCACCCGACCCGGGCGAATAGCAGGATGACAAACGATCCACCTTTGTCTTGGGAACAGAGAACGCCGTATCCCGCATGTCGAGCGGCTTGAAGATCCGCTCCCGGAGAAACACGTCAAGTTTCCTGCCCGATACTTTCTCCACCAGGCATCCCAGGACATCCGTCGAGACACTGTAATGCCATCGGGTACCCGGCTGATGCATCAACGGTATCCTGCCCAGTTTCTCGACCATCGACTGTAAATCCCGACTGCCAATGATCCGCTTCTGTTTATAGATCTGATCGACCGGCGAATTCCCGAAAATCCCGTACGTCAACCCCGACGTATGTCGCATCAGATCGCGTACGGTCACCTTGCGATTCGGCTTCACCGGCTGGGTGGCATGATAGACCTTCAATCCCTTCAGTTCCGGAACATATTTTTCAACCGGTTCATCCAGTTTAAGTTTACCCTCGTCATACAGCGTCATCGCCGCCACGGTCGTGATGGGCTTGCTCATCGAATAAAACCGCATGATCGTGTCTTTTGCGACGGGTTTCTTCTCATCGAGATCCCGCAGTCCGTACGTCTCGAAATGCACGATCTTGCCCCTGCGAGCCACCATCGTGACCGCCCCCGCGATCTTCCCGTCATCGACCATCTTCTGAACTTTGGATTTGACCTTCGCCAACCTTTCGCTGGACATGCCCACCGCTTCCGGCTTCGCCCGGGGAACCTCCCCCGCCCATCCCGGCAAAGCCAGCATGCACGCGACGGCAATCGCCGCCGCCCAGTTTCTCAATACATTCATCATGACGACCTCTCCTCTTCTTTACCCCCCCCATTCACGAGAACGCGTGGGCCCCGTCCTTGTTACCCAACGGATGGCCTTCCCCATCACAGGCAGCCTCAATCGGCGCGGTCCTTGATATCGCGCTATGCGGCCTAACGCACTGAATTCCATCCAGGCGGAGGCAGTTCCGCCGGGATTCTCTATTCGGACGGCTTGATCTCTTTGATGAAGATATTGCGGTACTCGATCGGACAAGGATTCATCTTGCCGAGGTTATCGCCGTCGACAACGATATGCTTCTGCAGCCGGATGGGCGCCGGCTCCAGGCTCAGCATCCAGTCGTGATACGTGAACGCCTTCAGCAGAACCTCGCCGTCGTACTCGGCGGAGAGCGTCCGGCCTTTCACGGTCAGTTTGACCGTGTGCCACACGCCGACTTCCGGGTCGATGTGCCGGACCTGCGGCTTCTCGTCGTCCTTGAGCCCCATCTTCCTGGCGGTTTCTTTCGGCAGGAAGTAGTAGCTCTCCAGGTGCCCCATGCCGCCGCGGGATCTGAGGTTGAACTGCTCCTGGTTGCCGAACCCCGGTATCTCGGGAATGAGCCGGCGGAAGTTGATGCCGCTGTCCGAGATGGTCGGCATGCGGAACTCGAGCATCAGCACGAAGTCCCTGTACTCCTTCTCGGTCGCCAGGTCCGCGCCCCACTCCTGGAGCAGACCGTGCGACTTCAGCACCCCATCCTCGATGGACCAGAATTGCCTGGCCTTGGGCGACATCCGCCAGCCGGCAAAATCCTTGCCGTTGAAGAGCGCGGTGAAACCCTTCGGTGGAACGTTCAGCGTTTCAGCGTCGGCCTTCCAGTCCCGCACGCGAACGTTGCGGATCGCTATCGGGCCGTAGTCGCCCTGGATGATAATTGGCCCCTGGGGGACCTGTTTGCGATCCCAGTTCGTGCCGCAGGCGTACGGCACGTCCTGGTTCTCCTGGATCACCCGGCCGTTGTGCACGACCTTGACGAACCTGGCGTTGGCCGTCTTCTTGCCGGCCTTGTCGAATCTGGGCGACTGGAAGATGATGTCCAGCGTTTGCCACTGGCCCGGCGGTTTGGCGGCATTGACTCTGGGCGGAGAGCCCTTGTCGATGTGGTGGTACTTCGGCTTGGCCTCGGCGCGGGGATAGATCCCGCCGCAGTGGCCGGCCGTGGGCTTCTGGACGCCGTGGCTGTCCAGGATCTGGATTTCATAGTTGCCATGAAAGATCACGCCGGAGTTGGAGCCTTTGGCCACCATGAACTCCACGTGCAACTCGACGTCGCGGAAGTCATGCCGTTTGGTAACGAGGCTTCGGGTCCGCCCGGTCTTGCCGTTGATCATGACGCCGGTGCCCGGCTTCCCGGCCAGGCGTTTGTTATCGCTCGGATCGACCATGGCGTCGCCGGCCACGTACCAGTCTCCGGTCGGCTGGTGCCAGGCGCCGAAGTTGTCGTCGGCTCCGAGCGGCGTCCAGTCGTCTTCGCCGGCGCCGACGGCCGGACCGATCAGCGGCAGCAGCGCGGCGGCCAGGACTCGCAACCAAGTAGACGGCATCGCTGCCATTTGCATCCTCTCCAATCTACAGTGTCCAACCTTTGCGGTACTCGCGTCGGATGAACTGGTTCGCCGCCGGACAGTTCGTGGCCTTCAGGTTCACCGGGTCCCACTCCAGTTTCATGCCGGCGCGATGGGCCACCGTTCCCAGCAGCACCGTCTCGGTCAGTGGTCCGGAATAGTCGAAGTGGCAACCGGTCGGACTGCCCGTCTTGCATGCCGTCAGCCACTCCTCGCCGTGGGACTGCCCTTGGGGCAGCGGTGGCCGCCTGACACCGGCGAACCTCTTTTCCGGATACAGTTTGAACCTGCCATAGTCGGCTATGAGCATCCCTTTGGAGCCAACGAAAAGGGTGGCTTCGGGCCAGTCGGGCATCTTATGCTCTTTCTGCAGCGGCGGGCGTTTATCGCCGTCGTACCACGTGAGTTCTACCGGCGGCAGGTCGTCCCGCGCGGGGAAGGTCCACTTGCTGATAAGCCATCGAGGCGAACTTTCGCGATGGGCTTTCGGGCCTTCCGTCTCGACCGTCAGCGGGTACTTCAGGTCGAGCGCCGAGAACGGAAGGTCGATCATGTGGCAGCCCATGTCGCCAAGCCTCCCATTGCCGAAATCCCACCAGTTGCGCCAGGCCTTGGGGTGATAGCAGGGGTGGTAAGGGCGATAGGGCGCCGGGCCCAGCCAGAGGTCCCAATCCAGGTGCTTCGGAACGGGAGGCCTGTCTTTCGGCCGGTCGCCGGGTGCCCATGCCTGATCGCACCAACAGTGGACTTCTCGGACCTCTCCTATCGCTGCGGCCTTGATCAGGGCCACCATGCTGCGGTAGTTGTAGCCGGAGTGCGCGCCGGTGCCGAGTTGCGTGGCCAGCCCGTACCGTCTGGCCACTTGGGTTGCGGCGCGGACTTCGTGGATGTTGTGGCCGAGCGGCTTCTCGGTGTAGCAATGCTTGCCCATCTTCATGGCCATGACGCTGGCGGGGATGTGTGTGTGGTCCGTCGTGGCCACGGTCACGGCGTCGATGTGCTTGTTCTCCTTGTCCAGCATCCTGCGGAAATCGCGGTATGTCTTCGCCTTCTCGAAGCGGGTGGACGCCTCTGCCAGGTACCTGGAATCGACATCGCACAAGGCGACGATGTTCTGATCGGCCATGCCTCGAATAACCTGCCATCCGCGATTGCCCACGCCGATGCCGGCCAGGTTGACCTTCTCGCTCG
>CAZEBQ010000257.1:0-6429 GCA_964510295.1 uncultured Anaerolineales bacterium | reverse complement strand
GGTGGCGGTGCCGGCGAGCGGCTGGATGATGCTCGCCCGGTCGGTGGCGCACGATCCGATCTCGGTGGTGTCGCTGCCGAGGGTGAGGGTGCCGGCGTATCCTTGCTTGGAGATACAAATTCCGGCTTGTCCGACACCCCAGAGGGCATCGCCCATGTCGTTGTCATTGGCCAGGGCGAGGATCGCGCCGTCTTCGAGCGTTGCCGCGCCGGGATCGAACGTCGGGTCGAGGAGGGTCAGGGTGCCGCCGGCGGCCACGGTGATCTTGGCGGGGTCGATAGCGGCGGCGTCGGTGACGGTGGTGTTGCCGGTAACGCGCAGGTCGCCGCTGATGCTGGAGCCGGTTTCGAGGCTGTTGTTTCCGCCGGCGACGACGCTGGCAGCAAGGTCGCCGACAAGGCGGTTGAGGGCGTTGCCTCCCAGTGTCAGCGTGTATCCTGCGCCGCCATCGGTGACGGCGCCGATGAAGATGCGGCTGATGCTGGCGTCGTTGACGAGTTCGGCGTCACCGGCCAACTGCACGGTGGGCAGGAAGAGTCGGGCGCCGTCGTCGGCCTGGAGTTCGGTTCTGGAGGCATCGCCCAGGACAAGGCTGGTGAAGTTGGTTCGGCCGGGCGTGTCGCCGGTGACGGCATCGGTGGGGCTTCTGCGTGTGCTGAGGACGGCATCGGTTCCGGGTGTGCCGTCGTCAACGACGCTGACGGCCGCGTCCAGGCTCTGGACGACCTCGGCGGCCGCTTGCACGGCGGCTCCCCTGACACGGTTGCCGAAACTGACGTTGACGGCCGTGGCGCCGGTGACGCCGGGCAGTCCGTCGCGTCCGCTGACGACCTCGAGGTTGCCGCCATAGACGTCGAAGGTGCCGGCGCCGGGGTCGAGGTTGAGGTTGGGCGGTGCGACCGAAGCCCATCCGCCCCTGGTGCCTCCAACCTGGACGGTGCCGCCCAGCACGCGGACGGCCTCGTTGTTGAGGTTGAACGCCTTGCCCAGCGACGTGGTGGTCATATCAAGCAGGTAGGTGGTGCCGGTGTTCGTGACGGCGAGTGCGGCGTGGGCAAGCGTGCCGACGAGGTTGATGTCGTTTGTGCCGCCGACGGTCAAGGTAGCGTCGGTGGCGGTGCCGGTCACGTCGCCGACGAAGATGGTGGTGCCGTTGCCGATGTTGCTGACGGTGGCAATGTCTTCGAAGGTCAGGTCCGCCACGGTGCTGCCGCTCGAGCGGTCGAGGTCAAGGACGGCGGCCGAGGTCAGTTGGACGTTGTGGAAGTAGGCGAATCCGTCGAGGGTGCTGTTGTTGGTGCGTTCGGCCTCAATCTCGGCCTGGCCGGTAACGACGACGTTCGCGTTGATGTGATTGACGATCTGCGGCGTGCCGAAGCCGACCTCACGAACGTAGCCGCGAAGCAGGTTGCCCTGCGAGAGGTTGATGGTGAGGGCGTCGGAAAGTCCCGGTAGGCCGTCCTGTCCCATGCGAACCCAGATGGGCGGTGCGCCGGGCAGCACGCTGTTGATGGTGCCGCCGCCGGGGTCCACCTCGATCTCCAGCCTCTCGGCCGCAACGAGGTCGATGACGGAGTCATTGTCCATCGTGAAGGTGTTGCCGGCTCCCAGTCCGGCGATGCGTTCCTGAAGGTAGACCTCCTTGGTCAGGTCCTCCAGGTTGATCGTCAACCTGGCATCGGTCACGGCGCCGATCAGTCGCATGTTGCTGGTGCCCGCAATGATGAGTTCCTCGAGGCCGGTCAGGGCGGGGTCGCCGGCGACGTTGCCGATGTAAACGCGGCCGTCGTCGTCGTTGTTGCGGGCCTTGGCGGAGGAGGCGATGAGGTTGAAATCGAGGACGAGGTTCGAATCGTTTCTCTGGTTGAGCAGAGTGGTCGCGTCTTGCTCCAACCGCACATCGCTGTAGCGGAGCCAGCCGTTAACGTCGCTGTCGACGCCGCGGTCGGACTCGATGCTGGCGTCATCGGTTAAGTTGTCGCCGTCGTTGACGACACGGACGGTCGGTGCGAAGACGTTCAGCAGGGCCGGGTTGCCGGTGAGCACCTCATCGACGAAGCCACGGATGTCCTCGGCGGTGCCGCCGACGACGCCGCTGCGTCCCATGACGACCTCACCGGTGCCGGTGATGCGTTTGGCCACGTCGCCGTCCTGTCCGGCGTAGAAGAGGACGTAGGAGTCGCCGAGGTCCGGGGCGGTTTCGGTGTGAATGCTGCCGTTCAGGACCTGGCCCGGTCCGTTCGGGAAGTAGATCTGGCCGTTGATGATGTTGATCTCGACGCCCTCGCCGATGGTGCCATGGATGTCGGAGTCGGAGCGGTTATCGCCGACGCGGCCGAAGTCCAGGGTGACGGCGTTGAGGCCGTCATAGGCGGGCAGCGAGGGGTCACGAACGATGTCGTAGAAGTCGATGCGATCGTAGCCGCCCTCGGTGTACGTGCTGTTGCCGGCCACCTTCAGGTAGGCCCGGACATCGCAGTTGGCCTCGTCCACGGCGAAGACGCCGCCGGTGTTGATTCTTACATCCATCAAGGTCACGGGCAGGGCAACGCTGCCGCCGCGGCGACTGATCCAGAAGGACCGCTTGCTGGCGGGGTTAACGTCGCCGTTGATGATGAACGGCTGGGTGACCTCGACGCGGCCCGATGGCCCGGTGGCGGCATCAAACTTCATACCAAGTTCGGCGCGGCCGTTGTCGCCGATGATGATGGTATCAGCCACGCGGTCCTCGACGAGGCCGGTGGTGGAGATGAGGCGATCCGTCAGGTTGCCCTCGTTATTGGAGTTGCCGCCCGCGCCGAGGTACAGGACGCCGCCGCCGGCGATGTCGATGTCGCCGGAGAAGTTCGTGTCGGCGTGGTTGAAGATGGCGTTTCCACCGGCCATCGTCAGGTCGTCGCCGCGGACCCGCTGGTTGAACTCGACGTAGCCGGTCTGACGGATGCCGAGTTGCCGGACCCGTTCCAGGTCGTCACCGTTGCCCCTGGGCAGGTAAGAGAGGGTGCCGTCGGGGTCGCCTGTGCGGATGTCGACGCCGGCGAGTTCAACGGCGTCGTTGACCTGGAGGTTCCCCCCGGGCCTGGCCGAAAAGATGACCTGCTCGGAGCCGTCGAGCACCATGTCGGCGGCGGCCTTGACGGTGCCGCCCTCGTAGGTGGCGTTCACGTTCCAACCGGTCCCGAGGCGCGAGCCGTCGCCCAGGTACACACCTTCGGAGAACGTTCTGGTGTCATTGAGCACGAGGTTAAGCGCCATATCGGTCGGCAGGTTCTCGCCGGACCAGACGAGGGCGTCTCCGGTATTGTGGAAGATGGTGGCGCCGTCTTCCCAACCCATGGTCGATATCCTGCCGGTGCCGCCGTATCGGACGGTGCCGCCGTCCAGGATGTTGATCTGGCCGCTGCCGTGGAGTCCCTCGCTGGTGAAGTAGGTGGCGTGCGGTCCGATGTTGACCGTGGCGCCGTTAGCGATGGCCGCACGCACGCCGTCATCGGTCTGGCGGACGATGCCGTTCTCGGCGGTCCAGGTCATGCCGGCGGGGATGCTGGCCGGCTGGTTCAGCCAAAGGATGTAGTCGTCGGTGGTGCCGGGGTCGGTCTCGGTGGGTGCGGTGCCGACGCGGGCGAAGGTGTCGGCCCGGCCCGGGTCGGGTGCGAACGAGTTGGCGAACAGGTCGAGGCGCGCCTCGCCGGTGAAGGTCACGGCGTTGCCGGCGGCGGCCCTGATGGTTGCGCCTTCGAGGGTCAGGTCCCGCCGCATGCCGACCTCAAAGCCCGCAGCGCCTGCGGCTTCCTGCATGGTGCCGGTGAAGTTGCCTGCGGGGGTCCACGCGGGGGCGATGACGCCGCCCCTGTAAATCGAATCGACCATGTTGTCGCCGAGGGTGTAGGTGCCCCCCAGGTCGGTGATGCCGCGGTAGAGGAGGTCGTCGATGGTGGCCCCGCCGTTCGGGAGGTCGCTTCGCAGGGGAGCCGGCCCGGCCGTGTGCGCCAGGACCGAGCCCCCGCTCAGAAACACGTTTTGCGGGCCGGGACCGCCGGCGTTGTAGCGGGCGCCGGTCACGTCGCCGCCCAGGCCGCCCAATGCCGCCACGTCGATGACGGGCGGCGTGGTGACGTCGGCCAGGTTGACCTGGGCCTGATCCAGGGTCAGGAGGGCATCGGCCTCGACGTTGACGACGTTGCCGAGGCCGAGGCCGTTGGGATTGGTGATCGTGACGGACGTGCCGGCCGTGACGGTGATCGTGCTCAGTCCGTCGAGGGTGCCGCCGATGAAAGCCCTCTGGGCGGACTGAATGCTGAGGTTCCCGCCGCCCGACGTCGTGCCCGCCAGCACGAAGGTGTATCCGTCGTCGGTGACCATCGAGACGGTCTTGGCGGGGGCCACGTCGAGGTTGCCGTTCAGGGTGACGGCGGCACCGGTGGCGGCGCCGGTGGCGGACGCCCTGAACTCGATGAGGGTGTCATCGTTGGCGGTGATGTCACTGGCCACGGCGTAGTTGCCGAACTTGCTGCTGAACAGGAGCAGGTCGGCGCCGGTGTTGAGTTCGACGGCGGCGCCGCCCAACGGGTCAGGGCCGGCGGCCCACTCCTCGCCGACGGCGACGAGTCCGCCCTCGTGAATCTGGAGGGTGGTGTTGTCGCCGTCCACGGCGCCGGCGGTGTAATCGAGCACGAGGTCGGCCGCGCCCGTCTTGGTGACCGTGGTTGGTGTGACGGCGTCATCGACAAACCAGCCGAGGCGGGTTTCAGCCTGGGTATCGAGTGCGACGATGCCGCCGCTGAAGAGGGTCTCGCCGGCGGCCAGGGGCCCGTTGCCGGTGACGTGGAGCGTCGAGCCTGCGGTCGGTTCAAGACGGTCGATGGTGGCGGATTCCGCATCGACGTTGATGGTGGAATCGCCGAGGACGGTGACGGTGCCGGCCATGTTGACATTTGCGCTTGAAAAGAGACCGGACGAAGTCATGACGGTGGCAATCTCGCCGGCGTCGAGGGCGCGGGTGTAGATGTAGACCTCGTCGATGAGACCGTCCCAGTGAGCCTTGGAGCCGTCGCCGACGGTGAAGCGGTCCACCATCTCGGTCACACCGGTTGTCGTGGCCATGTCCCTGGTGGCCGGCCCGTCGAGGGTGCCATCGAGGTACAGTTTGAAGCCGAAACCGTCCTCCCAGGTCATGGCCACGTGCTGCCAGGCCGTGGTCTGAACGCCGCCGGACGAGACGTAGTGGTCGGCGTCGCGGTTGTCATTACCGCCGCTGGTAGAGAGGGTCATGCCCGTCTTGATAACGCCATTGGTGCTGTCGCCCTCCTCGTCATAGCGCATACCCCACCTGTCGGCGGTGCCGCTGTCTCGCAGTTCGACGAAGCCACGGTCCACGTTAGGGGCAAGACCACACTTAATCCACATGGCAACCGTCAGTTCCGGCTGGCCGTTCAGGAATGATATGTCGCCGTTGAGCCTGACCTCGGAGTCGGTGCCGTTAAAATCGAGTGCGCCGCCGTAGCCTGCCTGGCCGGCGCTCCATATCGCATTGGTGATGTCGCCCGGGCGTCCGCTGCCGGATCCGTCACCGGCGGTTACCCCCACGCCATCGTTAAAGCCCCAGTAGAGTTGCAGGTCTGCCCCGGGCGAGCCCGGGACCAAAACACCCTTGAGGTTCAACGTGCCGCCCTGGAGGGTCACGTCGGTATCGCCCAACGCGCTGTTGCCGGCGCCGTGTACGGTCAAGGTGCCGGAGACCTGGATGGTGCCGGCGCTGTAGTTGGGCATGGCGGCCTCGACGTTGGCCAGTTCGAGCGATGCACCCGCCGCCACCATGCCGTTGTAGACGGTGGGCCAGCCCGCCGTTCCGACCTGGCCGGAGAGGATAAGCGAGCCGGCCTCGATCTCCAGGTTGAGTTCATCGCCGCCCAGGCCGCCGATACCGTCCACGGCGGTCTGAATCTCGTTGACGGCTCCGACGGCGGCGGCCTTCTGCTCGATCGTGGCCGCCCCCAACACGTCGGCCGGGCCCTTGAGCGTGTACGTGCCGGTCGGGTTCGCGAAGCGGACGGTGTCGACGTCGCGGGTGCCGTTCAGAAGAACGTCGCCGAGCACGAGCGGTGCGGTGCTGGAGAAGATGACGGTATCGCCCGTCGCCGGCACCGCCGTGAACGGATTCCAGTTCAGGTACATCTCCCCGCCCTTGGCGTCCCACTCACGCACAGTCAGAATGGCTTCCCACGTATAGTCGGTGGCCCTGGCGGCAGGCGTCAGCGAGACGGCCAGCGCCATCGCAACGACCAGTATCCCAAGCACCTTCGGCGAAGTGTAACCTGACATGGCTTTCTCCCTCGTGCGAGTGAAAAGGGTTGGTTCCCTAACGCGAACGGCTTGACCCTCCTGGCGCCGCTGAACTGCGGGCGCAAGAATCCCCTACGGCAGACTGGT
>CAZEBQ010000256.1:0-6431 GCA_964510295.1 uncultured Anaerolineales bacterium | reverse complement strand
GCTCAGGGTGACAGCCACAACCGACACGCTAAACACGTACGGAGACCCGCCGCGCACCGACTTGACGAGGCTTACGTCGGACCGCATCGCCTTCGTGGGCGCTGCCGAAGGGTCTTGGCCCGTCACGCGAACTCGGCCGCCGCCCCCGCCTCGCCGTAGGCGCCGATCCAGAGGTCCTTCAGGTGCAGTTCAACCTCCGGCTGGCGGGGGTTGTAGTCTGAGACGCGGCAGGTGAAGGCGATGCCGCATGACCCGGCGCGGCCGAGGGGGTCGGCCAGTTCACCCATTCCCCATCCGACGGCTCGCCTGGCGCGGCCGGCCTCGGTCACGTGCATCGCCAAGTGGTTGCCTTGCCGTCCGATCCGTCGCGGCGCAGAGGCCAGGCGAACCCGCCTGGCGGCAAAGAGGGGCCGCGGGTTTCCGGCGCCGAACGGGCTCAGCCCGTCGAGCAGACGCACTGTCGGAAGGTCGAACTCCGCGGGGCCGACTTCAGCATCCACGGCCAGGCGCGGCGTGAGATCGTCGGCGGTCAGCGTTGCGGCGGCATGGGCGAGAAAGGCCTCGCGGAACGGCTCGACCGACGACTCCGACAGCCGCAGGCCCGCCGCCATGGCGTGGCCCCCGAAATTCGTCAGATGCCTGCGGCAGGCGACCAGGGCGTTGAACAGGTGGAACCCGCGGATGCTTCGGCCCGATCCCTGGACCCGGCCCTGGTCGGTTCCGATGAGAATCGTCGGGCGATGATGCTCCTCGACCAGTCGGGAGGCGACGATGCCGATGACGCCGGCGTGCCATCCCTCGCCGACCAGGACGATGGCGGCGTCGCGCTCGGGCGAGAACCCCCGGGCGACCTGTTCGTCGGCCTCGTCGCGGATGCGTTTTTCGATGTCCTGGCGGCGGCGGTTCTGGCGGTCGAGTTCCCGGGCGATGGCCGCAGCGGCGTCGGGGCCGGCCGTCGTGAGCAGTTCCACCGCCTCGCGGGCGTGGCCGAGGCGGCCGGCGGCGTTCAGACGCGGGCCGATGACGAAGCCGATGTGATGGGCGTCGATCGACTTGCCTTCAAGGCGCCCAACCTCACGCAGGGCCGCAAGGCCCGGTTGCTCGGACGCCGCCAGCGCCCGAAGACCGAAATGCGCCAGCACGTGATTCTCGCCGACCAGCGGCACGACGTCGGCGATGGTCCCGAGTGCCGCCAGGCCCGTCGCCGAGACGAGGAACTCGCGGAAGGCGTCGCTGACGCGGTCGGCCGCGCTCAGCCGCTGGCCGATAGCCCACGCCAGTTTCAACGCCACCCCCGCCCCCGCCAGGTCGCGGAACGGGTACGGCGAGCCGGGCAGTTTGGGGTTGACGATGGCAAGGGCCGGCGGCATGCGGTCGGGGTCAACCTCGTGATGGTCGGTGATGATTACGTCGAGGCCGAGTTCGCCCGCGCGGGCCACCTGCTCGGCGCCCGAGATGCCGCAATCGACCGTGACGAGGACCCGGGTGCCGTCGGCGGCCAGCCGCTCGACGGCCTCGGTGTTCAGGCCGTAGCCTTCCTCGATGCGGTGGGGCACGTAGACGCGGACGTTGGCGTCGGCCAGCCGCAGGGCCTTCCAGAGGATGGCCGACGCCGTGATGCCGTCGACGTCGTAGTCGCCGTAGATAACGATGGGCTCGCCGCTGCGGGCCGCCTGGACAAGACGGTCGGCGGCTTCGACGGCGCCGGGCAGGGCGTCGGGTTCGTGGAGTTGGGTCAGTTGGGGTCTGAGGAACGCCTGTGCGGCGTCGGCGGTCTCGTATCCGCGTTGGCCGAGGACCTGGGCCACGATCGTCGGGACGCTCAGTTCATGGGCGAGGCCTTCGGCGCCGGCGAAGCCCGGTCGGATCGTCCACTGCTTGGCCATCAGAACACCAGGGAAGTGGCGTCGAAGTACTAATCCCTGCTCCCTGTTTCCTGTTCGGTGTCGGTATCGAATCCGACGCGGCGGAGAAACTCCTTGGCGCCGCGTTGAATCCAGTCGGCTTCGAGGCGGCTGCGCACGGCTTCCAGAAACGGTCGGTTGCCGGCGTCGGTCTCGGCCGTCGGGTTGACGTGGTGGTAGTCGGCGCGGTTGGTGACGGCCCGGCCGAGCCCCATCCGGGCCAGGGCCTGGGGAAACTCGAAGAACCCCTCGTCGGTGGGGTTGGTGCGGGTGTTCCAGACCCAGACGCCGATCTTGCCGAAGAGTTCCCGGACGGCCGGCCGGACCGGCGCCAGGCCTTTGCCGGACCGCCTGGGACCGATGACCATGATGGCCAGGTCGGCGTCGGCGTCCCAGAGGTAGGCGTTGCCTTCGACCAGGAGGTCGCCGCCCGGGGGGACCGAGGCTCGCAGGGCCGTCAGTCCCGCCGACAGGCCGCGCGGTTCCGCCAGCAGGACGGTCGCGCCGTCGGCGCCGGCGGCGAGAAGGCGCTGGACTTCGGTGTCGTCGGCCAGTTCGTCGGCATCGAGCAGGACGTGGCCGGCCCCTTCGAGGACGGCGGCGTGAGAAGCGCTGATCTCATCGGCCACGCGGACCCGGGCCACGTGCCAGCCGCCGAGTTCACCAAGCAGCATCTCGGCGATGGACGTCTTTCCGATGCCGGGCGAAATGCCTGCGACGCAAATAACCGCCATGGTGTCTCCGGAGAGGTGCCCCGCTCCATGAGTAGTGTAGCAGGGACACTCGGGCCGGGAAAGCGCTAAGAGGCTGTTTCAAATCCCCTCTCCCCTGGCGGGGTGGCATGGTCATCCCGAAGGGTGACCATGTATCCCCTGTGGCCGCGCGGATTCCGTGTATTCCGGTGGCAGCGAGTGTGCGCCTGATGCCGAGAAGGCGAGTTGAAGGTGACAACATGGTCACCCTTCGGGCTGACCATGCCACCCACCGTCCGCGACCGTCTTGACATGGACGTGCTCATGGATGTTCCATGTTGCCTAAGATTGGGCCTTCGGTTTGCGAACGGGCTTCTTCCGGGGGGGCATCCCGCCCACCTGCGTCCGGCCCGTGGGGTCGGTCTGTTTGAGCCATTGGGCCAGGCAGGTTCGCAGCCGTTCTTCTTCTTCGGCGGCCGCCGGCGTTCCGGCCAGGTTCTTCGTCTCGAGCGGGTCGGCCTGCCGGTCGAAGAGCATGTCGCCGTGTTTACGAAAATCCCATCGGGCGTATCGCCGCCCCGGGTCCTGCCAGACGCCCAGTTTGTGCCGCTTGGAGACGACCGTCACCTGCGACCAGTTCTCCGAGACGAGATACTGCCTGTCGAGCGGCTTGCCTGTGCGCAGCGTGGGTGCGAGGCTCAAGCCGTGGAGTTTCCGCGCGGCGGGGGGGCGTTTAACGCCGGTCAGGTCCAGGAGCGTCGGGTACAGGTCGATCAGCGAGGCCAGGTCGTGGCGGACAGCGCCGGCCTTGAAGCGTCGCGGCCAGCGGAAGATCAGCGGCACGCGGAGCGTGTCTTCGTACACATTGTGTCCGACCGCGCACTTCTCGACCATGCCGTGGCCGGCGACGAAGTCGCCGTGGTCCGATGCGTAGATGACGATCGTGTTGTCGTCGAGACCCAGGCGTTTCAGTTCGTCAAGCACGGCTCCGATGTGATGGTCGATCTCGCTGACCAACGCGTAGTAGTACGCCACGTACCGCCGGTAGATGGCGTGGTCCTTCGCCGCCGTGCCGCAGTTCCACGGCGGGGTGGTCTTCTGCCGCCAGTTTCGCAGGGCGGGGGGCAGATTGGCGACCGGCTCGGAGACGTTGGCGGGGAGTTGGATCGTGTCGACGTCGTAGAGTGCGGCCCATTGGGGCAGGGGCGTGTACGGCTGGTGGGGGTAGATGAACGAGCACCAGCAGAAGAAGGGTTGGCTCTCGCGCTTGCACCGTCGCAGGAAGTCGATCGCCTTGCCCGCGGCGTAGGCCGTCGTGCGGTTGGCCGGGCTGGTCCTGGAAAGATGCGACATCAGCGATGCGCTGTGGCTGCCCTTGAAGTCGCGCTCGTGCGAGTCGAACTGGCCTTTCTCGCGAATCCAATCCCCGTAGTTTTCGTCGGAGGGGTCGAGCCTTGGCGAGATCGTGGTGGCCGAGGCGTCCCACCCGTCCTCGCGCAGGCCGCGGGGCAGGTGCATCTTGCCGAACACGCCCGTCCGATAGCCGCAAGAGCGAAGGAGCCTGTGCAGCGGAAAGAGCCCGTTGGGCTCGGGCGGGGCGTCGGCGTTGTACAGCACGCCGGTGGTCCGCGGGTACAGCCCCGTGAACATTGCCGTCCGCGACGGCACGCAGATGCCGTCGGGACAGTAGGCGCGAGCGAATCGCACGCCCTCGCTTGCCAGTCGGTCGAGGTGTGGCGTGCGGACGGTGGCATGCCCCGCGCAGCCCATCACGCCGGCATTGTGCTGATCACTGAACAGCAGCAGGACGTTGGGTGGCTCGGCCGTCTTGCCCGCCGCGCGGAGCATCCACGGGGCCGCCAGCACGGCAGCCCCTGCGCCGGCCGCCTTCAGAAAACCCCGTCGCCTGTGCACGGTCAATCCTTTCACCCGAGATTTCCCATATGGATTTCTGCCCACGACCGGCGTAGGCCTTTCCGACGATTCTATCGCCAGCCGCGAGATGAGCAAGCAGCATCTCGGCGATGGACGTCTTTCCGATGCCGGGCGAAATGCCTGCGACGCAGATGGCGGCCATGGTGTTTCCGAAGAGGTGTCCCCCCTCTGCTGATAGTGTAGCGGGGACACTCGGGCTGGGAAAGCGCTAAGAGGCTGTTTCATAACTCCCTCTCCCTGGATGGGAGAGGGATGGGGTGAGGGTGACAAGCCCCGAATAAGCCCGCTTATCCCCCCTCACCCTACCCTCTCCCGCCAGGGGAGAGGGGATTTGAAACAGCCGCTTAGCCGCAATCCGCGGCTGGGTGGCATGGTCATCCCGAAGGGTGACCATGTATCCCCTGTGGCTGCGCGGCTGGGTGGCATGGTCATCCCGAAGGGTGACCATGTATCCCCTGTGGCCGCGCGGATTCCGTGTATTCCGGTGGCAGCGAGTGTGCGCCTGATGCCGAGAAGGCGAGTTGAAGGTCACAACATGGTCACCCTGCGGGCTGACCATGCCACCCGTCGGCTGGTGGGCTTCCCAGACCGCGAGCACCGTCATCGCGGCGGCCTGGGAAGGCCGCCGCGCGGCGTGCGACCCCTTGGCCCTATCGCGCGCAACCGTAGAGGGTGACCCTGATGGGTGCGAACAGGTCGCAGCGGTTTGCCAGACGCTCCCACAGGACACCGGCCAACGCGACGGGTCCGAGTCGCGCGAGATACGTGGGCGGTTCCTCGCGGCTGCGCAGGTCGATGTCCCGAAAACCTGTTTGCCGCAGCAGCCGCGTCAGGTGCGACGGAGTGTTCGCCCGCCAGTACGCCGGGTACGGATCGTGTGAGACAGCGGCGCCGGCGTCGAGACGCTGGATCAGGCGTGTCCATGCCCCCAGCGGAATCCACCGGGCGACGGCCGTGCCGGGATGCCGCCTGTTGACGGTCCGAAAGAAGAACGCGCCGCCCCGCCGCAGCACACGCCGCACTTCGCCCAGGTACGCCGCAGGGTGCTCGATGTGTTCAAGAACGTAGTCCGAGAGGATCAGGTCAAACGTGGCATCAGCATACGGCCACTGGTAGCCGCGCACGACGTGGGCCTCGTCGAGTGCCTCGTTCGCGAGCACCGCCTCATCGAGGTCGATGCCGCAAACCTTGGCGACCTCGCCCCGCAGATTTCGCACCGGGTCGCGCGGCGCGAGGCCGGCCCCGGCATCGAGGATGGTGTCGGCAGGCTTGAGGATCTTACGGATCGAATCGAAGAAGACGACGTTCGTGCGGACGTACGGCGGCTCGTACCAGGGCCGTCCCGCCCAGGCGGGTGGACCGCAGGAGGGGGCGGTTGCCGAGAGTCTGTGCTGATTCATAGGCGTTTCACACTTGCGCAGCGAAACTGGCGCCGCAGATTGTAACACTGTCAGGCGCTTCGGGAAAGGGCGACGACCGCGCTTTCTTCGGCCGACGCTGGACATCCTGCGGCTGGTGTTGGTAAAGTGTGCCGGGACATGACGGCAGCGGCGGGCATCGCTCCGCCGCGGCAGAAAGGGCAAGCCATGGTCGCCGTGACCGAGGAAGTGCTCCAGAACATGGTGCAGGCCATCGTCCGCGAGGTAGACCCGGAGCGGATCTACCTGTTCGGCTCCTATGCGCGCGGCGACGCCGGCCCAGACAGCGACGTGGACTTTCTCGTGGTTGAGCGTGAGCCGTTGGGCCCCCAGCGCAGCCGGCTGGGCGAGATCACGCGGGTGCGCCGCGCCCTTTCCACGTTTCGGGTTGCCAAGGACATACTCGTTTTCAGCGCGGAGGAGTTCGCTTACTGGAAGGACTCTCTGAATCATATCATTGCACGATGCCTTCGAGAAGGGCG
>CAZEBQ010000255.1:0-6495 GCA_964510295.1 uncultured Anaerolineales bacterium | reverse complement strand
GGATGTAGGTCTCTGGAGGTGCGCTGCCCACGCGTTTCGGGCACCGCTTTCGTAAAGCGGGGGTTCGGGGTTCGAATCCCCGAGGTGGCTCCATTGTCAGGCAATGACAACCGTTGCCAAGCAGCGACAACGGCGACACTTACGCCCCTCTCGCCGCTCGCGTTACCTGACACGCCATCTTGGCGACCGATGACAACGGATGACAACCCGGGGTAACGGCGCGCTGCAAATGCGCTGCGCGCGGGGGGGCCCAGTCTGGGGTCCCTCGCCAGGACTATCTGTCGATCTGGACATCGAGACGGATGATGTGGGGCTTCCGGTACGCGAGGGCGTGAAGGCGTTTCGGGCCGTCGAAGACGATACGGCTACTGCGGATGTACCCATCGTAGCCCTTGCCGTCGACTTCTACGTCGTCGACGATCAGCACTTGGTTCCACAGCGGCTTCTGTTCGACCATCGCGCGGTAGTGGATGTGGCGGGAGTCTGGACTGAACGTCGGACCCTCCAAGATCTGCTTGAACTCCGGCCCTTCCACGCCATCGACAACCACCCTCTGCGTCTCATCCGGACGGGGGCTGTTGAAGAGCATCGCGAAGGAGTCAATGCTTCCCAGGTCGGCCAGGTAGGCGAAGCGGGTGGAATCAGGACTGAAGGTCAGGTTCTTGACGTGGGTGTACCTCTTGCCCTCGGTGTCGTTCACTACCACAAACTCCTTGCCTGGTTCGCCGGCAACGTAGGCCAAGTGCTGCGAATCGGGACTGAAGATAGGCATGAAGGCGCCCAGCCAGGCTTTTGAGTTCCCTTTCTTCCAGAACCGCGTCCCCTCCACGCCGTCGCGCACGACGAACCACCCACGTGACTCACTGGATCGGTTGCCCCTCTCACCCCTTCCCGACGCCAGATACGCCAGGTGCCGGGAATCCGGGCTGAAGACCGGCTGATGTACCTCGGCAAATTCCCTGCCGGCGGTGCCGTCGACGACCATTCGCCAACGGAACGAGGGCTCCCTGTTCTCCTCGGGGCCGGGTATCTCTCGGCCGGTATGGTAGGCGAGGCGTTGTGAGTCCGGGCTGAAGGTCATGTTCTCGATGCGGTCGAAGCGCTCACCCTCCGCGCCGTCCAGGACAACGCACTCGTCCTTGCCGAAGTCACCGAAGCCCGCGACGTAGGCCAGGTGCTGGGAATCCGGGCTCCACTCCGGCGAGACGTTCCATGGACTCCAGCCGTAGGCTCCCATTCTCAGGTTGAACGTGAGGAGACTCCGCCCCATGTTCGGATACGCCTTGCCCGCCACGACTTCGAGGTCACACACCAGGCCGGCACGACCGGCCGCGCGGCCGTCTGGGCCCTTTCCAACGACCTCGACGACGTCAAGAACTGGGACGATGACGACGATGAGGCCGTCTCGGTCACACTGGTCGGCGCCGCCAGCCCCACGCTGGTCCTCACGGATCACGAGACCGGCGCCAGCGACACCAGCACCAGCCTGACCACGCAGACCACCTACTACTGCACCGTCGAGCGGACCGCCGACACGACCGTCGAGTGTCGCATCTACTCCGACCTCGGCCGCACCACCCTGGTCGATACCCTCAGCGTCTCCGTCACCAGCGGCCGCACGTGGCGGTACCTGGTGGCGTGCAACTCCTACAATGACAACGAGGCCGACGCCATCTCCTTCGACGTGGAGAACCTCCGTGCCGGCGATGAGACGATCGACTACTACTACAACACCTCGTGGCAGGTCGTCGAGGAACGAAAAGATGGCTCTTCCGACCCGTTGGCCCAGTACGTCTGGGACATCCGCTACATCGACGCCCCCGTCCTCAGGTGGCGCGACGACAACTTGGATGGGGATTTCCTGGACTCGAACGAAACCCTATACTATACTCAAGATGCCAACTTCAACGTGACGGCCCTGGTGAACCCGTCGGGCACGGTGCTGGAGCGGACCATGTACGACCCGTACGGCAAGCCGACGTTTTACGACGCCAATTGGGCGAACCCCTCCGACTCAAGCGACTACGCCAACGAGGTGCTCTTCGCCGGCTACCGCTACGACACCGAGACCGGCCTCTACCACGTCCGCTACCGATGCCTGCACCCCACCCTCGGCCGGTGGATGTCAAGAGATCCCATTGGATACGTAGGCGTCATGAATCTGTACCAGTACGCTCGAAGTCGGCCTGCCCGCAGCGTCGATCCCCTTGGGCTGAAGGAGGCAAGCTGTGGGCCAGGCAAGTGCGACGGCCAAGAGGACTGGAAGGACAAGGTTAACGAGATGATCAGGCGGCTCCTGGCACGAGCGGTCCAAGGAACGCGGTCTCCGCATGCTCATCCCGGTGGTGTCTGGGGCTTCCTGGCCGCAGACGCCCCCGGCAAACTCGGCATGGAGACATTCGTCGAAGCCGAGTTGTACGATCTGCTGGGTACCTCCCAGGTTGGCGTCTTGGCTCGGTACGGAGGGGAGTGTCCTTGCATGTTGCTGTGTGGCAGTTGTGTGGGAACGGACAAGATCGGGCACATGTTCCAGCAGGGCGGCTTGCTTCATGCGGTCACGAAGGACATTGCCAAGAAGCACGAGCGACTGGAGCGTGCAGAAGCCTTGAGCGAGTGGACAGAGGGGCTGTATAACACCGAGAACTACGACAAGAGGACCGACGATTGGCTTCGAGCATTGAAGGTAACTGTCCCTGGTCTGGGATACCACGAGGAACGTATCGAAGAACGGAGATGGGGGGGCAGGTGGTTGTTGCTTCCGCCCTACCCGCTTGACGCCTCCAGACCAGATCATGTCGCCAATATGGCTGGAAGGCGAATGTGGGAGGACCTTGAGAAGCACTGGATCAAAAGCGCAATCAACCAGTTCGATATTTGCAAGTACGTTACCCCCGGGATGCAGGAATGGTCCGATCGGAGCGTCTGGGAACGCCAGCAGCGTGTGAGGCGGGAGGCGGAGGCTGAGTTCTGGAACATGGGGCCTTAGGCGGCATATCGGGCGGCGCCGCTTGGCGAAGGAGCGTGCCTGGTTGAGCGTCGGCAGAACGCCTGTCCGGACGAGCGTGAGTATCTGCACAACTCCGCGTACTTTTGAGGTTGCAGTAGGGCGTCCAATATGAGAAATCGGCGGTCAAGGCTCGTTCAAATCGCCGCCATTGTGCTGATCGTGGTGGGGATGCTATACGGCGCGCTCTATGTGCTCAATGCGCTATTCCCCTCGCTGATGGCCTGGGCTGTGCCTCAGTCGCTGTATCCGACGATGTTCCACCTTCGGTTGCTCGGCAAGGTAGAGCGGGCGCACTACGACACCGGCGAACTCCGATACGAGAAGCAGTGGCTGCCGACTCACGTCGACATCCTCTACGGCGCCGGCTACAGGCCCTGGGGGCGTTGGACGTCTTGGGGCCCCGACGGAGAAACAGTCGTCGTGCTGGAATGGCCTTGTCCCACGGGCATGTGGATGGAGTGGCACGCCAATGGCAACAAGAGGATCGAGGAGAGTTATCTCGAAGGCGATAGACACGGCACGGAGCGGTGGTGGCGGGAGGACGGAACCCTGTGCCACGAAGCGGAGTATAGGAACGGTGTAAAACATGGATGGTGGAGGACGTGGCACGAGAAAGGCATCAAGAGTACGGAAGCGCACTACAAAGAGGGGAAAGCAGACGGGAAATGGGTGTCCTGGTACGAGAATGGCAGCAAACTCGCGGACACCGAATACAAGATGGGCGAGCCCGCGGGGCGATGGCTGTCGTACTCGCCGGACGGCGAAGTCGCCGCTGAACTGGTGTGGCCGAACGCCACGGGTAGGTGGGTCGAATGGCACGACAACGGGATAAAGGCGATAGAAGGCGAGTACGTTGATGGCCAGAAACACGGCAAGTGGACGCGCTGGCGCTATACTGGCGAGTTGGCTGAGGAATGGTAGCACGATCACGGCCGCAGCGCCATGCAGGGCCATTGACCGGGTATGTCACATACGCACGCACCGGGCCGCGCGGCCGTCTGGGCGCTCTCCAACGACCTCGACGACGTCAAGAACTGGGACGATGACGACGATGAGGCCGTCTCGGTCACACTGGTCGGCGCCGCCAGCCCCACGCTGGTCCTCACGGATCACGAGACCGGCGCCAGCGACACCAGCACCAGCCTGACCACGCAGACCACCTACTACTGCACCGTCGAGCGGACCGCCGACACGACCGTCGAGTGTCGCATCTACTCCGACCTCGGCCGCACCACCCTGGTCGATACCCTCAGCGTCTCCGTCACCAGCGGCCGCACGTGGCGGTACCTGGTGGCGTGCAACTCCTACAATGACAACGAGGCCGACGCCATCTCCTTCGACGTGGAGAACCTCCGTGCCGGCGATGAGACGATCGACTACTACTACAACACCTCGTGGCAGGTCGTCGAGGAACGAAAAGATGGCTCTTCCGACCCGTTGGCCCAGTACGTCTGGGACATCCGCTACATCGACGCCCCCGTCCTCAGGTGGCGCGACGACAACTTGGATGGGGATTTCCTGGACTCGAACGAAACCCTATACTATACTCAAGATGCCAACTTCAACGTGACGGCCCTGGTGAACCCGTCGGGCACGGTGCTGGAGCGGACCATGTACGACCCGTACGGCAAGCCGACGTTCTACGACGCCGATTGGGCGAACCCCTCCGACTCAAGCGACTACGCCAACGAGGTCCTTTTCGCCGGCTACCGCTGCGACACCGAGACCGGCCTCTATCACGTCCGCCACCGCGCTCACCACCCCACCCTCGGCCGCTGGATGCGGCGGGACCCGATCGGGTATGTGGATGGGATGAGTTTGTATGAATACTGCTCAAGCATGCCCAGCTTGGCTTCAGACCCGATGGGCAGGTCGACATGGTACAATCCGCTGACGTGGTTGGGGTCAGACAAGGAGGAGGAATGCCTCAAAGCCTTAGCATTCAAGGTTAACGTGCTGACGTCCCTGGCGACCTCGCTCTCACACGTAGCCGCGAAGCAGGGCTTCGACCGCGGTGATCAGGGACGGCTTGCGCGCTTCGAGGACTCTAGGCCCCACGCATTGTGGTTTCGGGTCAACCGAGTGAGTGACACGTTGCGTAAAGGAACTGCCAGCACTCTCATGCTACCCTTGCTTTCTCGTCCAGGGGCTATAAGTCGGACGAACTATGCAAATCGGCTTGGCGATCCTGACAAATGCCGCGGGCTGGGAGATCTGTTTGAGACAAACATCAAGGAGGCGCTTCGACAGAACGTCCAGGGCTACAAGCCGCCTGCAAGGTCGGAGGAGCTCAGCCCAGCCATCGAATACAGGAAGTCCCCACGGGGCTCGTACTCCTACGGTCCGCGCCGGATAATTGGCAACTTGGCAGGCGACATCAGCGCTGACGTTAACCGCGTATTGCACTTGACAGACCCCGAGCGGCTTGGCTTTCCGCGGGATAAGGCTTCCTGCAAGATCTGCTGTGAGATACTGCTAGAGATGGCCGAGAAAGTTATCGATAGAGAGATTGCGCGCCCGTCAATGTACTGAGGGCAGACAGGCGTGGCGAGCCCTAGCAGGAGGACGCAACTGTGGGACCGCGATGTCATCTGTTGATAGTCTATGCGAGTCTCTGCCTCTCGGGGTCTGTGGCGGGGTGCTACGCAACCAGTGAAGACGAGGCGGAGAAGTGCCGTCGGAATCTCAACGCCCTTGGTGATGCCCTGACGTCCGCGTTTGCGCCAGAGGAGCTGGCTGCGTGTCTCGCAGACTCAAGCCCGTGGGACGCGGTCATTGAGAAGTGGCCATCTGATGGCGCTCCTATTCCCAAAGCGTGGTTGAGCGAGATGATATGTGGCTGTCCTGGGTCGCTAGCCCGGGGAGAACGTGGCCCTTCATATTCGGTGAATTCGCGGTTGCGCGAGGCGTTGGCAGCGGGCAAGGCGCATGAAGCAATCCCAATTCTGTGGGACAAGCCTGCAAACCATGGCCAAGTAGTGTGCGTCTGCTATCTTGACGGGCACGCTGAGGTCGAAGCAAAGGAGGACTGGCATCGATATGTGGAGAGCTTGAGAACCGAAGGCCTCGCGCCTTGATGTGCGCGGGGGGGGTAGGTTGGGGTCACCCCCACATGGCAGGCGAATTCACATCGTAAGTGCAACGGGTCGGTGCCAGAAGACCTCCGCCGGAGTCCGGTAGTTGAGGCATTTGCGCGGACGGTTGTTCAGGACTCGAACGTAGCGTTTGAGCTTCAAGAGTTCCGGCAGAGAATAGGGACGCCCATCCATGAGCAAGTCCCTGCCGGAGTCGGAAGCGGTTCTGAAGCGGGTTTCTTCCAGCCGTCTATTCGGTGTCGTCGCTTCGGACGCACCACATTACGATATTCGCCCCAGCCCCGTTCGCGGGCCACAGTGTCCCGCAGGGACCAAGGTATCAACCTCGGGGTCCGGGATTTGGAGCCGCTTCCGTTGACAGAATCGCCTGAGTTCACTTCCTTCCCGTTCGAC
>CAZEBQ010000254.1:0-6529 GCA_964510295.1 uncultured Anaerolineales bacterium | reverse complement strand
TGACTCGGCCAGGGATGCGTTAGCCGCGGCGCTTGCGCGGCGCGTGGTGCTGACTCGGCCAGGGATGCGTTAGCCGCGGCGCTTGCGCGGCGCGTGGTGCTGATTCGGCCAGGGATGCGTTAGCCGCCGCGCTTGCGCGGCGCGTGGTGTTGACGTGACGCAGGTCTCGGGCACGCCTCACGTTGCCTGGCGTTTGCCGGGTGTGGGGTGGGCGCGGCGGCGGCGGCTTTCGGGGCGCATCCAGTTGGCGATGAGGGGTTCGCAGAAGGCGAGCAGGAGGCAGATCATGAGGAAATACTGCCAGAGTTCGCGTCGAGCGGTGTCCTCGAACCGCGAGACGAGGCCCGCGAGGCTGGCCGCCACGTGGGTCTCGGTGGCGCCGAAATCGAGGCGGAGTTTCTCGTCGCCGAACTCCATCAAGTCCGACTCGGCCCCGTCGGGATTGGTGGCGAAGATGCCGGGCGGCACGCGCCTCTGCGGCAGGCGGTAGGTGTAGTAGCCGAGGTTCCACGTCTTTTTGAAGCGTAGCCGGTTGAGGCCGCGCTCCGCGTCGAGGTCGGTCTCGGGCTGGTCGGAGGCCGTCTCGCCGGCGGGGCCGAGCGGGCCGGTGACCTCGACGATGGCCTTCTCCTTGACGGCGGGGTAGAAGTTGACCTCGTACGGCTGCCCCGCCAGGATGTTGTGCCGCCGGCCGTGACCCCGCGACGCCAGGTGCACGATCCGCATCATGAGCGGCAGGAAGAGGTTGCGGATGGGGAAGGTCGTCCAGTCGGTGGTGGCGGCGGTGGTGAACAGCAGCACCTGTCCGCGTCCGAACGCCTTGTGCAGCAGGAACGGGTCGCCGCCGGAGAGGCGGGCCAGGACGGAGTCGGCCTGGGCGGCGTCGGTCCGGATGTACTCGTAGACGAGGATATCCTGATAGATATCGGCCGATTCGACCAGGTCCTCCAGAAACGGCGACCCGCCCCGGACCTGGGTGACCTTCTCGACGGTGGTCTTGAGGACGGCGTCGCCGGTGCGTTCCTTGAGCCGGGCGGGCAGCAGGCCGCCTTGCCGGGGCACCTGCTCGACGAACGTCCGGTTGTAGGTTTGCGGGTCGACCTCCGGGCCGCAGAAGATGACGAGCGTCCGGCCGCGGGCCACGTAGTCGGCGAGGGCGGCGACGGCCGCAGGCCCGAGGTCGGCCACGTTGTTGAGGAAGACGGCGTCGTAAGAGTCGAGGGCGGCGGGGTCGAACTGGTCGGCGGTGGTCTCTTCGGGCCGGATGGCCCAGGGAAACTCCGAGCCCATGCCGACCGGGTCGAGTGCCCGGACCAGATAGAAACTGGCATCGTGGAACGGCACCTCGCTGGTCCGCTGCTTGACGACCAGAACGGGGATGCGGTCGGCGATGACCAGGGCCACGTGCCGCGAGTCATCCACGTCGAGGGCGTCGTCGCCTTCGAGTGCCACGAGGATCTTGTGCGGGCCGCTCTGCTCGAAGACGTGGGTCATGGAGACCCGCTGGCTGGCGCCGGGGGTTCCGGCGGCGGTGAGTTTGACGGGCAGTTTCTGCCGGGCCTGGCCGAAGTCGTCGGCGAAGAGCAGGAGGTTCCGCTCCTCCCGGGGCGTCTGGCCGGTGTTGCGGACCAGAAGATCGATACGGACGGGCACGCCGACGGTGCGGCTGGGCGAGACGATCTCGGCGCTGGTGACGGCGACGTTGGTCATCGACGGTTCGGTGGGCCGGATGATGGCGACGGGAATGTCGGGATGCCGGCGTGGTTCCTCGAGTTCCCGCAGGCCCTGCCACGAGAGGGCCTGGCGGTCGGTGATGATCCAGAGGCGTTTGTCGGCGGTGCGGGCCTCGTCGAGCAGGGCGTAGGCGTCGCGGACCTTGCCGACGAGGTCGGCCTTGCGGCTGGAGATGCGGGCGGCGTCGACCAGGCCGAACAGTCTGGCCCGATCGGCGATGAGCCCTTCGGAGCGGGCGGTGGAGGGCGCGCCGGGGACCGCGTCTGCGGCTTCCTCCGGGTCGGGCTTCGGTGCGGGGTTCGTCAGGAGGACGGCCGCCTGGGTGGGTCGCCAGGGGCTTTCGAGGATGGCCCGGGCCTCCTGTTTGGCTTTCGTGAAGCGTGTGCTGCCCTCGTGGCGGACGTTCATGGAGTAGGAGTTGTCGAGGATGATGACGGCGGCGCTGGAGGGCTGCTCGCCGAAGAGGTTGAAATCCTCCGAGAGGAAGGGGCGTGAGAGGGCGAATGCGAGCAGGGCGAACAGGAGCATCCGGAGGATCATGAGGAGGATGTTTTCGAGTTTGCGGCGGCGGGCGGTCTTCTCGGCGGCGCTCTTGAGGAACCGCAGCGTCGGGAACGGCAGTTCGGGCGCCTTCGCCATGTGAATCATGTGGATGACCACCGGTATCGACGCCGCTGCGGCGCCGGCGCCGACCCAGGCTACCCACCATGAACTGATGAAATCCATCGCGCTGCCTTACGGTTGATCGTCGCCGTGCCGGGTGCGGCCCAACGCGCCGGGCCGGCGGCTGACGCCCTAGCGCATGTGTTGTCGCCGCGTCAGGTAAGACCGCAGCAGAAAGTCGTACGGCACGCTCGTGTCGGTGAGGACGTACTCGGAGTCGGCGTCGGAGCAGGCTTTCTTGTAGCGGTCGATGAAGCCTCGCAGTTCCGTCAGGTACGCATCGCGCACGGCCTTGGGGTCGACCTGGTACCGCTCGCCCGTTTCGAGGTCGATGAACTGGGTGAGTTTTACAAAGGGGAACTCGAGTTCGGCCTCATCGAAGATGTGGAACAGGATGACGCCGTGCTTCTTGTGCCGGAAGTGGCGCAGGGCGCGGATGACCTCGTCCTCGTCGTCGTAGAGGTCGCTGATGATGACGATGAGGCCGCGGCGCTTGATCATCTCCGCCAGGTCGTGAAACGGCTTCGCGAGGCTGGTGACCTGCCCGGTCTGGAGTTCCTCGAGGCGTCGGCACATCTCGTTGAAGTGGGCGGGCGACCCGCCGGGCGGCATGTGCAGGCGGATCTCGTGGTCGAACGCGACCAGCCCGACGATGTCCTGCTGCCGCGTCATCAGGTACGCCATGGTGGCGGCCAGGAAGGAGCCGTACTGGAGTTTCGTGAGGCCCCGGCCGCTCGAGTAGTTCATCGACCCCGAGCAGTCCAGGAGGATGTAGCACCGCAGGTTCGTCTCCTGCTCGTACTGCTTGACGTAGAAGCGGTCGGTCTTGGCGTAGGTTACCCAGTCGAGGTGCCTCAGTTCGTCGCCGGGCGTGTAGGGACGGTGTTCGGAGAACTCGACGCTGAACCCGTGGTGCGGGCTGCGGTGCAGACCGGAGATGAACCCCTCGACCGCCGACCGGGCGACCAGGTTGAGGTTGCCGAGGCGCATGAGCGTTTCGGGGTCGAGGTACCGGTGCCGGGACGCGCCGGGCGTATGGGTTCGGGTCATTCGTTTTCCTTGCTGCGCGCCCCCCGGTCGTACGCCATCAGATGAAGCGTCGTCGTACCATACGACCGCGTGTCGGTGACGTAAAACCCCGGCCACGGCCGTTCGATGGCCACGCCGCGTCTGGCGCGAAGCATGGCGACGGCGCCGGGCGCGAGGGCGTCCAGGCGTCCGAGCGTCTCTGCCATGTCGGCCAGTTGCGTCTGCCCGTCGGCGCGGGCGGTCATCTCGTACGGCGGATCGACGAACAGGAGCGCGTAGCGCCGGCCGCCGGGGCCGAGGGTCCACTCGGCCGGTCTCAGGGCGTTGCGCTGCTCGAGGCGCACCCTATCGGCTAAACCCAACTGCCGGCAGTTGGTTTCGACGGCCTGGATGGCGTCAGGGTCGATGTCAACGAATGTACAGGATGCGGCCCCGCGGCTCAAGGCTTCAAGGCCGAGGGCTCCCGAGCCGCAGAAGAGGTCGAGGACGTCGGCGCCAGCGGCGGCGCCCGGACCGAGGATGTTGAAGAGGTTCTCCCGGACGCGGTCGGTCATGGGCCGCGTGGTCTTGCCGTCGGGGGCCAGGAGTTTCCGGCGGCGGTGGGTTCCCGCAATGATTCGCATACCGCTCCCCATGCAGCGCCATGCTAGCCGCAGGGAAACGGCAAATCAAGGGCTCTCAGCCGCGGTGCCAGAGCGAATCAGACAAACGGCAAGTGACAAAGGACCCGTGACAAGTGACAGCCGTTACGACAGATTCATCGCCATGAGGAACTCGGCGTTTGACTTGACTTTTTCGAGCCGTCCGCGGAGCAACTGGATTCCCTCGACGATGTTCATCTCGGTCAGGACCCGCCTCAGGACCCAGATGTACTTGAGTTCGTCCGGGTCGAGCAGCAGTTCCTCCTTGCGGGTTCCGCTCCCGCTGATGTCGAGGGTGGGGTAGACGCGTTTGTCCATGAGGCGTCGGTCGAGGTGGAGTTCCATGTTGCCGGTGCCTTTGAACTCCTCGAAGATGACCTCGTCCATGCGGCTGCCGGTGTCGATGAGGGCGGTGGCGAGGATGGTGAGGCTGCCTCCTTCCTCGATGTTTCGTGCGGCTCCGAAGAAGCGTTTCGGTTTTTGGAGGGCGTTGGCGTCGACGCCGCCGGAGAGGATTTTGCCGGAGTGCGGCATCTCGGCGTTGTGTGCCCGGGCGAGGCGCGTGATGGAGTCGAGGAAGATGACGACGTCCTTGCCGTACTCGACAAGCCGCTTTGACTTTTCAATGACCATCTCGGCCACCTGAACGTGGCGGCTGGTGGGCTCGTCGAAAGTGGAACTGATGACCTCGGCCCCGGGCACGCCGCGCTGCATGTCGGTGACCTCCTCGGGCCGCTCGTCGATCAGCAGGATGGTGACGGCACACTCGGGGTTGTTGGCGAGGACGGCGTTGGCCATCTTCTGAAGGAGGACGGTCTTGCCGGCTCGCGGGGGGCTGACGATGAGGCCCCTCTGGCCCTTGCCGATGGGCGTGATGAGGTCCACCACGCGCATATCGAGTTCGTCGGGCGTGGTCTCGAGCAGGAGCCGTTCGTCGGGGAACAGGGGCGTCAGGTCCTCGAATACGACCTTTTCGGACAGGATTTCGGGATTGTCGTAGTTGACCGCTTCGACCTTGAGCATGGCGAAGTAGCGTTCGTCGTTCTTGGGGGGCCGGATCTGCCCCGCCACGACGTGGCCGGTTCGCAGGCCGAAGCGGCGGATCTGGCTCGGGCTCACGTAGATGTCGTCGGGCGAGGGCATGTAACTGTAGTCGGGCGACCGGAGGAACCCGAACCCGTCCGGCAGGACCTCCAGCACGCCTTCGCCGAACATGAGACCGTTGGCCTGGACGCGGTTGCGAAGGACGTGGAACACGAGGTCCTGTTTCTTCAGGCCGACGTAATCGGCCACCTCTTCCTTCTTGGCGATGGCATGCAGTTCGGCGACCGTCATCTTCTGGAGTTCGGCGATGTGGAGGTCGCTCCGCTTGGCCTGCTCGTAGCGCGTGTGGGCTTCTTCGTCAAAGCCCTCGCTCTTTCCATTGTCTCTCGGCTTGGACCGGGAAGGCGGCCGCGAGGCCTTGGCGTTCTTTGAGTTCCTGGCGGAATGGGTTGTCTTGGCCATGTGACATCTTCCTGTTTCTGAGACGGACGTGGGCTTGTGTGCCTGAATGGGACCTATGGGTCAATGGGTAGAGGTTGAGGCAACGGCCCGAACACCACGGCTTTACGCTGTTACGCGAGAGAAGATCTTACGGATCTGGCCAAAGGTGTGTTCGGGAGAGGCGCTATTGTCAACAATGTAATCGGCCCGGTCCTGCTTCGTCTTTAGAGAAACCTGGGAAACCTCGCGCCGCGCGATTTCCGACGGGTCCCACCCCCTGGCCCCTCCGACGCGGTTCTGGCGAACCTCAGCCGGCGCTTTTAAGTATACCATGAAGTCGCACAGGCTGTCCAGTCCTTTTTCCAGAATCAGGGGGGCATCCAGGACCACGGCGGGGGCGTCTCCGGCCCGGGCCGTCTCGACCGCCCGTCGCAGGCGGCGGCAGATCTCGGGGTCCACGATTTGCTCGAGGGCTTCCCGGTCCTCCGGATGGTCGAAGACCTGCTCGCCCAGGCGCCGGCGGTCCACCTCGCCGCCCGGCCCAAAGACCTGGTCCCCGAACCGCCGGCGGACGGCCTGCTTGACGGCGGCTTCGCCCAGGACCGCGTGCGCGATGCGGTCGGCGTCAACCACCTTGCAGCCCAATTCCGCGAACTGCGACGCCACCAGCGTCTTACCGGCGCCGATGCCCCCGAGGAGGCCGATGACGGGGGCCGTGGATTTCGGGTTTTTGGTTTCGGAGTTCAAATTTCAAATCTCACGTCTTAAATCTCAAATGTGACATCTCAAATCCCAAATGGCAAATCTCAGATTTCAAATCTCAGATTTCAAATCGCAAATCTCAAATCCCACATCCCAAATCTCACATCTCAAATGGCAAATCTCAAATCTCAAATCTCACATCTCAAATCGCAAATCTCACATCTCAGATCCCACATTTCAAATCTCAAATCCCACATCCCAAATCTCACATCTCA
>CAZEBQ010000253.1:2412-6530 GCA_964510295.1 uncultured Anaerolineales bacterium | reverse complement strand
CGCAGGCACCACTGGGAGAGCGGCTGGTTCGCCGGGGCCGTCCGGCGGCTGATGGAACTGCCGGGGACGCAGGGCGATAAGACAGGGACGCCGTAGCGCCTTGTCGGCCGCGCGTTAGCGGGGGCATGCATGAGCATTGCCGAATCGCTGAAGCACGTTTCGCTGTTCTCGGGCCTCGATGACGGGGCCCGTGAATCGACCGCGCGGCTGGCCCTCGCCCGCCGCATGCCGGCGGGCCGGACGATCTTCCGCGAGGGCGACCCTACCGACGGGTTCTACGTCGTGCTCGAAGGGCAGGTGAAGGTGTACAAACTG
This sequence comes from uncultured Anaerolineales bacterium, assembly GCA_964510295.1. GTDB lineage: Bacteria > Planctomycetota > Phycisphaerae > FEN-1346 > FEN-1346 > JAUVZF01. The sequence continues at coordinate 6,215 of CAZEBQ010000253.1, read as the reverse complement.
TCGCCGGACGGGCGGCAGCAGATTCCGCACGTCTTCGGGCCGAACCAGGCGTTTGCGGAGGCGGCCATGTTTGCGGGCGAGACGTTTCCGGCCTTCGCTGAAACGCTCACTCACAGCCGCCTGGCGTTCTTCCCTCGCGACCGGTTCCTGGCCGGCCTGGGCGAGAACCCGGCGCTGGCCTTCGGCATGATCGCCTCGCTCGCTCGCCTGTGCCGACAACTGACCGCTCTCGTCGGCCAGGTCACACTGAACGACGCCGCCGGCCGTCTCGCGCGGTACCTGACGGACCTGGCGCGGCGGAAAGGGGTGGCGCTGGAGAAGGGGGCCAGCGTGCGGCTGGACCTTCCGAAGGGAGAACTGGCCCGCCTGCTCGGCACCGCCCCCGAAACCCTCAGCCGCGCCTTTGCACGCCTCGCCGAAGGCGACGTCCTGACCGTGGACGGCAAAGTCATCACCTCCCGCGACCCCGCTGCGCTCGAGGCCCTTTCAGGCGGCGGATTGCGCGAGCAGGAGTAAGCCCGTTCCGGCACCTCGTCGGCACGCCCGCGCCGGCGATGGCGCCCCGTCGCCGAAGCGTCAGGGCGACTGCACGTCTACTCGCGGCCTGACCTGATGGCGGTGCCGCTACCGGGACCACGGTCCCCCTTTGGGCCACATCGGCGGGGGTTCTTCCCCGCGCGCAGCCTCGAGCACGTGCAACAGAAACGCACGCAGGTGCGCCACCACGTTCTCCAGAGCGGGTGCTGAGTTGGCGAGCCCATGCGCCCCCAGGAAAGCCTGCCACTGAGATGCGTTTCCTGACCTCGCCGCGAATTCCTCAGTGAGCGGGGCCGGCACTCCGACGGGTATTCCGGTCTGCCTCCGCGAGAACGTAGCCCCCACCGCCCTGCACAGAATCTCCCCGTCAAACCTGAAGTGCCGCGAGATTGCCCAGAGGTCGTACAAGTCTTTCATGCGGCTGAAGACCGGGCCGAAGCGGACCATCGCCTCGAGTTTCTCCGCGACGACGGTTTCAGGAGGATAGACACGAACGCGGGGTGCGGGCAGGTCGGCGAGCAGAGTTGGGAAGGTGTGTTCTGTCGGCTCCGGGGTCACCGCGTCGCCGTACCCCACGTCCATCTGCACCGCAACTCGGGCGTTGCCAAGGCGAGCGGCCACGCGAGCCCGAAGCCCGTCGTACTCCTGGGCGCCGCGGATCTCCTCGACGCGGACCGAGTCCAGGTCAAACTCCAGGCCGTCTGGCCGAACCTTGGTCTTGCAGACCTCACGCACCATGTCAGCCAGTCGTTCTGCCGAAGGGTCTCCGGAGGCGAGCACGTCCAGGTCGCGCGTGGGTCGGTACGTCTCGCCCGCCCACAGGGCGAACAGCGCCGCGCCTTTCAGCACAAAGTGTTTGGCGTAGGGGCTCTTCGAGAGTCGGTATAGAAAGCGCTCAATACCATAGCGCGTCAGAACAAGGTTAGGGTCCTCGTTCCGTTGGTGGCTGCGAGTGACGAGGCGCTGCAGGACGGAAGCGGCAAGGTCCTTGGGCTCCCGACGACTCACGTCAGGGACTCCAGGTACGGCCGCATGACGTTGGTCATGCGGCAGATCTTCGCGTGCTGCCAGAGTTCGTCCATGGTGGCGCGGCGCTGGCGCCAGCAGTCGCGCAGAGCCTCGAGCGCCACGCCAAGGCCGGTCTTATTGCGGTACTTGAAACAATCAACCACCGTCTTGGCGGGGTTGTAGATTCTGACGGGCACCCCCTCAAGCCTGTGTTTCTCAACGCCCGACGTCAGCGCCTGGCCGGAGAAACGCACGATGCGCACGCCGGCCGTGGCCTTCTTCGAGAACAGCGTCCGTTTGCCAACCGCCATCCAGACCTCATAAGGGCTTTGGGTGGTCAGTTCATGGAAACGGAGGGCGGATAGCAGGCACACGACTCCGTCCGGCATCCGCTTGGCGGCCAGGGCAAGGCCGTGATTCTCAGTGAACTCGGCGTCCGAGGCAATGTAGAGCCCACGCCCGACGCGGCGCACAAGACCTCGATCACGGAGAATCCGGAGATACTGCCGGGGTATACCGTGCGGATCGAGGTCTCGGGGTCGCAGGACTCCCGCCTCTCTCACAATCTGCAGCACACGCGCTGTCCGCGAGTTTGCCATGTGGTATCCCGTAGCATTTTTACGATTCCGAGAAGTTTGTCAACAACTTTCTCGGCTTTGTAAAGCCCGGTTCGCTCGTGTCATGTCGTTGCCGGCATCGACCCGGGCTGACCGCGCCAATTGTGCCCTTTCTTGACCTGCGTCAAAGCCCCCGGCACCCGTGCGCGGTATGATGGAGGCGGAAAAGGAACCTGTGAGGAGGCGCTCCCGTGGCGACAGGCAAGACGGTCAAACGCACGATCGTCCGAATCGACGAGGAACTCTGCGACGGCTGTGGCGCGTGCGTCGCGCCCTGTGCCGAAGGGCCGATCCAACTCGTGGACGGTAAGGCCAAGGTCATGCGCTGCGGGGCGAACAGCGGCGGGCAATCTTGCCCGCCGCGCAACGTGCGGCACGTTAGAAAACCCTTCGCGCGGCGGGTGCCCGTTCGACAGGCTCAGGGCAGGCTCCGACCCGCCGCGCAAGTTAGCGTTGTAGTACTTGTCCGCCTGGTGGCCTTCCCAGGCCACCAGGAACAGGCATAAACTGCGTTCGCGGCGGCCTGGGAAGGCCGCCGCGCGGAACGTAGCGTAGTAGCGCTAAGGCGACCCGCCTTCGCCTTTCGCTTGACACGCGCCGTCCGCGCGGTACGGTGGATGGGCCATGCAGGCGACACCTCCGAGCGCCGATACGCTCTACTTCGCTTACGGGGCGAACCTCAGCCGGGCCCACATGGCGTTGTGGTGTCCCGACGCCGTCCCGCTTATGCGGGCCGCGATGCCCGCCCATCGCCTGGTCTTTCGGTGCTGGGCCGACATCGTGCCGTCCGCCGGCGACCGCGTCCAGGGGGCGCTGTACGAGGTGAGCCTGCAGGACCTGGGGGTCCTCGACCAGTTCGAGGACTGCCCCGTTCTGTACCGCCGCATCCGCGCCCGGGTCGTGTCGGAACGGGGGGTCTTCGACGCCACGACCTACCAGATGAACCCCGGCCACACGCCGGCCTTGCCGCACCCCGACTACCTGGAACTTATCCTCCAGGGCTACGAGGACTGGGAACTCGACGCCGAACCGCTCGCGCGAATCGAAAAGGACGCCCGTGACGCCATCGAAAGACGAAGGCCGTAACCTGCCGGCCGCCTACGCCGACCTGCGTCACTTCCCGCGCGGCGGGGGGCGAGGCGAGTCGATGAACAGGCTCCGAGGATGCTCGACGTGACCGAACCGCGTCAAGCCGCCGCCGACCGCGCCGACGCGCATTTCCACGAACACTACAACTGTGCCCAGTCGGTTCTGTGGGGCGTGACCGAGACGCACGATCTGGCGTGTCCGTCGTGCATCCCGGCCGTGGCGTTGGCGATGGGCGGCGGCATCGGACACACCGGCAGGGTCTGCGGGGCGCTCACCGGCGCCGTCATGGCCGTCGGCCTGGCGGCCGATCGGGCCGTGGCCGGGTCGATCTCCGACAGAAAGGACGAGGCCAACCCCCTCACCGCCGCGCTGGTGCACCGTTTTGCCGACGAGTTCGGTGCGACCGATTGCCTGGCGCTTCTCGGTTTCAGTTGGTCGGAGCCGGATGCGGTGGAGCGGTGGTATCGCCAGCGCCGCCGTACGTGTGACCGCTACGTCCGATGGGCCGCCGCCGAGGCCGCACGCACCATCGAGGACCTCGACGCCGGCACG
>CAZEBQ010000253.1:0-2312 GCA_964510295.1 uncultured Anaerolineales bacterium | reverse complement strand
CGAGGTCACCTTGTCGGAATTCGTCGAATCGATTCTCGCTCCCGACGGTCTGGTGGCCGGGCATCTGCCGGGTTACGAGCACCGTCCGCAGCAACTCGAGATGGCGGCGGCGGTCGATGCCGCCTTCGCGGGGAACCGGCACCTCGTCGTCGAGGCCGGAACGGGCGTCGGCAAATCGTTCGCGTATCTCGTGCCGGCCATCCGCGAGGCCGTCCGCGAGCAACGCCGCGTCGTCGTCTCGACCTACACCATCAGCCTCCAGGAACAACTCATCGAGAAGGACCTGCCCTTTCTGAAGGAAGCCACGGACGAGGACTTCGTCGCCGTCCTCGTCAAGGGCCGCTCGAACTACGTGTGTCTGAGACGGCTCGCCCGCACGTGCAAACGGGCCGCCAACCTGTTCGAGGGCCGGGCTCTGCGAAGCGAAGTCGAACGCATCGCCGAATGGGCGATGACCACCGATGACGGCAGCCTCTCGGACCTCTCGCCCGCGCCCGACCGGCGAGTCTGGGACCGCGTCTGTGCCGAACACGGCAACTGCCGCGGCCGACGCTGCGAGCACGCCAGGCGATGCTTCTACCAGCGGGCCCGCCGGGCGGTCTACCGGGCACAGATCCTGGTCGTCAACCACGCCCTGTTCTTTTCGGACCTGGCCATCCGCACGAGCGGCGGCCAGGGCATCCTGCCGAAGGCGGACCGGCTCATCTTCGACGAGGCACACAACCTCGAGACCGTCGCCTGCGACCAACTCGGCATCGCCGTCACGAGCGGCCAAGTCCGGTTCCTCCTGCGTGGTCTATGGCGGCCGGAGCGGGGCAAAGGGCTCCTGGCGACGCTCAGCGTGGGGAGCGATAAGGCCAGGCACGCGTGCGAGAACGCCGCCGCCGCGGCCGACGACTTCTTCGACGACATCCTCGCCTGGGCCGAGTCCGGCGCCAGCGCGAGCGGCCGCATCCCCGGACCGAACGTGGTTGCCAACCCGCTCTCGCCCGCGCTTGGTGACTTGGCGGCGAATCTGCGTGACCTCGCTCGCACCGCGTCCGACGGTGAGGACCAGGACGAACTGGCCTCCGCCGCCCAGCGGGCGCGCGACCTGGCCGACGCCCTCAACGCCTTCATCACCCAGTCGTACGGCGACGCCGACGGCCCGAACGCCGTGTATTGGGTCGATGTCTCGGGCGACCGCCGTGCGGCCTCGCGCGAACCTCGCGCCGAAGACGCCGCCGCCGCCGATGCCGCCGCGGTGGGGCAGCCTCCCACCCCGGTCTCTGCAGGCGCCGACGGGCCGTGGCGCCGCCCCCGCATCTACCTCCGCGCCTCGCCCGTCCACGTGGGCCCGATGCTCGACGTGCTCCTGTGGAAGGAGGCGCCGTCGGCCGTCCTGACGAGCGCCACGCTGGCCGTTTCGCCGAACGACGAGTTCGCCTACATCCGCGAGCGGCTGGGCCTGGTGGAAGCCGACACGCTCCGCGTCGGGTCGCCGTTCGACTACGAGTCTCAGGTGCGGCTGTACCTGGCGGCCGACATGCCGGGGCCGACCTCGCCGGCGTATTTCGACGCGGCGGTCGAGGCCATCCGACGGTACGTCGACCTCTCCGAGGGCCGGGCCTTCGTCCTGTTCACGTCGCATCAGATGCTCCGCCGCGCGGCCGAGGTCCTGCGGCCGCACCTGGAGCGCAGGCGGTGGACGCTGCTCGTCCAGGGCGAAGGTCTACCGCGCAGCAAGATGCTGGAGGCGTTCCGGCGGGACATCCACTCGGTGCTGTTCGGCACCGACACGTTCTGGCAGGGCGTGGATGTGCCGGGGGCGAGCCTATCGAACGTGATTATCACGCGGCTGCCGTTCGCCGTGCCCGACCGGCCGCTCGTCCAGGCCCGCATCGAGGCCATCCGGGCCGAGGACCGCAACCCGTTCAACGAGTACCAGTTGCCGGAGGCGGTGCTGAAGTTCAAGCAGGGGTTCGGCCGGCTCATCCGGACGGCCGACGATTGCGGCATGGTGGTGGTTCTGGACTCGCGTGTCCTGAGCAAATCCTACGGCCGCGCCTTCCTTCGGGCGCTTCCGCCGTGCCGGGTGATTGTGCCGGGAACGTAAGCGTGGTTTGGGCTTCCGTGGTGGTGTCTCATGCGGTATATATACCGCATGAGACACGAACATTGCGGTGAGCGGATGTAACCCTACTGCCGATAAGGCCTTAGCGCACGCCGGAGATTTCGGGCACCATCGACGTGGTATATATACCACGTCGATGCTCCCCGTAAGTTGAGGAATTCGCGCCACGTGTTCTGCCGAAGGCCTGGACGGGCCGATA
>CAZEBQ010000252.1:0-6534 GCA_964510295.1 uncultured Anaerolineales bacterium | reverse complement strand
GTTGGCGGCGGCGCCGCCCAGGATGCGCCGGGGATAAACCCCGGCTCGTGCGGCCTGGCCGCAGGAAAAGAGTCTCATGCCAGAAATCGTTGCCACTCCAACGAGATTCGTCCGGCTTTATTGCGATGAAGGCACGCGCCATCGGCCGCCGATATAAGGGTGTTGTCTGCCCACCGTTGGCAGGTGCCGCCCGCGGCCGCACGCCGCGCCGATGACCGAGGGGGGGGCGGAGCGCCTATGGCGACCCAGAACGACACGCCGCTCGTGCTGAAGCGTTACGGTCCCGCTCTGCGTCACACGTACGTTGCGGCGGCTCACGTTCTGCTGTTCATCTTTTCGTTCTGGGTGGCTTATGGGCTTCGGTACGAGTTCCACATCCCTCCCTGGTGGCCGCCGATCGCCGACGCCGAGGCGATTCTGCCCACCGACGTGCAGATTCCCCAGAGCGTCTGGGACAACTTCCACGAACTGCTGATCTTCGTCCTGGTTGTCAAGGTCATGGTCTTCGGCTATTTCCGGCTGTATGCCGGATGGTGGCAGTACGTCAGCATCCAGGACCTGGTCGAGACGTTCAAGGCCAGCCACATCTCGACGGCCATCATCCTGGGCGGCGTGTACGTGTGCAAGGCACTGGGTCCGCGCGGCTACGGGGCGATCAGCGTGACGGTCGAGGTGCCCGACACGGTTCTGATCATCGACTGGGCGGCCACGATCGCGTTGGTGGGTGGTGTCCGGTTTCTGGTGCGCATTATCCGCGAGGGGTCGCGTCCGGTCAGTCCGGCCGGGCTGACGCGGGTTCTCATCATCGGTGCCGGCAACGCCGGCGAGGGTGTTCTGAGGGAACTGTACCGTCTGCCGGTCGAGAAATACCACGTCGTCGGCTTTATCGACGACGATCCGCGCAAGCGCGGCATCCGGATACACGGCGTGCCGGTGATCGGCGAGGTGAGCGAACTGGCCGAGGTCGCCGAGAAGCAGAACGCCGAGGAAGTCATCATCGCCCTGCCCCAGCCCACCCGCGACCAACTGCGGCGCGTCATGGAAGTCTGCAAGGGCCAGCGGCTCACGTTCCGGATCGTGCCGGGCATGGCCGACCTGATCGACGGACGGGCCGACATCGGCCGCCTCCGCGAGGTCGACATCAACGACATCCTCGGACGCGACCCCGTCCAACTCGATACCGAGAACATCGGCCAATTCCTCGCCGGCAAGGTCGTGCTCGTGACCGGCGCGGGCGGGTCCATCGGGTCGGAGATCTGCCGCCAGGTGGTCGCGTTCCGTCCGAAACGCCTCATGCTGCTCGAACAGGCCGAGAACAACCTCTTCCACATCGACCGCGAACTCCGGGCCTCGCATCCCGACCTCGACGTCGTCCCCGTCATCGCCGACATCTGCGACCGCCAACGCATCGAGGACGTCTTCAACCAGTACCGGCCGGACGTCGTCTTCCACGCGGCCGCACACAAGCACGTGCCGATGATGGAACTGAATCCCGGCGAGGCCATCAAGAACAACGTCTTCGGATCGAAGAACGTGACCGACATGGCCCTGAAATCGGGCGCCGGCGCCTTCGTCCTCATCTCCACCGACAAGGCCGTCAATCCCACCAGCATCATGGGGTGCACCAAACGCATCACCGAGATGTACTGCCAGAGCCTCTCGCAGGGCGACAGAGGCGGCAGGACCAAGTTCGTCATCGTCCGGTTCGGCAACGTCCTCGGATCGGCCGGCAGCGTCGTCCCGATCTTTCGCGACCAGATTGCGCGCGGCGGGCCGGTCACCGTCACCCATCCGGAGATGCGGCGGTACTTCATGACGATCCCCGAAGCGACCCAACTGGTCATCCAGGCGGGCGCTATGGGCAAGGGCGGCGAGATCATGCTCCTCGACATGGGCACGCCCGTCAAGATCCTCGACCTCGCCCGCGACATGATCACGCTGTCGGGGTTCCGGCCCGACGTCGACATCCGGATCGAGTTCCTCGGGATGCGACCGGGCGAGAAACTCTTTGAGGAACTTCGCACCCGCAGTGAGGATATCCTGCCCACCCACCGCGAGAAAATCTTCATCTGGCAGAACCGCGGCTGCACCAAAGAAGAGATTGAACCCGCCCTCGAACGGCTCCGGACCGTGGCCGACGGTACCTCCCTCGGCGAGGTCCAGACCGTCCTCAAGCAGGTCGTTCCGGAATTCGAGCCCGGCCCCGAACCGGCGCCGCTGCCGCGACCGCACCCGTCCGGCTGACCGTTTTCGTTGGCCCTGCCCCCGGCCCGTCCTTATAATCCCCGTCTTGTGTGTGGCTTGGCCGCCGCGCTCGACGCGGCGCGGGCTGTCGAAGGCGAGACGGATCACCGACGGAGACGGGCGGGTGCCATGCGTGTGCTTGTGACCGGGGGCGCGGGGTTTCTCGGTTCGCATCTGGCCCAGCGTCTCGTGGACGCCGGCCACCACGTGGTCTGCCTCGACGACCTTTCCAGCGGCCGCCGCGAGAACATCGAGCACCTCGCCGCCTCCGGCCGGTTCACGTTTCTCGAGTGCGACGTCGTCGGCCCGCTGCCCGAGTGCGGGGCCTTTGACCGGGTCTGCCATCTGGCCTCGCCGGTGGCCGCCTGCGTCGAGCGGCCGATTGCCACCCTCCGCACGGGCGCCGAGGGCACACGCCGCCTGCTCGACCTGGCGGCCGAGTGCGGAGCCGTCTTCCTGATGGCGTCCACGAGCGAGGTCTACGGCGACCCCGACGTCCACCCGCAGGTCGAGACGTATGCCGGCAGCGTCAGCCCTGTGGGTCCGCGCTCCTCGTACAACGAGGCCAAGCGGTTCGCCGAAGCGCTGACGGTGGCCTATGCCCGCCGGCGCGGTCTCTCGGTCCGCATCGCCCGCATCTTCAACACGTACGGGCCGATGATGCGACCGGACGACGGCCGGGTCGTCTCGACCTTCATCACGCGGGCGCTCGAGGGCCGGCCGCTGCCCGTCTTCGGCACGGGCGAGCAGACCCGCAGTTTCTGCTACGTCTCCGACACGGTCGAGGGCCTGATGCGTCTGGCCGAGTCGGACTGGGACCGGCCGGTCAACCTCGGCAGCGCCGACGAGGTCCGGATTCTGGACCTCGCCCGCCAGGTCATCGAGTTGACCGGGTCGGCGAGTGAGATCGCGTTCGCCCCGCTTCCCGAGGACGACCCCGTTCGCCGGCGGCCGGATATCCGTCTGGCGCGCCGCGTCCTGGAGTGGCAGCCGACCGTCTCACGCCCCGAAGGGCTCCGGCGCACCATCGCGTACTACCGGCAGGCGCCTCCGGACTGAGGCGTGCCGCGCGGCGGGCCTGCGGACCCGCCGGGCAGAAAGAACCAACAGGGGACCTTACGCATGAACGTCTTCGTCACGGGCGGGGCAGGCTATATCGGGAGCCACGTCGTGCGGCTGCTCCTGGAGGCGGGCCACGGCGTACGAGTGTATGACAACCTGTCACAGGGACACCGGGCGGCCGTCCCGGCCGACGTGCTCTGTGAAGGCGACCTCATGGACGAGGCCCGACTGGCCGACGCCCTGGCCGACGGGTTCGACTGCGTCATCCACTTTGCCGCACATTGCTATGTCGGCGAGAGCATGGAGGACCCCGAGAAGTATTACCGCAACAACGTGGTCGGGAGCCTGCGGCTGGCGTCGGCCATGCGGAAGGCGGGCGTGGGGCGGTTCGTCTTCTCCTCGAGCGCCGCCACCTACGGCCTGCCGCGAGAGACACCCATACCCGAGGACCATCCCCAACGGCCCATCAACCCGTACGGGCAGACGAAACTCGACTTCGAGCGCGCCCTCGCCCACTACGCCGACGCCTACGGTCTGGGGTACGCGGCGCTGCGGTACTTCAACGCGTCCGGCGCCGCCGCTGATGCGGCCATCGGCGAGGACCACGATCCCGAGACGCACCTCGTGCCGATCGTTCTCCAGGTTGCGCTCGGCCAGAGGCAGCGCGTCGAAATCTACGGCGCCGATTACCCCACGCCCGACGGCACGTGCATCCGCGACTACGTCCACGTCTGCGACCTGGCCCAGGCACACATCCTGGCGATGGAGGCGATTCAGCCGGGCAAGGGATTGGCGTTCAACCTGGGCAACGGCAGCGGCTACTCCGTCCGCAGGGTCATCGAGGTTGCCCGAACGGTGACCGGCCGCGAGATTCCCGCCGTCGAATCGCCCCGCCGCCCCGGCGACCCGCCCGAACTGGTCGCCTCGAGCGCCAGGATCACACGCGAACTCGGCTGGAAACCCGCCTACCCCGACCTCCAGACCATCATCGAGACCGCCTGGCGCTGGCACCAGTCCCATCCCGACGGTTACGGCGACTGAGGTCTCTGTCCGAGCCCCGACCGGCAGGTCGGGGACACTTCCGGCGCGGTCGCGGCTTGATTGCCGGACCTGCGCCACACTGAAGGCAAGCGCGATGCCGAAGAAACATCGCAAGCGCCTGCCCCCCCTTTGACACGCCGTTCAACGTGCGCTATACTCTGGCGAGCATCACGCTTGGGGGAGGGGATATCCGTGCGATTCGTTCGAGGGGCGGGTTTCGCGCTGACGGTGCTGGTGTGCTTCGCGGGGACTTCCGTGGGCCGGGCGGCGTTCGTGCCGTGGGATCCGCTCGTTGCCGATTCGTGGATCATCGAGATGCCCGACGATCCCAAACTCGCGCTGCACACGGTGAACGGCGGCGACTACGAGATCGGCTTCGACCGGAGACGTAACGACGGCAGCGCCCGGGGTCTGAAGGCCCTGAAGTTTTTCCTCGGCGGGGCCGGCACCGGCCACCTCGTCTCGGATGCCCTCACCGGCCGGTTCAGCATCACCAATACGGGCGACAACCGGACCTTTGCGGACCTCGTGCTGGTCGTCGCCATCGATGCGCCGGCCCTGCCCGGCGGGTTCGACATGTCGCTCGGCGTGGCCGGCCAGGCCACGTACGCCTTCGACCCCGCGACGGACTTCGGCTATTACGACCATCCGACCTGGGACGCAGGCCGGCCCACCGGATACTACTCCGGCACCACGCCGACGGGCGCCCCCTTAACGCACGCCTTCGGCTCCGGCATGGTTACGGCATGGGCCGCCCAGGGCGTGAACATCGGCCCGAACGGCGGCAGTGTGGCCGTCGATTACGCCTTCGAGAACCTGCCGGCGACCGCCGTCTTCAACGTATACGGTCTGGGAGCGGGCAAGGACTTCATCTACCACACGAACCGCCCCGTCGTTGACGCCAACGACCCACTGGAGCCCGTTTCGACGTTCGAGGTGGCGCCCGAACCCGCCGTGCTGGCGCTCTTCGCCTGCGGCATGGCCGCCATCTGGGGGAGGAAGCGGTGTGGCAGACGACGCTGAGCGGGGTGAGCAAAGTCCTTCGGCATCCGTGCGCGGCGGGTCGGAGTCTGCCCTGAGCCTGTCGAACGGGTACCCGCCGCGCGGGTGGCGCCGAAAGCGCGGTGCGTGCGGAGACCCACCGCGCACGACTCGGCAAGGGTGTGTCGCGCGCCCCGCACCCGGCATGACGCTGCTCGAGTTGCTCGTCGTCATCGCGATTCTGGCCGTGCTGGCGGCGATCGTCGCCCCGGCGGGAAGCCGGGCCCTCGAGGAGGCCAACCTCGTCGAGTGCCGCAACAACCTGCGCAACATCGGCCTGGCCCTGCGATGCTACGCCAAGGACCACGGCGGCATGCTGCCGGTCTCCTCGCGGGTGGACGGGCCGCACCCGGCGCTCGTTGCGGCCCTCACGCCGTATGCCGGCGACGCACCCATGTATTACTGCCCGAGCGACGCGCGGCCCGACCGCGTCTTCTCGGACGAGAATTTCCAGGCCGGACGCATCAGTTACTTCTACTTCTCGTGCGACGGGGTCACGCGCAACAGCGGCGTCAGCCGGTTCCTCCGGTGGGACGTTCCGTGGCCCCGGCGGCTCGTGAACACGATGGATTCCCGGACGTGGGTCGCGAGCGACGCCTGGTTCAGCGGCGAGCCGACGCCTCACCACGGGTGGAAGAAGGGCGTCAACTACCTGACGCTCGGCGGCGACGTCCAGTTCCTGACCGAGGGCCCGCGGCAGGCGTTCAAGTAGTGGTTCTTAAGCCGCTTCGGCCGGGCGCCGCGCCCGATCGCGCGGTGGGCAATCGTGCCCACCGCGGCCTTGGCCGGTAGACGCATACCGTGGACGCGGTGGGCAAGACTGCCCGCCGCGCTCAGAGGCTGTTTCAGATCCCCTCTCCCCTGGCGGGAGAGGGTAGGGTGAGGGGGGATAAGCGGGCTTATTCAGGGCTTGTCACCCTCACCCCATCCCTCTCCCATGAAGGGAGAGGGAGTTATGAAACAGCCTCTAAACGCAAGGGAGGGCGCGGGTGGCAACGATCCTCATCGGCCTCGACGATACCGACAACCCGACCAGCCGCGGCACGGGGCACCTGGCGCGGCGGCTGTCGGCGGACCTTGCGGCGAGGGGGCTCGCGCCGCTGGGCGTCACGCGGCACCAGTTCCTCGTGGACGAGCGGATTCCGT
>CAZEBQ010000251.1:0-6547 GCA_964510295.1 uncultured Anaerolineales bacterium | reverse complement strand
CACGAGAAAGGGGAAGGCGATGTCCGAGTCAACCGAAGTGTCGACACCCACACGGACCACGAGGCGAAGGTTTCTGAAGACGTCGGCGGCCGCCGTCTCGGGCGCGGCCGTGGCGCCGCTGGCCATCGGCCGCATCGCCCACGCGGCCGGCAGCGACGTCATCCGAATCGGCATGGTCGGCTGCGGAGGGCGCTGCACCGGCGCCGCCGGCGACGCCATGAGCGTGGACCCGGGTCTCCGTCTGGTGGCCATGTGCGACATCTTTCTCGACCGCGTCCGCAACCGCCGCAAGCAACTGAAGGCCAAGTGGGGTGACCGGGTGGCCGTCGATGACGACCACTGCTTCGCCGGGTTCGACGCCTACAAGCAGGTCATCGCGTCGGCCGACGTGGTGCTCATCGCCAACGCCGCCAAGTTCCATCCGCTGCACATGCGGGCGGCGATTGAGGCCGGCAAGCACGTCTTCGTCGAGAAGCCTCACGCCATCGACCCCCTTGGCGTCAAGACGGTCATCGCGGCCTGCGAGTTGGCCAAACAGAAGAAACTGAGCGTCGTCTCCGGCCTCCAGAGCCGCTACCACACGGGGTACCAGGAGGCCATCAAGCGGATCCACGACGGCGCCATCGGCCGGGTCGTCGCCATCGAGGAGAACTTCCTCCGGCCCCCGTACGGTCTGGTCGCGCGCGCCAAGGGGCTGAACGAGGTCCAGTACCAGTGCAGCAACCAGTACCACTTTGCGTGGCTCTCCGGCGACGACGTGCCCCAATCGCTCGTCCACAACGTCGACCGCTCCACCTGGGCCATGCGCGACGAGGTACCCGTCAAGTGCCACGGACTGGCCGGACGCTCGGCCATGTTCGATGAGATCTACGGCAACGTCTTCGACCATCACGCGGTCGTCTACGAGTTCGCGGGTGGGACCAAACTCTACGCCTTCTGCCGCACCACCAAGGGGTGTTACAACGAGGTCTCCAGCCTCGTGCTCGGCACCAAGGGACGCTGCAATCTGCTGGCCCAACGCATCGACGGCGAAACCAAATGGCAGTACAAGGGCCCCCGCTGCAACCCCTACCAGGAAGAGCACCGGGCCCTCTTCAAGGCCGTCCGAAACGGAGAACCCATCAGCAGCGGCTACCACATGGCCCGAAGCACCCTCGCCACCGTCATGGGGCAACTGAGTTGCTACACCGGCAAAGAGGTCACGTGGGATCAGGCGGCTGCGTCCGACTTCCACTATCCGCCCAAACCACAGGACTGCACCATCGATATGGAACCGCCCGTCAAACCCGGACCCGACGGCCGCTACCCCGTCTACATCCCCGGACAGACCAAGTTGCTCTGAGACCTGATCCGTGCAGGGTCTCGCCGCGAGTCCGTTCCGGACCAGGCCGGAAGAGGAGGGCCCAAACGGGTCCTGGCCCCTTTTCTGTGGACCTTTTTGCCCCCCATTTGAGAACGTTCAGGCGTCGGGGCGTTTTGGCTTGCCGGAGCACGCGAGCGAACCTAGAATGCCCGGCCCGAAACGCTGACGAGTGCCGGGTCGAAGCGCAGAGAAGAATCGCTTCACGAAAGGACGTGAGCGCGTCATGCAGACCAAGAGCGACCGGCTGAAGGCCTTGCCGCCTTACCTGTTTGCGGAGATCGACAGGAAGAAGAAGGCGGCGATAGCGGCGGGGCGGCCGGTCATTAACCTCGGCATCGGCGACCCTGATACGCCCACGCCCGACTTCATCATCCGGGCCGCCCAGGAGGCCGTGGCCGACCCCGCGACGCATCAGTACGCCCTGGACCGCGGCGACCCGGGTCTGCGGGAGACCATCGCCGAGTTCTTCCAGAACCGGTTTGGCGTGGCCCTCGACCCCGATACCGAGATCCTGCCTGCCCAGGGGTCGAAGGAGACGCTCAGCCATCTGCCGCTGGCCGTCATGAACCCCGGCGACGTGGGCCTGTCGCCCGATCCGGGGTACCCGGTGTATCATTCGAGCATCGCGTTCGCGGGCGGCGAGGTGGTGCGGTTCCCCATCACGCAGGAGACGGCGTACCTGCCGGATCTCGATGCGTTCGATTCCGGCGACCTGCGGCGGGCCAGGCTCATCTACCTGAACTATCCGAACAACCCGACGGCCGCCGCCGCCACGCGCGCCTTTTTCGAGGCGGTTGTGGCGTGGGCGGCCGCGCACGAGATCCTCATCGCCCAGGACGCCGCCTACAGCGAGGTCTACTTCGAGCAGCCGCCCATCAGCATCCTCGAAGTCCCCGGCGCCCGCGACCTGGCCGTCGAGTTTCACTCTTGCTCCAAGACGTTCAGCATGACCGGCTGGCGGTGCGGATGGGTGGCCGGCAACGCCGACACGATTGCAAGCCTCGTCCAGATCAAGAGCAACACGGATAACGGGGTGTTCGGGGCGATCCAGCGTGCGGCGGCGGCGGCCATTAAGGGGTACGACCGGCCGGAGATCCACAACCTGCGGGCCATGTACCAGCGGCGCCGCGATTGCCTCGTCGAGGCCCTGACCGCCGCCGGACTCGATGTCAACCGACCCGAGGCCACCTTCTACGTCTGGGTCGCCTGCCCCGGCGGAATCGACAGCCGCACCTTTGCCGACCGGCTCCTGACCGAGGCCGACATTGTGGCCACGCCCGGCATCGGCTACGGCCCCCACGGCGAGGGGTTCGTCCGGTTCGCCCTGACGGTGGCCGAGGACCAACTCCAGGAAGCCGCCGAGCGCATCAAGCGGCTGAAGGTCTAAGCAGGCTCAGGTAAGTTTTGATGCGGATTGGGCTGGCAGCCCAAGTGGTTGCGCCGCTTACTTACGTGCGCGGCTAGTTTTCTCACGTGGCTAGTCGGGCGCGAGTGTAACTAGCCGCGAGCGTAAGCGAGCGGGACGATGCCAACCGTTTACCTTGGCCTGGGTGCGAACCTCGGCAAGCGGCGCGAGACGATCGACGCGGCGCTCGCGTGCCTGGCCGACCATCCTGCGATCTGCGTGTGCGCCGTCAGCGCCCTTATCGAGACCGCGCCGGTCGGCGGCCCCGCCGGACAGCCGAACTACCTGAACGGCGCCGCAGCCATCGAGACAAACCTGGACCCGGCGGCGCTGCTCGCCGAACTCAAGCGCATCGAACGCGACCTCGGCCGCCGCGACGGGCCGCGCTGGGGTCCCCGCCCCATCGACCTCGACATCCTCCTGTATGGCGACCTCGTGCTGGCCTCGCCCGACCTCACCATCCCGCACCCCCGCCTCCGCGAGCGGCGGTTCGTCCTGGCACCGCTTGCCGAGATCGCCCCCGACGCCATCGACCCGGTGACAGGCCTCGCGGTGCGCGCATTGCTGGCGCGGCTTGACACGGACGGGTGATGGTCGGGAGCAGGCTACCGCTTCGTCGGGCGGTCGGCGGCGGCGCGCGAGGTTTCCTTGGGGCGTGGCACGTCGGCGCCGAGTTTCCCCTTGTTCGCCAGGAGTTCCTTCAGGACCTTCTCGGCCCCTTCGGGCTTGATGCCGTTCGGTCCGCGGCTGGTGAAGCCGATGCGGCCGTCGCGGTCGATGACGGCGGTCCCCGCCGGATGGCCCCCGTACCCCTTTTCGGTCTTCCCGTCCATCGTGTCGATCAGGACAGGTATGGTCACCTTCAAGGCCTTGAGGCAGTCGGTCGCGGCCATCGCGCGTTCGGCGAGCGATTGGGTCTGGGCAATGTCTTTCGGGCTGCGGCCCTCGGCGCCGCCTTCCTTACCTTGTTTGACGGGGTGGGCTTCGCGAACGTAAACGAAGAAAAAAGCGACCTTGTCCTTGTACGCCTCGTACAAGGCCTGCATGGCCGGAGCCACGCGGCGGAAAGGCGGTCAGGTGTACGATGACATGAACAGGCAGACGGGCTTCTTGGTCCACACGGACGAGAGTTTGACCTTCTCGTTGCTCACGCGGCCGATCACGCCGCCGTCCTTGGTCTTCTCAAACGCGAGGCGCGGCAGTTCAGCGTCGGGCGCGTCCTGCCCGATGGTCAGCACCGGCTCCCAACGGCGTCCGCCGGGCCGCCGCCGTGGGGCTCTCGGTGCCGCCGCAACCTGGGCAAGCACCAGCGCTGCCGCAAGACAGGCGAGCAGCACCCGCAACTCAGCACGTTTGAGACGGTGCCGCATCGACTTCTTCTCCCCGTTTCCTCTTGCTTATACGACGAAACGCCCCCGGAAGCGGATTGGCGCGTGCGGCGCGCCCGGCGTCAACCTACGGGCACGAGCGGTTCGGCCACGGGCGGATCCGGGCGGGGCGCCGGCGGGTCGGCCGGCGGATCACCTGTCGCCGGGGCGGCGCCGCCTTCCTCGTCGAGGTAACCGTGGGCCTTGCACGCCTTGACGACCTCGCGTGCGATGGGCCCCGCCGTCTCGCCGCCGTGACCGCCGTGTTCGACGATGACGCTGAACGCGACGCGCGGCCTGTCGGCCGGGGCGAAGCCGACGAACCAGGCGTGGTCGTCGCCCGCGCCCGCCTGGGCGGTGCCCGTCTTGCCGGCGATGCGCACGTCCGGCAGGGTCACGCGCCCGTAGCCCGTGCCTCCGGGCTCGTTGACGACGGCGGCAAAGGCGTCGCGCAGCGCGGTCATGTAATGATGGTTCAGATTCAGGCCCGGGCGAACCTCATCGGGGGCGGGGGCTTTCTCGCGGATGATGCGAAGCGGCGGCATCCGCCCGTCCGTCGCCACCAGAGCGTACAGTTGGGCCGCCTGAAGCGGGGTGACCTGGAGTTTGCCCTGTCCGACGGCGAGGTTCCGCGGGTCGTTCACGTCGATGCGTCCGGCGGCTTCGCCCGGCAGGCCGCACCCGGTGGGCCGGCCGAGCCCCAGCCGTTCGGCCCAGTCCTGCAGTCGCGCCCGACCCAGCCGCAGATCCATCTGGCCGCGGGCGTCGCGGGACAGCAGTTGGGCCACCTGGTAAAAGTACACGTTGCACGATTTTTGGATGGCCGTCCGCAACGGGATCGTGCCGTGTCCGTATCCGTGCGACAGGAAGATGTGGCAGCGGAACCGTTCCGGATGGGCGGGGTCGAGAACGCCGTCACACGTCAGAACCGTCCGGGGCGTGATGGCGCCCTCGTGAAGCGCCGCCGTGGCGGTCACCGCCTTAAAGACCGACCCGAGCGGGTAGGCCCCTGCGATGGCACGGTGGACGAGCGGCCGGTCGGTCCGGCGCACCAGGTCCGGGAAATCCACCTGGAACAGCCGCACGTCGTACCGCGGGGCGGAGACCAGAGCCAGGACCTCGCCGGTGCGGCAATCGAGGACGACGACGGCGCCGCAGCGTCGGCGCCTCGAGGCGCTGTCGAACAGGTCTTCGACGTCGCCCTGGAGGGCGATGTCGAGCGTCAGGTGAACGTCGCGGCCGGGAACGGCGTCGATGTCTTCGAGGAAGTTGCCCTCGATGCCTTTCTGGTACATGCCGCGCAGGCCCCGCAACCTGTCCTCGCACGCGCCCTCCGCCCCGCCGCGCCCGATGAGGTCGCCCGGCCAGTACCGTTTGAGGTACCCCTTCGGGTAATGGGCGTTGATGCCGCCTGAGTCGGCGAGTTCCTCGGCCGTGACCTCGCCCGTGCGTCCGATGACGTGGGGCGCCCGGTCGCCGTGCGGGTACTCGCGCTTGCGTGTCGGCAGCAACGTCATGCCGGGGAAGGTGTCGGGCCGGCTCTTGACGGCGCCGACCGTCTTCAGGTCCACGTCGTGGACGATGGCGTGGGGGATGCTCGATCGGTGGCCGTAGGTTTCTTCCCGGACTCGGATGCGTCGGCCGTGGACCTCGCGGACGCTCTGGCGGATGACCTCGACGCGCTGGCGGACCGTTTCGGCCCGGCGGTTGAGTTCCTCGGGGGGAATCTCGGTCAGGCGCGCCAGTTCCGCCCACATCTCGGCCACGCGCCGGCGGACCTCGTCCGGCTCGGTGCGCCAGGTGCGGGCCAGCCGCGTCACAAAACTCTCGCTCATCTCGATGAAGGGGAAGTAGACGGCCACGTCGAAGGCGCCCGTGTCGCGGGCCAGGGCGACGCCGTTGCGGTCGTAGATGGTGCCGCGGAGGGTCGGCCGGAAGCCGGGCGGCCGCCGGAGCCGCTGCTCGGCCTCCTGACGGTACCGGCCGCCCTCCAGCACCTGGATGCGCAGCAGGCTCGCGAGCACCAGCAGAAAGAGCAGGCCGATGACCACGAGGACCGCTTTCAGGCGTGTGGCGTACATGGCGTCAGGGACTCACAACTCACGAGGAGAGCAGCCGAGCGCGGGCATCGTACGCCACGGCGGGGCGGAAATCAAGCGGAGGTCGCATTTCGCACGGACGGGCCGAGCCCCTAACGAGCATCGGCGACGTCATTTCGCAGCGCCGTCGTCGCCCATCGGCTTGAGCCGGGGAACAGGGAGCGGCGCGGGCCGCGTGGTCGCTTGCGTTTCGGGAAGCCGTTTGCCGCCGACAGTGACGTTCTCCGCCTTGCCGACCCGGACCTTCTCATACGTGAGGCCCTGTTTCATCTGGAAGACGTTCTCGGCGACTTGAACGTCGTGCGGCATACAG
>CAZEBQ010000250.1:0-6671 GCA_964510295.1 uncultured Anaerolineales bacterium | reverse complement strand
TGTGTGCGCCGAACCGGGGCGACGCCAGGTCGGCCTCGCGGGCCTGCATGTGGTTCACGTTGCCGTGCAGCGTGTTGATTTCGCCGTTGTGCGCGAGCATCCGCATCGGCTGCGCGAGCGCCCACGTCGGAAACGTGTTCGTCGAGTACCGCTGGTGCACCACCGCGAACGGCGTGGCGAACACCGCGTCGGTCAGGTCCGGGTAGAAGCGCTGGAGTTGCGTTCCGCTCAGCATCCCCTTGTAAACGATCGTCTTCGAGGAGAGGCTCGCGACGTAGAACTGGCTGGCGTCCACGCCGGTCCAGGCGGCGACCTCGTTCTCGACGCGGCGGCGGATAACGTAGAGGCGTTCCTCGAAACCGTCGAGCCCGGCCCCGCGCGCCGCGACGAAGGCCTGGACGACGACCGGCTGGGTCGAACGGGCCAGTTCGCCGATAGAGTCGCCGCAGGTGGGCACGTCGCGCCAACCGATGCAGGCGCAGCCCTCTTCGTCCACGATCTTCTCGAAGGTGCTGAGGCACCGCTCCCGAACGGCGTCGTCGGTCGGCAGGAACAGCATGGCGACGGCGTAAGTGCCGGGCGCGGGCAGATCGAGGCCTCCGGTCTCGGCCGCCCGGCGGAGAAAGGCGTCGGGCACGGCCAGAAGGAGGCCCGCGCCGTCGCCCGTGGCCGCATCGCCCCCGATGGCCCCGCGGTGTTCGAGGTTTGCCAGCACGCTGACGGCATCGCGGACGACCTGATGCTGCGGCCGGCCGTCAAGACGGGCAACGAACCCAACGCCGCACGCGTCGTGGTCGTTGGCCGGATCGTACAGCCCGTATGCCGGCGGGAGTCCGGCCGCGTTCGGTCGTGTCGGTTGCGTGGCGCGGCTCATGACGACAGACGTCCTTTCCGATGCTTCCGGGCGTTCCGTTCATGGGTCCAGACCTGCTTGCCGGGGCCGGGTCGCGTGTCCCTCACTGTCCGGGGAAGCCGCAGGGGCGCTCCCCGGTGGAGCGCCCCGTTGGCCACGCAAGAGGGACACAACCCTCTTTCTCCTTCAGCGTCTGGCCCGCCTAATCCTACAATGCCACTTCGCCATTTCGCGCGGTGGGTCGGGAGACCCGCCGCGCGGGAAGTGGCGTAGTAGCACTAACTGTCGTAGTAGAGGTGGAACTCGTAGGGGTGCGGGCGGAGCGCCATCTCGGCCAGTTCGTTCTTGCGTTTCCATTCGATCCAGCCGCGAATGAGGTCGTCGGTAAAGACGCCTCCGGCGGTCAGGAACTCGTGATCCGCTTCGAGGGCGTCGATGGCCTCGTCGAGCGTGGCGGGTGTCTTCGGGTACTTCGCCAGTTCCTCGGCGGTCAGTTCGTAGATGTCCACGTCGAGCGGTTCGCCGGGATCGATCTTGCCGGTGATGCCGTCAAGAGCGGCCATGAGCATGGCCGTCCAGGCCAGGTAGCCGTTGCACGTCGGGTCCGGGCATCGGAACTCGAGCCGCTTGGCCTGTGGCCTGGCCGAGTACATCGGGATACGGACGCCGGCCGAACGGTTCCGCGCCGACATGACCAGGTTCACGGGCGCCTCGAAGCCGGGGACGAGGCGGCGGTAGGAGTTCGTCGTCGGTGCCGCAAACGCCAGGATGGCCGGGGCGTGTTTCAGGATGCCGCCGATCGAGTACAGTCCGATCTCGCTCAGGCCGGCGTAGCCGTCGCCGGCGAAGAGCGGCTCGCCCTTCTTCCAGAGCGAGAAGTGCGTGTGCATGCCGGAGCCGTTGTCCTCGAAGACCGGCTTCGGCATGAAGGTGGCGGTCTTGCCCACGCGGCGTGCGACGTTCTTGATGACATATTTGTACCACATGAACTGGTCGGCCATCTTCAGAAGCGGCTCGAACTTCATGTCGATCTCGGCCTGGCCGGCGGTGGCGACCTCGTGATGGTGCGCCTCGACGACGATGCCGAGCCGGCGCATCTCGCGGGTCATCTCGCCCCGCAGGTCCTGGTACGTGTCGGTCGGGCTGACGGGGAAGTACCCGCCCTTGAAACTCGGTTTGTACCCGAGGTTCGGCTCCTCGAACCGTGCCGTGTTCCAGGCGCCTTCGACCGAGTCGATCCGGTACATGCCGGTGTGCTGGTTCTGCTCGTATCGGACCTCGTCGAAGATGAAGAACTCCGGCTCGGGCCCGATGAAGCACGCGTCGGCGATGCCGCTTGCCTTGAGGTACTCCTCGCCCTTGCGCGCCACGTGACGCGGGTCGCGGGAGTAGTCCTCGCGCGTGACGGGGTCCACGATATTGGCGATGACGCTGACGGTCGGCTCGGCGAAGAACGGGTCGATGCGGACCGTGTCCGGCTCGGGCACGGCCATCATGTCCGAGACGTGGATGCTCTGCCAGCCGCGGATCGACGAACCGTCGAAGCCGACGCCCTCCTCGAACGTGCCGTCGTCCCAGGTCTCCACCGGGAACGTGCAGTGCTGCCAGGTGCCGAGGAGGTCGGTGAACTTCAGGTCCACCATCTCGGCGCCGTGCTCCCCGGCAAACGCGAAAAAGTCCTTCGGGGCCATGTGTCCCAACTCCTTTCTGTGGTGCAAAGGATGCACCTGCGTGACCACCTCCCCTTAGTGCAAGGCCCATGCCAATCTGGCGTCACTCACATAACACCCTTTGCAACAAGGTGTTAGCGATGTTCCGGGCGGTCCGTCCGAGGTTTCTCATCCTACCGGAATGTCGGATTGCTCATTCTGTTCCTACCGAGGCGTAGGTTCCCGGCCTAGCCGATCGCCTCGCGGCCGGTCTCTCCCGTCCGTATGCGGACGCACTCCTCAAGCGGCAGGACCACGATCTTGCCGTCGCCGATCTTGCCGGTCCGGGCGCCCTTGATGATCGCGTCGATGGTGGGCGCGACGAGCCCCCAAGCACTTCGCCGGAACATCACGATCACCTTTCCTCTCCACTCCTTGCGGCCGAACTGGCGAGTGTCGCAGCCCGCCGGCCCATCCGGCGGCCGCACGCCTTCGACCGTCGCCCGAGGAAGAGCAACTCCAATGCCAAACGGCCGAAGAGAACCGAAGGCAAGCCGTAAGTTCCTTTGCTGAAAGTGCTTACGCGCCTTCAGCGCGAGGAGAGAGGCAGGGTGTCGACGAGGAGTGGCTACCATCATGTGGGGCGTGTTTGGAAAACCTACGAAGAGGTGCGGAATCGTCTGGCGTCGATCCCGTGCTTTCCGACGCGGAGCCCCATGATCCGCTCGCTGATGCCCAGCGCCCGGGCGGCCTTGGCCATATTGCCACGGCTGCTCTTGAGGGCGTCGAGAATCATCTCGCGTTCGAGGGCGTCGAGCACGGCCCGCAGGTTGTCCGGCGGCACGGTGTCCGAGGCCTCGGCCGTCTGAAGCGTGGGCGGCAAATGGTGACCGTGAATCACGTCGTCGCCGGAGAGCAGGACGGCCCGCTCGATGCAGTTCTCGAGTTCCCGCACGTTGCCCGGCCAGTGGTAACTCATCAGCATATCAATGGCGGGGGTCGAGATGCGACGGACGTCCTTGTCGTGGGCCTTGCTGTACTTCCCGACGAAGTGATCGGCCAGGAGCACGATGTCGGTCTTGCGTTCGCGAAGCGGGGGCACGTGAACCGGAAAGACATTCAGCCGATAGTAGAGGTCCTGCCGGAACTTGCCCTGCTCGATCAAGGCTTCGAGGTCGCGGTTGGTGGCGGTGATGATGCGAACGTCGGTCTTGATGGTCTCGGTTCCGCCGACGCGCTCGAACTCCTTTTCCTGAAGGACGCGAAGCAGGCGGATCTGCGTCGCGGGCGACAGGTCGCCGACCTCGTCGAGGAAGAGCGTCCCACCGGCCGCCAGTTCGAACCGTCCCTTGCGACGCGCGATGGCCCCGGTAAACGCCCCCTTCTCGTGCCCGAACAGTTCGCTCTCGATGATCGTCTCGGGCAGGGCCGCACACGAGACCTTGACGAAGGGCTTGTCGGCCCGGGCGCTGTTGTAGTGGACGGCGTGGGCGACGAGTTCCTTGCCGACGCCGCTCTCGCCGCGCAGCAGGACCGTCGTGTCGGTCCGGGCGACCTGGGCGATCAGGTCGTAAACGGCCTGCATGGCCTTCGAGCGTCCGATGATGTTGGCCGGCCTGAACCGTGCCTTGAGTTCCTCGCGCAGCCGCGTGCTTTCTTCCATCAGCCGCTGGTGTTCTTCCTGGGCTTGTTGACGCAGGTGTACGGCTTGGCTGAACATGGAGGCGATGATGCGAAGCAGGCGCACGTCTTCGTCGAGCGACGTGTCCTTGCCGAACAGGCGCCCGGCGCTCAGGGCGCCGATCGTTTTGTTGCCCAGTTTGATGGGCACGCAGATGAAGGACAGGTCCTTTTCAGGCAGGCCGCTGCGCGCCCCCGTGCGGTCGAGGAAGCGCGTGTCCTCGGAGACGCGTGGTATGACCACCGGCTCGCCCGAAGCCACGACGGTGCCGGTCACGCCCTCGCCCAGTTTGTACCGGCCGCGCCGCCGCTGGCCGTCCGACAGGCCATAGGCCGTCTCGGTCGAGATCTCGCCGGTCTCACGGTTCAGCAGGGTGACGGTGCCGTAGATCATGCCCATGTGGCGGGCTATGGCCTCGAGGGCGGGCCCAAGGACGTCGCGCAGGTCCATGCTGCGGTCGAGGGTTTGGCTGAGTTCGAGCAGGAGCGAGAGTTCGCGGACCTCGCGTCGGACGACGGGCCGGTCGCCGCCGGATCTGGATTTGCGCTTTCGTGCCACCTGAGGGGCTCCGCTGCACAACGGAAGTCCGCTGGACGGCCACACGCACCCTGCCGTTGCGGCCGAACGCTCGCGGCGCGACGCCCGTCCAGCCGCGTATGATAGGTTGGCCGGGACCGCGTGCCAAGGCGATTCTCAAAACAGGCGTAAGGGTAAGGCCTACCACGGCAGGCGTGGCGCTGGTAACATGGGGAGGCTTGAGGGACGGGGGCCGCCAAACGCAGCGGCCGGCCGCGTCTGTGGTTCAGTACGGGAAACGCTATGGCACAGGTCAGCGCACAGTTGAGCACGGGGCTGCCGGGGTTCGACCGGGTGCTTAAGGGACTCATTCCGGGCGATAACATCGTGTGGCAGGTCGGGTCGATCGACGACTACGTGCCATTCGTCCGACCGTACTGCGAGTACGCCCGCGCGTCAGGGCAGCGGCTGGTGTACTTCCGGTTCGCGGGGCACGAGCCGCTCGTGTCGGAAGACAGCGGCGCGGCCATCTACCGGCTTCATCCGGAAGAGGGGTTCGAGGCCTTCATCACCGAGATCCACAAGGTCATCCAGAAGACCGGCCGCGGGGGGTACTACCTGTTCGATTGCCTCTCGGACCTGGCCGTCGACTGGTACAGCGACCGGATGCTCGGCAACTTCTTCCGGCTGACGTGTCCGTACCTGTACGATGTGGAGGCCCTGGCGTACTTCGCCATCCTGAAGAACTACCACTCGTCGCACGCCACGGACACGATCGCAGAGACCACACAGATCCTGCTCGACGTCTACCGCCACAAGGATCGGCTATACGTGCATCTGCTGAAGGTCCAGCAGCGCTACTCGCCTACGATGTATATGCTGCATGTGTGGGACGGCGACGATTTCCATCCGGTCACGGAGAGCGCCGCGACGTCCGAAGTCCTGACCGGCGTGTCGTGGCCCGGGCCCGACTCGGCCCGCTGGCAACTGGGCGTCTGGAACCGCGCGTTCCTGGAGGCCGAGGAAGTTCTGCAAGCGGCCGGCCGCGGCGAGGCGCCGCCCGAGAAGACCCACCAGGCCTTCCAGCGTCTGCTCCGCATGGCCGTGTCGCGCGACGAGCGTGTCTTGGGCCTGATCGAGAAGTACCTGACGCTCTCGGACGTTCTGGCCATCCGCAAGCGGATGGTCGGCACGGGACTGATTGGCGGCAAGTCGGTCGGCATGTTGCTCGCGCGGGCCATCCTGCACAAGGCCGACCCGCGCTGGACCGACCTGCTCGAGTCGCACGATTCGTTCTACATCGGGTCGGACATCTTCTACACGTTCCTGGTGCAGAACGGCATCTGGTGGGTCCGCGAGAAGCAGAAAGACCCCCGCACCTTCCTGGAGGGCGCGGAGCGTGCGCGGCATCGGATGCTGACGGGCGATTTTCCCGACGAGATCATGAAGCAGTTCGAGCACATGCTCGACTACTTCGGCCAGTCGCCGATCATCGTGCGCTCCAGCAGCCTGCTGGAAGACAACTTCGGCAACTCGTTCGCCGGCAAGTACGAGAGCGTATTCTGCGCCAGCCAGGGGGCGAAGGACCGGCGTCTCGAAGACTTCCTGTCGGCGGTTCGCACCATCTATGCCAGCGCGATGAGCGAACGGGCGCTGCGGTACCGGGCCCGGCGCGGCATCCTGGACCGCGATGAGCAGATGGCCCTGCTGGTTCAGCGGGTATCGGGCGCCCTGCACGGCAACCTGTTCTATCCGTCGATTGCCGGCGTGGGGTTCTCGTTCAACCCGTACAAGTGGAGCGAGTATATCGATCCGGAGGCGGGGATCGTGCGGATCGTGCTCGGACTGGGGACCCGCGCCGTTGACCGATTCGACGACGATTACACACGCGTGGTCGCCCTGAACGCCCCCGAGCGGCGCCCCGAGGCAAACCTCGACGAGGTCCGGCAGTACGCCCAGCGAAAGGTTGACG
>CAZEBQ010000249.1:0-6761 GCA_964510295.1 uncultured Anaerolineales bacterium | reverse complement strand
GGGCGGCAACCTGACGATAATCGCCGACGGGGCAGGAGGTGGGCCGTGGCTGAGATCATCACGCTGCTGACCGACTTCGGCGTGGAGAGCACGTATCCGGCGCAGATGAAAGGCGTGATCCTCGAACGGGTGCCGAGCGCCGTCATCGTGGACATGTCGCACGCCGTGCCGCGCCACGACGTTCACACAGCCGCGTTCATGCTGGCGTCGGCGGCGCCGGCCTTTCCCGATGGCACGGTGCACATGGCGGTGGTGGACCCGGAGGTGGGCAGCCTGCGGCGGGTTCTGGCGGCCGAGGCGGCCGGGCATCTCTACGTGGCGCCCGACAACGGTCTCCTGACGCTCGTGGCCCAGCGGCGGATGCTGTTGGGCGGGTCAACCGCCGAGGGCCGGGTGGTGGTTGTCGAGAACGAGAGCCACTTCCGCGCCGACGTCTCGAGCACCTTCCACGGCCGCGACGTCCTCGCACCGCTTGCCGCGGCGCTGGCGTCGGGGACGCCGGTTGACAGCCTCGGACCGCAGGTCGAATCCATCGAACGGTTCGATCTGCCGCTGCCCGAACGTGAGGCGAACATGGTTCGTGGCCAGGTACTTTACGTGGACCCCTTCGGCAACCTCGTGACGAACATCGCCGGCGAGATGGTGACCGAGCGGGACCCGTCGGCGGTTGAGATTCACGTCTCCGGGGCCGTTATTCGCGGACTGTGCCGGGCCTACTGCGACGTTGCGGCCGGTATGCTGCTGGCCTATGTCGGCAGCGCGGGCCTGCTGGAGGTGGCCGTCAACCGTCAGAGCGCGGCCCTGCGGCTGGGCGCGGGCATCGGAACCCGGGTGACGGCGAGGCTGCCGTCGGTGTCATGAGCGAACCGAACGACCGGTCATCGCGCCTGCGCCGGGCCGACAAGGCCAACCTGTGGCATCCCTTTACGCAGATGGCCGAGTGGGTGGCCGGTGACCCCGTCGTCGTTGCGTCGGCCGAACGCGAGTTCCTCATCGACACCGAGGGCAACCGCTACATCGACGGCACCTCGAGCCTGTGGTGCAACCTGCACGGTCACCGGCGCCCGGAGATTGATGACGCGATCCGGGCGCAACTGGACCGGTTTGCCCATTGCACGCTGTTGGGTCTGGCGTCGGGGCCGTCCATCGAACTGGCGGAGCGTCTTGCGGCGATGGCGCCGGAAGGGCTGACGCGCGTCTTCTACTCGGACTCCGGCGCGACGGCCGTTGAAGTGGCGTTGAAGATGGCGTTTCAGTACTGGCGGCAGTGCCGGCCGCCGCGGACCCGGAAGACGACGTTTGTGTGCCTCGACCACGCCTACCACGGCGACACGCTGGGGGCGGTCAGCGTCGGCGGCATCGACCTGTTTCACGGCCTCTACCGGCCGCTCCTGTTCGAGGCGGTCCGCGCGCCGTCGCCGTACTGTTACCGGTGCTCGCTCGGGAAGCAGCCGGAGACGTGCGGCATGGCGTGCGCCGACCGGCTGGAGGAGATTCTTGCGGCCCGGGGCGAGACGGTGGCGGCCGTCATCCTTGAACCGCTGGTCCAGGGCGCCGGCGGGATGATCACGCATCCGGAAGGGTACCTGACGCGCGTTGCCGACGCCTGCCGCGCCCACGACGTCCTGCTCATCTGCGACGAGGTGGCCACGGGGTTCGGTCGCACCGGCCGCATGTTCGCCTGCGAGCACGAGGCCGTTCGGCCCGACCTGATGTGCCTGGCGAAGGGCATCAGCGGCGGGTACCTGCCGCTGGCCGCCACCCTCGCGACGGAGCAAATCTACCAGGCGTTTCTCGGCGACCCGAGCGAGTTGCGCACCTTCTTCCATGGACACACCTACACGGGCAACGCCCTGGCGTGTGCGGCGGGCGTGGCCAGTCTGGACGTGTTCGAGACGGACGGCGTCCTCGACCGGATAGCCGAACTCGAGGCCCTGCTCTCGGAACGTCTGGCGCCGCTGGCGGACTTGCCGCACGTCGGCCAGGTGCGCCGGCGCGGCCTGATGGTGGGCATCGAACTCGTCGCCGACGCCGAGACCCGCGAGCCGTTTCCGGCCGAGCAGCGGCGGGGGTGGAACGTCTGCCTTGCGGCCCGCCAACACGGCGTCTGGGTCCGCCCGCTCGGCGACGTGGTGGTGCTCATGCCGCCGTACTGCATCTCGGACCGGAGCCTGGAAGCGCTGGTGGACGGAGTGAAGCGGGGAATCGTGCAGGTGACCAAAGCGTGAGCGGCTGGTGGGTCAGTCCGCCGGTGCACCTTCGAACCATGCCCGGCCCGGTGGATGCACAGGGCCACGTTGTTTGCCATTGCCTTGCCGAGGTCCCGACGGTATTGTGTAGGGCCGCACTGATATCGCTTGGTGCGCACACGCGGGAGAAGTAATCATTGCGATGAGAAGCATGGCCACTCAATTGAGTCTTTTTCCGGACGCCGTGAAGAAAAGTCGGGCGGCGACTTCCTCAACATTTGCCGACAGTCTTTCCCTACCAGTGCACCGGTGGTTCCGCTATTCCGCCGGCTTCTCCGCAATCTGGGCCAGGGACCTCATCGAGCGTGAAAGGGCAAAGGGCAGGACCACTGTGCTAGACCCGATGTGCGGCTCGGGCACTGTGCTGCTTGAGGCGGAGCTCTGCGGGGTGAAAGGAGCCGGCGTCGAGGCTCACCCATTTGTTGCGCGGGTCGCGCAGACCAAACTCCTGTGGAGGGAAAGCCCAAGGGCGTTCCGTAGATATGCCCATCAACTGTTAGAATCGGCGAAGCGAAAGCGGGGGGCGGTTCCTGAATACCCAAGGTTGGTCGCCAAGTGCTTTCCGAAGGACATCCTGGAACACCTGCACCGCTTACGTGTTTCGTGGGAGTCGTGTGCTGACGGCTCGGCCTTTTCGGAATTGACTTGGCTCGCACTCATGTCCATCCTGAGAGCGTGTTCGCCGGTGGGTACGGCGCAGTGGCAGTACGTGTTGCCGAAGAAACGCAAGGCAAAGGTTTTGCACCCTTATGAGGCATTCGAGGCCACGGTTGAGACGATGTGCTGCGACATGCTTCAGCGTCAGAGTTACCCCATCGGGCCTCGGGCCCAACTGTATGCCGAGGATGCCCGCGAGTGCGGCTCGGTTGCTGACGGGTGGGCAGACCTTGTTGTGACCTCGCCGCCTTACGCAAACAACTACGACTACGCAGACGCGACCCGACTTGAGATGACCTTCCTGGGGGAGATCCGGGGTTGGGGTGATCTTCAAGGAGCGGTGCGGCAGTACCTGGTTCGGGCGTGCACACAACACGTGGCTAAGGAGGTATCGGCAACCGAGCAAATCCTTGGGGACCCACGGCTTGAGCCCATTCGCGATGGCCTTGCGACGACGTGTCGGAAACTGGCGGTCGAGCGCGAGCACCACGGAGGAAGGAAAGCGTACCACACGATGGTTGCTGCATACTTCAGTGACATGGCCCGTGTGTGGCGCGCCCTGCGCCGAGTGACCGGCAGCGGCTCACTTGTCTGCTTCGTGATCGGCGACTCAGCGCCCTATGGCGTCTATGTTCCTGTGGATCGGTGGCTGGGGGAACTGGCGGTAGCCGTGGGTTTTGATTCGTTCAGCTTTGAGAAAACAAGGGACCGCAATGTGAAATGGAAAAACCGCAAACATCGCGTTCCGCTTCATGAAGGACGGCTCTGGGTAAAGGGCTAAGCGATGGCGCAATCACCTTCTCACAAGTTAGGGCAGATCATAGGGGACGTTGTTGAGGCGTCTGTTGAGCCGCTTCTGGCCGGTTTCGCCGGCACACATGGCCTCTATCTCGACCGCAAAGGACCAAGGCCGGCAAGGCGAGGCAAGAAGGTTTCCTGGAAGGACATGTACGGAAATACTCACGAGCTCGACTATGTACTTGAGCGGGACGGGACGCACGATGAGATAGGGACGCCAGTGGCGTTTATAGAAGTGGCTTATCGGCGGTACACAAAACATTCTCGGAACAAGGCCCAAGAAATCCAAGGTGCTGTTCTTCCGCTAAAGACTACGTACTCGAACGTCGCACCGTTTATTGGGGCAGTGCTAGGCGGGGTGTTTACTGACGGAGCGCTGGCGCAACTGAGGTCCCGTGGTTTCACGGTTCTTTACTACGGGTGGCAGGCGATTGTGAGCGCCTTCCGCCGCGTTGGCGTGGACGTGGACTATGACGAGGACACGCCAGACGAGGATTCCTGGGCGAAAGTTCAATCTTGGGAAGCCCTGAGCCAGAACAAGCAGAATCGCGTCGTCCGTCACCTGAGACAAATAGGTGCGGAGCAGATGGGGCAGTTTATGGCTGCTCTTGAGGCCGCGGTCACGAGGGTCATTGAACTTGTCCGGGTTCTTCCGCTCTACGGTTCGGCAACCGACTGCCCCTCCCTCGCTAAGGCAATACAGTTCATTGAGGAATACGACGAGAGCGATCACGGTCTGCTGATGCTTAGGTACGAGATAGACGTGCGCTACACCAACGGCGACCGAATTGAGGCCAAGTTCGCGGACAAACAGAGCGCAATTGAGTTCTTGCGGCACTACCAACCACCCTGCACGCCAAAGTGACCCGCCAGCCATGAGCCGGGGCCTGTTCATCACGGGGACCGACACGGAGGTCGGCAAGACCATCGTCACGGCGGCGATGGCGGCGGTGCTCCGGGCCGACGGTGTGAACGTCGGCGTGATGAAACCCATAGCGACAGGTTGTGTCCGGAGGCGGGAGGGGTTGGTGTCGGAGGACGCCGAGTTCCTGGCGAAGGCGGCCGACGCGCCGGAACCGCTGGACGAGATCGCGCCCATCCGCCTGGCCGAACCGCTGGCGCCGACGGTCGCGGCGGCAAGGGCGGGGGTTGAACTCGACCTCCTGCCGATGTGGCGGGCGTGGGACCGGCTCAAGCGGGCCCACGACGTCATGCTTGTCGAGGGCATCGGCGGGGCGCTCTGTCCGGTGACGCCGAGGCAGTCCGTGGCGGACCTGGCGCAGCGGTTTCACCTGCCGGTCCTGGTGGTGGCCCGCCCGGTGCTGGGAACGATTAACCATACGGCTATGACGGTCGAGGTGCTCAGGGCCAGGGGGCTGGAGGTGGCCGGCATCGTCCTTAACCGATACGACCATGATTCCGACGACGTGGCCCAGTCGGCCAACCCCGACGAGGTCCAGCGCGTGACGGGCGCGCCGGTCCTCGGCCTCGTTCCGGACGACCGGGCGACCGGCGTCTCGATCGGCGTCGTGGGTGCGGACGTGCTCGCGGCAGTGCGGCAGATCATCTCAGGCCTGCCCTAAGATTGTGGCCCGCCGCCGAGGGCGCAGCGCCTGTCAGCGCGAGTGAGCGCAACGCCTGTCACCCCGGCAGGGCGCAGCGCCTGTCACCCCGAGCGAGCCACCGCACGGCGACACCCGCGACGTCTACTCCCGGGAGGGCACAGCGTCTGTCACCCCGAGCGAGCGCAGCGAGTCGAGGGGTCTCGCCGTTGGTGTTCTTTGCGGCGAGATTTCCTGCGGGCACTGCGGCTACAGCGCTCCACTCGGCTGCCTGCGGTGGGCTCGCTCGAAATGACAGCGGCATGGCCATGAGCCGCGCGCCGGAAAGCGTTGCCGCGGGCGTCGGACCGTGGCGGCGCGATTTGGTCTTGACACGTCGGGCGGTGTCGGTATGCTTGTGCGAGCCACTTCGGTGGGCGATTAGCTCAGACGGCTAGAGCGCCTGCTCGACACGCAGGAGGTCACTGGTTCAAGTCCAGTATCGCCCACCAGTTTTGCTTTGCTGGGGCGTGGGGGTTCAGCCGGCTTGCTGATGTCATGAATGGAAGATTTATTGCCGGCGTTGGCAGGTGGCATGGACGGAGGGTTCATTCCGCTTGATGTGCGTATTGGCCCGAGGCGAAGATTTTCCGAGTATTAGGACTTGCAGGGGACTGGCGGATTGCTATAATCGTACCCTCGGTTGTCTTATTCCCCATGGATGAGTGAGGCCTGCCAACGGGGTGGGTTCCACTTGCATTGATGCCGGTTACGCTTGGTAACCGCTGGTTGCAGGGGGGACGAAAAGAAAGGGTAGGATCGATGGCGAAGAAAATCAGTGTTGCAGCGAAGGCGGAGTTGTCGGAGTGGGCGCGCGGTTTCGCATTACTCTCAGACCCGACCCGGCTGGGCGTTCTGAAACTGCTCGGCGCAGGGCCCAGGAATGTGACCGCCCTGTGTGACGGATTGGGCCTGAAGCAGCCGACCGTCAGCCACCACCTCGGCCTGTTGCGGATGGGGCGTCTTGTCGTCGGGACGCGGCAGGGTAAGTCGGTCGTCTACAACAGCGACAAGAAGAACCTGAAGGAATTGGTCTCGGCGATCGGCACGATCTTGCCCTCGAAGTAGGGCATCGCACCCGAATACGTCTGCCTCGACGCGACAGCCTTTGCCCCGGAAGGCAGGTGAGGCGTGTGCCGTGAGTAGCCGGCACGGGTCGTCTCTGCGCACCGTATGCCGTGCCCGGCGGGCAGGGCCGGGCGGGTGCGCTTCGGCCTCGCCCGGGACGGCTCGCGGTGGAACATCGTGACACGAGGGGACGGGGCTGACCCGTCCCTTCGTTCTGTTGGCGGGATCGTCGCGGCGGGTCACGGCCCTCGCGAGCGGCTCGAGACGGAGGAACGAGTTCCTGTACGTGTTTAGCGTTGTCATTCTGAGGCCCGCTTGCGGGCCGAAGAATCCCGCCGTGGTCTTTGCTGTTTCGTCGTTTCCACGGCGAGACCCTTCGCTTCGCTCA
>CAZEBQ010000248.1:0-6783 GCA_964510295.1 uncultured Anaerolineales bacterium | reverse complement strand
GCCAGCCCTGCGCCCTCGCCGAAGACGTACTCGCCTGCGATGTAGCCGAAGTCGGTAAACTTGGCCGCCGAGCAGGCAAAGAGGTGATAGAAGAGAACCTGGGGGTCGAGGGCCGCCAGTTCGTCGTTCTCCACCGTCCCGCTCATGCTGTGATGCTGAGCCGAGGAGTGCGTCGACAGCAGAACGTGCTCGTACGTCTCGTTCGCCAGACGCCACTTGTAGTTGGCCGCAGTCGTCTCGTCTGCCGGGGTCGCGGTATCGTTCCAGACGTCGTTGACCGCGCCCTCCACGGCCAGCGCCAAGGCGGCCGCACGGGCCGTGTGGTCCCAGTCGTCGTCGGTGTAGGCGAGGCCGGTGCGCGGCACCGTGAGCGCGAGCGTCCGGTAGGCGTGGTTCTTGGCGAAGTAATCATTGAGAAGACCCGCCTCGGTTCGAAGAGGGTGCAGGAGCGTCAGGTTCCAGGTGGTCAGGCGTCCCATCCATATCTCAGGCCCCACGTCACCCGTGCCGTCGGTGTGGACGTTGACAAAGGCGCCGCCGCCCGAGGCGCTCCACTCGCCGTCGAGGTCCGTGTAGTAGAGGTCCGAGGGATGCCACTCGCCGCTGATACGGCCGCTTTCGGGGCTGTAGAAGTTCTGGACGGGCAGGTGCCCGATGAACACCGCCCCGGCCAGGCCCTGCGTGTTGTAGCGCGTCGCCAGATGGGCCCGCAGTTCCGACGACGCCGAGGCCGAGGTGAACTCGGTCGTCAGGATGGGGTTGTAGCCCTGGGCCCCGATGTCGGCCAGGTACTGGGCGAGACCGGCATCGATCTCGCCGCTGTTGTACAGGTCCTGGTCGACAACGACCTCCACGTTGGTGGATTGGGCGTCGAGGGTTGACGCGAAACACAGAACCCACAGGGCGAGAAACGACACAGCGCGGGGCCGAGCCAAGCGAGCGCTCCTTCTCCCCCGGCAACTGCACCGAGACAGACATCGCCGCCCGCCCGCCGCCCCGCATGCGGCAAGCGTCCTGCGCCACACCGACACAGGCCCTTCACTCCACCTGCTATTATACGCGTATTTCGCCCAGATGCAAACGGCCTCCCGCGGGCTGCCCTGTCATGGGTTCCCGCAAACAGGCCCGGACACACGGGCGCCGCCTCGTCGGGTGCCACGGAGTGCTTGCGCGTGTTTAGAGGCTGTTTCATAACTCCCTCTCCCTTGATGGGAGAGGGATGGGGTGAGGGTGACAAGCCCCGAATAAGCCCGCTTATCCCCCCTCACCCTACCCTCTCCCGCCAGGGGAGAGGGGATTTGAAACAGCCTCTTAGCGCAGTTCACGTTCTTGCGTAGCGATGACCCGCGCGGCAGGCAATCCTGCCCGCCGCGCCTTGGCCGCTTCATGCGCGGCGGCCAATCCTGCCCGCCGCGCAAGGTGTGGGTATTCGCGCGGTGGGTCTCCCGACCCGCCGCGCTTCCACGTTCTTTCGCGCAGCCGTACGCTGGGTGCTCCGCACCCACGCGCCAGACGGGTGGCATGGCCATCCCGAAGGGTGACCATGTTCTCAGCCTCAAACAGCACGTAGGCTGGGTGCTCCGCACCCACGCGCCAGACGGGTGGCATGGTCATCCCGAAGGGTGACCATGTTCTCAGCCTCAAACAGCATGTAGGATGCGTCCTATGCACCCACGCTGATTCATAAGGTCCTGAGACCGCGTGCGTGCAAGCACCCACCCTACGCACTGGCAACGGGTTGCGGCGGCGTGAATGCTGCTCAGGCCCGCTTGCGGGCCTTTCCCCCGCAACGGTCTAGACCCGGCCTTTGAGGCCGGGGCGCGGGCCGCGGGGGACCTTCCGGCGTTTTTCCATCCCTTCTCTCCGGGCCGCTCAAGCGGCACGGAGAGAAGGGATGAAAAAAGGGACGCCGCCTCCGAAGAGGCGGCGGTGCCCTGCGAATCCTCTCACGCCAAGGCGTGAGGGCCTTGGTGTGAAAAGACCGCGGACAAGGGTTGGTTACACCCGCAAACACTATAGACAAGCGGCAGGAATTTGTCAATACTATTCTTCCCGGAATTTTCTTTGAGCCCTCTTGCAGGGGGGAACACGATGACCCGCTACACACTCGGCCTGGACCTGGGCACCAACTCCGTCGGCTGGGCCATGATCGCCCGCGACGCAGACACCTTCGAGAACGGGCGCCGCATGCTGGCCGGCGTGCGCATCTTCCCGGAAGGGGTGCCTCACCTGAACGACAGCAAGGAACAGGCGCCTGGCCAAACGCGCCGCAAGAAGCGCAGCCAGCGCCGGGTGCTCTACCGGCGAAGGCAGCGCCGGCGCCTGCTGCGCCAAATCCTGACGACCGCCGGCCTTCTCCCCCAAGACGCCGACCGTTTTGCAGCCCTTCTCCAACGGAATCCTTACGAACTGCGAGCCGGGGGCCTCGATGAGCCCCTGCAGCCGCACCGATTGGGGCGGGCACTTTATCACCTGTGCCACCGCCGCGGGTTCAAGTCGAACCGCAAGACCGAGTCGCAGGATGACAACAAAGTCACCAAAGACGCCGCGCTGCTACAAGAGGAAATCGAACAAGCCAAGTGCCGTACGCTTGGCGAATACCGCGCCAAGTGTTTGGAGAACGAGGACGCCGCGAGCGGCCACCGCGAGCGCGTCCGCGGCCGGTACACCCTCCGGTGCATGTACGAGCACGAGTTCGAAATGCTCTGGAGCGCTCAGGCCCAATACCACCCGCACCTCTTGACCGATGATCTCAAAGCCAAGGTCCACAAGGCGATCTTCCACCAGCGGCCCCTGCGCTTCGACCGCGAAACCATCGGGTCATGCGAACTGGAACGCGGCGAGAAGCGCTGCGCCAGGGCGCACTGGCTGGCCGAGCGCTTCCGCATGCTCCAGGAGATCAACAACCTGCGCGTGGTCCGTGCTTCCGGCGAGATGACGCCCCTGACTGCTGACGAGCGAGCGCAACTTGCCGACGAACTCGGCCACAGGGCCAAGATGACTTTCAAGGCCATCCGCAAGCGCCTTGGTTTTCTCGAGACAGAGACGTTCAACCTGGAAACCGAGGGCAAGCGCGACTATCTGCTCGGAA
Source organism: uncultured Anaerolineales bacterium (assembly GCA_964510295.1). Lineage (GTDB taxonomy): Bacteria > Planctomycetota > Phycisphaerae > FEN-1346 > FEN-1346 > JAUVZF01. The sequence goes on along the minus strand of CAZEBQ010000248.1, from coordinate 3,692 downwards.
ACCGTGTCGAGGCGTCCCTACGGCACCGCACACTGCGCAAGTGGTACGAGGACTTGCCCGACGACACGCGCACGCAGGTTCACGACGCCTTGGCCGAGACGCAAGACCCCGATGACCTGCGCCGGTCGGCGTTGGAGCAGTGGGCGTGCACCGACAAACAGGCCGAACAATTGCTCAAGACCTCGCTGCCCGCCAGACACCTGAGCGTCTCCGCCAAGGCCATCGCCAAGATGCTGCCTTACCTCGAACCGCATCACGCCTGCGACAAGCGTTGCCGCGAACTCTGCCCCGACAAAGACCTCGACGCCGGCCACGTGCTCAGCGAGGCCAAGGCCCTGGCAGGGTACGAACTCACGCAGCCCGTGGCCACGTTTGACCGCCTGCCCCCGGCCGCACACGTCATTCAGAACCTGACCAACCCGCTTGTTCGCCGGGCCCTGACCGAGACGCGCAACGTCGTCAACGCCCTCGTTCGCGAATACGGCACGCCGGCAGAGATCGTGGTTGAACTGGCCCGCGACATGAAACACACCAAGGATCAGCGCCGGGACATCCACTTCGACAACATCCGTAGACGGGACGAAAACGACGACATTCGCCAGCGCCTTCAGGCCGAATTCAACATCCCTTCTCCTTCGCGCACGGACATCATCAAGTACCGCCTCTGGGCCGAGTGCGGCAAGGTATGCGTCTACACCGGAAAGCCGATCCCCAAGACGAAACTGTTTTCGCCCGAGATTCAGATCGAGCACATCTACCCCCTCGACCGCAGCCTCGACGATTCCTGGTGGAACAAAACCCTCTGCTACGGGGCGGAGGTGAACCGCGCCAAGGGCGGCCGCACACCATACGAGGCCTATCACGACAAACCGGAATACGACGACATCCTTCAGCGGGCCAAGTGCCTGCCCTGGAAGAAGCGCCGCCGCTTCACTGTCAAAGAAGTTGAGTTCGACCATTTCGCCAATCGCCAACTCAACGACACCCGCTACGCCAGCCGACTGGCCACCCGGTACTTGAGAAGCCTCGGCTGTGAGGTGCGCCCCGTCAAGGGCCAGACCACAAGCAAACTCGGCCACTACTGGGGGCTGTATGGCGTCCTTGGTAGCGACTACAGCAAGGCCCGCGACGATCACCGCTACCACGCCATCGACGCCGTGGTCATCGCCCTGACGACTCGCTCCTACCTTCAGCGTCTTTCGCGGGTCGTCGGCAACGCCCCGAAAGACGCCCCGATGCAGCCGCCGTGGGAAGGGTTCTGGAACGAGGTCCGCGAGGCCATCCACGCAATCAACGTTTCGCACCGCCCGGCGCGGTCCGTGGGGCGGCGCGGCGGCCGCCGTCGTCATGGGAAGATTGTGCACCCCGCTTCCGCTGGTTCTCTTCACGAGGACACCGGCTACGGACCGACCGACACGCCAAACACCTACGCCTATCGCGTGCCCGTCGAACGCCTGACGGCCGCTATGGTCGGCCGTATTCGCGATCCGGTAGTGCAACAGGTCGTGCGCGACCGGCTGGCTGACCGGGGCATCAAGGAGAAAGGCAGCGGCAAGTTCGGCAACGTCTTGACCGAGCCGCCGCTTACGATGCCTTCAGGTGTCCCCATCAAGCGCGTGCGAATCACTACCACAGAGAAGAGCGCGATACCCGTCCGCAGCATCAAAGGTAAGCCGGCCAAGTTTGTCAAAACCGGCGGCAACCACCACATGGAGGTCTACGAAAAGCCAGACGGCACGTGGACGGGCCGATGCGTCTCGCGCTTCGAGGCCTGCGAGCGGCTGCGGCGCGGCGAGCCGGTTGTATGCCGCGACCCCGGAGACGCACTCACCTTCAAGATGTCGCTGTGCATCAACGACATGGTGGAGTTGACGGACCCAGAGACGGGCGAGATGCGCCTCTATCGCGTTCAGAAGACCTCCTCGGGGGATCATATGGTGACGCTCCGCTTGCACACTGCTGCGCGGATTGGCGAGAAGGAAACCGAAGGACCTAGTGACAGCGTTAACGTACTGCGCAAATGGAACATGAACAAGGTCACCGTGGATCCTCTGGGCCGCATTCACCCCTGCCATGATTAAACGCACCATCGAAATCTCCGGCAAGGGCAACCACCTGGCCATCGACCAGGGGGCGCTCTCGATCCGGCGAGAGGGTGACGAGGTCGGCCGCGTGCCCCTGGAGGACCTGGGCGTCCTGGTCCTCGATTGCCCCACAACGACCTATACCCACTCGGTGCTGACCGAGGCGCTCGCGGCGGGTGCGGTCATCATCCCCTGTGGGCGGGACCATTTGCCGCGCGGCCTGTTCCTGCCGCAGGAGAACGCCCTCCAGACGCAGCGCCTTGCCGCGCAGGCGGCCGCTCCGTTGCCCCTCAAGAAGCGCCTGTGGAAGCAGATCGTGCAGACGAAGATCCGTCATCAGTCGGCCGCCCTGCCGCCAAGGGCAACGGCCAAGGGGAAACTCAAGGCCCTCGTCTCGACCGTCCGGTCCGGCGACCCAACGAACGTCGAGGCCCACGCGGCGCGGCTCTACTGGCCCGCCATGTTCGGCAAGCGGTTCCGGCGGCGCCCCGACGGACCGCCCCCCAACAGCCTCTTGAACTACGGATACATGGCGCTTCGGGCCTGCGTGGCGCGGGCCGTGTGTGCGGCGGGGCTGCACCCCTCACTCGGACTCCATCACCACAACCGCGAAAACGCCTTCTGTCTGGCCGACGACCTGCTGGAACCGTTGCGCCCGCTGGTGGATGTCCGCGTGCGGGCCCTCGTGGAGCGCGGCGCCAAGAGAATCGACCGCGAGTCGAAGACCGACCTGTTGTCGGTGCTGGTGGAGACGGTCGAGGTGGCGGGCGCGCGGGGGCCGGTCATGGTCGGCCTCGGCCGGACGGCCGCCTCCCTAGTGCGGTGCTACGCGGGAGAACAGCGGAACCTGGACCTTCCCCGGCTATGGAACTGAGCGCGTACCGAGCGATGTGGCTCCTGGCGATGTTCGACCTGCCGACCGACACGAAGAAGGCCCGCAAGGACTACACCCACTTTCGCAAGGCCCTCATCAAAGACGGCTTTACCATGATGCAGTACTCGGTGTATATTAGGCATTGTGCCAGCGAGGAGAACGCCCAGGTGCACGACGGCCGGGTGGTGGGCTTCCTGCCGCCCGACGGCGAGGTGCGGCTCCTGCAGATTACGGACAAACAGTATGAGCGCATGCGTGTTTTCTGGGGAAAAAGGAGAAAACCGGCCGAGCAGCCGCCGCGACAACTCGAACTTTTCTGAGTCCGAATCGCGGCAACTGCCCGGCCGCACACGACTTACACGACGACGAGTGTAACCAACCCCGGCCCGCGGTCAATCCACAACGTTCAACAGCCACGGCCCGCGAGGGTTGACAGTGTAACCAACCCCGGCCCGCGGTCAATCCACAACGACACTCCCTTCAAGACTTCCCGGACTACTAGTGTAACCAACCCCGGCCCGCGGTCAATCCACAACTCGTCGGCGTGGCCGATCTCGTGCCGCTTGAGTGTAACCAACCCCGGCCCGCGGTCAATCCACAACCAGAACGCTTGGGGTATGTCAACCGTTGACAGTGTAACCAACCCCGGCCCGCGGTCAATCCACAACAGACCGCGACGATAGGCCGTGTGCATGTTGAGTGTAACCAACCCCGGCCCGCGGTCAATCCACAAC
>CAZEBQ010000247.1:0-6807 GCA_964510295.1 uncultured Anaerolineales bacterium | reverse complement strand
CGGGCGCGAGTGTAACTAGCCGCGAGCGTAAGCGAGCGGGTGCCGTTCTCGCCACGGCAAAAGACTTACGTAAGACCGCATAAAGAAGTTCACGTTCTTGTATAGCGATGCCTTGCGCGGCGGGCAATCTTGCCCGCCGCGCAAGGTGCTACAACCAATCGTAAACTGCTCTAAACGCCGGCGCCCCACGGCTAAACCGTTGCGTTCGGCGCGCGAAAACGGTTGACGGTGACGGGCGCGGTTATATATAGTGTGGCCCCAAGGGGATGGCGCGTCATCCAGGGCGCGCCGTTTGCTTAGGCAAACCGCAGGTGGGGGCGGGATTCCACCGCACGCACGAACACAGGAGACTGACGCGATGGCAAAGGCAAGGAAGTACGTGTACTTCTTCGGCGGCGGCAAGGCCGAAGGCCGGACCGAGATGAAGCACTTGCTGGGCGGCAAGGGCGCCAACCTGGCCGAGATGACCAGCCTCAAGATCCCCGTTCCCCCCGGCTTCACCATCACCACCGAGGTGTGCGACCTGTACTACAAGCGCGGCCGCAAGTATCCGACCGGCCTCGACGCTCAGATCGACGCCCGTATCAAGAAACTCGAGAAACTCACCGGCAAGACGTTCGGCCGCGGCCCGCAGCCGCTGCTCGTCTCGGTCCGAAGCGGCGCCGCCGTCTCGATGCCCGGCATGATGGACACCGTCCTGAACCTCGGCCTGAACGACGAGACGCTTCCGGCGCTCATCAAACTGACCGGCAACGAGCGGTTCGCCTGGGACGCCTACCGCCGGTTCCTCCAGATGTTCGGCGACGTCGTCCTCGGCATGGAGCACGACCATTTCGAGGGGGCCCTCCAGAAGGTCAAGGACCGCCGGGGCGCCAAACTGGACACCGATCTCGACGCCGACGGGATGAAACAAGTCGTCGCGGAGTTCAAGAAGGTCTACCGGCGCGACCGCAAGTCGTTCCCGCAGGACGCCCGCAAGCAACTCGCCCGCTCCATCGACGCGGTCTTCGGCTCGTGGAACAACCCGCGGGCCGTCACCTATCGGCGGATCAACGACATCCGCGGCCTCCTCGGAACCGCCATCAACGTCCAGACGATGGTCTTCGGCAACATGGGCGAGACCAGCGGCACGGGCGTCGCCTTCACGCGCGACCCGGCCACCGGGTCGAACGTCTTCTACGGCGAGTACCTGATGAACGCCCAGGGCGAGGACGTCGTGGCCGGCATCCGCACGCCGCACCCCATCAAGACACTCAAGAAGGTCAATGCCAAGGTCTACAAGCAACTCGTGGCCATCCGCGCGCTCCTCGAGCGGCACTACCGCGACATGCAGGACGTCGAGTTCACCATCGAGACCGGCACCCTGTACATGCTCCAGACGCGGACGGGCAAACGGACGGCGGCGGCGGCCGTCAAGACCGCCGTCGATATGGTCAAGGAAGGCCTCATCACCGAAAAAGAGGCCGTCATGCGCGTCGCCCCCAACTCCCTCGACCAACTGCTGCACCCGACGTTCGACCCGAAGGCCGAGAAGACCGCCAAGACGCTCGCCACCGGCCTGCCCGCGAGCCCCGGCGCCGCCACCGGCCAGATCGTCTTCGCGGCCCACGAGGCCGAGGAGTGGGCCGAGATGGGCCGCGACGTCGTCCTCTGCCGCACCGAAACCTCGCCCGAAGACATCGGCGGCATGAACGTCGCCAAGGGCATCTTGACCAGCCGGGGCGGCATGACGAGCCACGCTGCCGTGGTGGCGCGCGGCATGGGCAAGTGCTGCGTGGCCGGCTGCGCCGACGCCGTCATCAACTACAAGAAAAAGACGATGACCATCGGCGGGGTGACCTTGAAGCGAGGCGACTGGATCAGCCTGAACGGGTCGCTCGGCGCGGTCTACGGCCAGCGGCTGCCGACGGTCGAAGCAAGCCTGACCGGCCCGTTCGGCACGATCATGAAACTGGCCGACAAGTACCGGAGCCTCGGCGTCCGCACGAACGCCGACACGCCGCACGATACGGCGGTCGCGGTCAAGTTCGGCGCCGAAGGCATCGGCCTCACGCGAACCGAGCACATGTTCTTCGAGGGCGACCGCATCATCGCCATGCGCGAGATGATCCTGGCCGACGACGAAGCCGGCCGCAAGAAGGCACTCAAAAAACTCCTGCCGCTTCAGCGCAAAGATTTCATCGGCATCTTCAAGGCCCTGAAAGGCCGCCCCGCCACGATCCGCCTGCTCGACCCGCCGCTCCACGAGTTCGTGCCGCACGACGCCAAGGGACAGAGAGAAATGGCCAAGGCCATGGGCGTCAGCGCCGCCACGATCCGCATGAAGGTGGACTCGCTCCACGAGTTCAACCCGATGCTGGGGCACCGCGGCTGCCGGCTCGGCATCGCGTACCCCGAGATCACCGCCACCCAGGCCCGGGCCATCTTCGAGGCGGCGTGGGCCGTCAAGGGCGCCAAGCCCGAAATCATGGTGCCGCTGGTCGGCAACGTCAAGGAGTTCACCCACCAGAAACAGATCATCCTCGACGCCCTCGCCGGCGTGATGAAGGCCAGGAAGGCGAAGAAGGTGCCCTTCCAGTACAAGATCGGCACCATGATTGAGGTGCCGCGCGGCGCCCTGACGGCCGACGAGATCGCCGCCGAGGCCGAGTTCTTCTCCTTCGGCACGAACGACCTCACGCAGATGGGGTGCGGCTTCAGCCGCGACGATGCCGGCAAGTTCCTCCGCCCCTACGTCCAGGACCTCGGCATCTACGAGTACGACCCGTTCCAGACGCTCGACCGGACGGGCGTCGGCGAACTGGTCCGCATCGCCGTCACGAAGGGCCGCGCGGCCCGAAAGGGACTGAAACTCGGCATCTGCGGCGAACACGGCGGCGACCCGTCGAGCATCGAGTTCTGCCACCTCGTCGGCCTCGACTACGTCTCGTGCTCGCCCTACCGCGTGCCCGTCGCCCGCCTTGCCGCCGCCCAGGCCAACATTACGCATGGCAAGCCGAAGAAGGTCAACTGAGCCTACACGCTACGTTGCACGGCAGGCCGGAGCCTGCCCCGGGCCTGTCGAACGGGTACCGGCCGCGCACCACTTATGTCACCCCGCTTAGAACATGGTCACGCAACAGCGCGTGACCATGCCACCCAGCCAGGGTGCCGTGGCCGGCATGGTCGTTGTCGTTCTGCGCTGGTCAAGACGGACTCACGGCGGGTGCCATGCTTTCGCTCGCGAAAGCATGCGCGCGGGTGCCGCCCTGGCACCCTGGCACGGGTCCGCCACGGCGGCCCTCGCCGACGGGTACGGCTCGCGGTCGAGCCACGGCAGGCCCGCCCTGCCAGGGTGCCGTGGCCGCCGTGTTTGTGTCCGTTCGGCGGCCCACAAGGCGAGACCCTTCGCTGCGCGCAGGGTGACAACTCCTTGCCGCTGGCGGGTTCACCCGCCTCCCCCCGCGGGGTTTTCCCCCGGCCGTTTGCGGCGGGGTTGGGTGCGGGCCCGAACCTTTCCGTCCTTTGCCTCCCCCCCCCCCGGGCCCCTTCCGCGGCCGGGGGGAGGGGAAGGAAAACCACCGTCGGCGCCGCCATCGAAGTCACCGGGGGTAAAACCCCCGGCCTACACCCCGCTCACGCGGGGACAACGCCTGTGAACGGGCGTGTGCTCTCAGCGAACGTAGGGCGCGCTGGGCCCCTTGTGTTCGTCAACATGTAGGCCGCGGCGCCACGGCAGTCGGCCGGCAACGAAGCAGGCGACATACTGCTTTTTCGATTGACGTTAACAGGGCATCAGGATAAATTGGTGTCACCTCGCCAGGTCGCGTAGGGAACGGTGCGGCTGTGCATCACACTGTGCAGCGCGAGGCGACGCAGGGCGAACTCATTGTGGCGTTCCCGAGAATCGGGAGACCGTGATGGATGCATCATACGACCAACTGCGCTCCGCTGTGCTCGAGTATCTCAGAACCAAGCCCTCGGGCACGGTTGGCGACAGCGCGTACCAAAACGTGGTACAAATCTGTGAACAGCGAGGCCTTCAAGTTGAAGGGGTCAAGAGCGTTAGCTTGGTGGAGGAAGTCTTCCACGAGTTATATCTTGAGAGGGTGCTTGTGCCATGCTACGGCCAATCCGTGGGGCGCCACAGTGAAATCGGGCGTATGCATTGGCCGAAGTACAGGCTTACCGAGTACGGCCGCCAAGTCCTGAGCACAACCGAGTACGTGCCACACGACCCGGAAGGCTACCTTCAATCCCTGCAATCCGACGTGCCAGGACTGGACCCCGCAATCGTGATATACCTGGAACAGGCGCTGCGCTGTTACAAAGCCAACCTCTTGCTGGCCGCGGCGGTGATGACCGGCTGCGCCGCCGAGAAGGCACTGCTGCAATTGGTGGAGGCGTTCGGCGAGGCCATATCAGACCCCAAGGACAAGAGTAAGTACGACAAGGAAACACGGTCGTGGGTTGTCAGCCGGAAGTTCAAGGCTCTCTGGAAGCGGCTACAAGCGATGCAGCCGACACTGCCCGACGACCTTGGCGACGATCTCGAAGTCAATTTCGAAAGGGCTTTTGACCTGATTCGTTCGACACGGAATGACGCCGGGCACCCAACCGGAAGGACCCCCAAACGCCAGAGGGTTATGGCGAACTTCATCTTGTTTCCAATCTACTGCCGGCAAATATACGGCCTTCTGCGGCATTTCTCGCAGAGCAACGTGTGAGCCTTTGGCTCACGGAGGCCAGTCATGTATTACTACGAGTCGTCGGTCGGCACTTTCTGGATCGTGCCCAACACTGAGCATCCTGGCAGTTGGCTCCTCGGCATCGACGACGAACGCCTCGGGAACTACGCTCACGCATGGCAGGCGGCCGTGGCACACGTGCCGCCCCTACCGCGTCAACCCGCCAAGCGGGCCACCAACATTAGGGCAATCACACACAGCCCCACGGCCGACGCAGCGGCCAGAAGGAAACCGCGCTGCACGCTCGTTCGCCGCGCGTAGGCGCCGATGAGCATGGGGATGGCGGTCCAACCGAGGCCGCCGATGCCGAAGAGAAGGCCCACTGCACGGCCGTGCACGACCTTGTCGAAATGGCCCAGCAGCACCGCCATGATCGTCGGAAAGATCGGGCCGAACACCAGCCCTGCCGCAACCACCAGGGCCATGGCAGCGCCGCGGCTGCGACCCAGGACCATCGTCGCCCAGACCGCGACGCACACCACGCCGAGGACAAGGATGAGCGTCGCTTCGCCGCCCTGCGGCAAGGTGTAAGCCGTGACCAGCCGCGACACCATGAACGCCAGCCAGAACCCCGAGAGCAGCCCCGACGCGGGTCCCTCGGCGACACGGTTCTCCTGGAGGTACGTGGTGGTCCAGGCCCCCATCGTCGCTTCCATCGGGGCGTAGAAGAACAGGGCCAACGCGCACAGCCACATCATCGGTTCCGCCAGCAGCCCCGCCATGCCCGGATCGGCCGCAGCAGCAGCGGTTTCCTCGGCGGGCGCCGCGGTCAAAGACGAGAAGTCCACGCCCAGCGCCAACGCTCCCGTCAGCAGAACGGGGACCGTCAGCACGAGCACCGTCCCGGTCAGCCTCACACGCCTGAGCAGAAACGCCACCGCCAACGGCGTCAGGAAGGCCCCCAACCCGAAGAAGAAGCACGCCAGGTTCAGGGCATAGGCCTCCGTGCCGGGGAACGCGAAGAGCGACAGCGGGTTGACCACGTTGATGAGCGTCGCCCACCCGGCGCTCAGGAGCAGCACCCCCACGAGCGCCGGCCAGTACGTGCCCGCCGTGGCCAGCACCACCAGGCTGGCCGCCATGATGACCGAGCCGCCGATCATCACCGGTTGCTTGCCCACCAGGTCCGTGACGAACCCGACGGCGAACATCACGGGGATCATGGTAAAGCCGAAGACCGAGACCATGCCGCCGACGCGGGCCTCGTCCATCCCGAGTTTCCGCGCGAGCGCCAGTTTCACGCTCCCGAGCAGCGCCACCCCCATACCCGTGACCAAGAGGCCTGCGATCGTCATCGGCTGAAGCATGGTCATGGTCGGTCACCTCCGTCGGTTGTGCCCGCGCGACGGGCGGGGATTGATCCTGGACCCCTACTCGGTTTCTTCTGTCCGCCTGGCGGCCTTCCCAGGCCACCAGGGCAAACCGCGACGACCGCTCGCTGTGCACGCCCAATCGTATAAAGCCCTCCGTCCACGGTCAACGATCTCGTTGGCCGGCCAGGGAGTTCTTCCGCGGCTGCCGGCCCCCCGGGGCCAAGGGTTCAGGCACGCCCTGTCCACTTGCCGTTCTCCGCGTTCTCACTGCGCCCTCTGCGGCCTCTGCGTTAAGATCTGTCGCCGTTGGCGTTCCGGTGCCACACCCTATCTCCAGCACATGGTCACCCTTCGGGCTGACCATGCCACCCGGCGAGCCGTAAGTCCTTGCCTATAAACGAGTTAACCCTTTTGGGTCTTGGCGGCTTGGCGCGAGGGGTTGTGGCGGTTGGCCGTGAGGGCGTTTTTCGGCGGTTTTCGCATTTTCGCCGTTTTTGATAGCGCCAGGGCCGATTTTGGGGCACTTGGATTGTTAGAGTTCTAACAACTTTCGGCGTGCGCGTAAGTCCTTGTCGGGAAAGAAGTTACGCCGTTTTCGGAGGCCCTCGATTCGGGCGGCCGGTTGGTATACTCCAGTATCGAAATCGATGCTGGAGTATCGGTTCTGGGAGGCCGTTTTGTATACTTTAGCATCGATTGAGGCCGCTCCATGCGGGTGAAAACGGGGGTAAAAATCGGTAAATTCGTGAAAATTCGCGCCCAAAAAA
>CAZEBQ010000246.1:0-6810 GCA_964510295.1 uncultured Anaerolineales bacterium | reverse complement strand
TTTCGAGCGCGGTGGGTCCGGAGACCCACCGCGCGAAATGGCGAAGTGGCGCTGTCGCATTAGGTGTCATGACGGTTGCCGTGTTGGCGCTGGGTCTCGGCGTGGCGGGTTGCAGCGCGCGGCCGGGGATGCTTCGTGGGGATGAACTGCCGAGGGCGGAACGTGTGGCGTGGGCGCCCTCGCGCCAGGAGGCGGTTCCGTGTACCGTGGCGGCCGAGCGGGTGGCGGAACCGCGCCGGACCGTGCAAGTGGGCCGCAGCGTCGAGGGCGAGCCGCTCACGCTTCACCTGTTCGGGACGGGGCCCAATCCGACGCTGATCCTCGGCGGCATTCACGGCGACGAGCCGACCAGCGCCTACGTGGCCGAGCGGCTGGTAACGTTCCTGGAGGAGTTCCCCGAGGTCCGCCGCGGCACGACCGTGGCTGTCTTGCCGCGCGCCAACCCCGACGGCCTCGCCCGCCGGACGCGGAAGAACGCCAACGGGGTCGACCTGAACCGGAACCTGCCTGCCGCCAACTGGCGGAAGCGGTCGCCGAACCGGTGGGACTACGGCGGCCCGACGCCGTCGAGCGAACCCGAGACACGCGCACTTCTCCGTGCGATTGAGATGCTCAGGCCCGCCCGCATCGTCTCGATCCATTCGATCCGGCGCGGCCGCCGGTGCAACAACTACGACGGGCCGGCCGAGGATTTGGCGAAGCGGATGGCCCAGGCGAACGGCTATCCGGTGGTGGCGAGCCTGGGGGCATGCCCCGGCAGCCTCGGCAACTGGGCCGGCGTGGACCGGCAGATTCCGATCCTGACCCTTGAACTGCCTCGCGAACAGGCGGGACGTGACGCCTGGCAGGACAATCGCGATGGGCTCATCACGGTTGTCTTGAGCGGTCAGGCCTCGTCGGCAGCGCCGCCTGCCGCGGGGCGGTGACCGAAGTGAAGGTTGCCTCGGGCGTCACCTGGCTGTGCCGAAAGCGATCCGGGCCTCCTTGGTGCCGACCGGCAGGATGACGTTTCCCCCCCGCGCGGGCCTGATGCGCTTCCCCTTGACGGTGACGGTGGCCTTGAGCGAGGGCGGCAGAGGCAGACGGAAGCCCTGCGCGGGTGCCGCCTTGCCCGTGAGCGTGAGCGTGGCGCCGCCGTCGGCCGGTTTCCACTCGAACGAGCAGGGGCCGAAGTAGGTCGGCATCCCGGCGACGGTGATCGGCTCGTTGCCGGCGAGCCACTGGTGCGGCACACCGGCCAGGAGGACGAGTCGGTCGCCGTCTTCAAAGAGGAGGCTGTCGCGGATGAGGAGCCACAGTTCGGCGATGGCCCAGCCGTGTGGCATGGCGACGCTGGGGTTCCAGGTGGTTCGTGCGTGTGCCCATCCGCCTGAGCCGCTCTTGCCGCCTTCGTCGAAGGCGTACCATCGGCGCATCTGCTCGTGGTCGAGGTGGCGGTCGATGGTCGCATGACCGGCCTCGCGGTTGCCGGCGAGCAGTCCCTGGTGGGCGCGGGCCAGGGGGAAGTATCGCCAGCCGCCCGGCTTCTGCGCGCCGACGCGCTTGAACTGCTCGTGGGCGTTCCCCTGGCCGAACGGGTACAGGCGGCAGGGCCAGAGGAGGGCGTAACTGCCGTAGCCCTTGGCCAGGTTCTTGCCGAACCGCGCATCGTAGACGGCCTGAAACGAGTCGGCGAGTGCGGCGAAGTCGCCGGCGTCGTCGTCCTCGCCGCGCGCACGGGCCATCATGGCGGCACGCCAAAGGCCGGCGATGTCGAAGGCCTCGGTGTACTCGGGATGGTTGCCGTCGCAGGCGCCGGGCTTGAGGACCTGCCGCTTGTAAGCCGGCTTCTCATCGGGGGCGTCGCCCGGCAGGTCGTCGCCGAACTTGAGGCTCGTGGCCTTGACGTAATGTGGTGCGGGACGGGTCCGGTAGTACTCGATCATGCGGCCCAGTCTCCGCACGCCGGGGTACACACGGCGCAGCCACGCCTTGTCGCGCGCCAGCAGCCAGTGTTCGCCCATGACCCAGAGGACCTGGCCGGGGTTGTCGGCCTCGACGCGGACGCGACCGTTGAACGGATGGTCGAGGAAGTAGTCGACCGCCACCGCCGCCAACTCGACGTTGCCCGACTTCTGGAAGATGTTGGCCGCGTAGGCGCCGTCGCGGTTGAAGACGTTGTAGTTGACGACGGCCACGTCGGGCGCCCCCTCGTTCATGCACATGGCGGCGTGTCCGAGGATGGCGGCGAGGGCCTCGGACCATCGCCGGTCGGGCACACGGACGGTGAAGCGTCCGACGAGGTCCTTCCAATACGCCTCCGCTTCCTGGAAGAGCGTGTCGGCGTTCAAGGCCCGGTAGTAATCGAGGCCGGGGTCGCTCTGGAGGACGCCGCCCTCACTCGGGTTCGGCTTGGCGAGGTCGAGTTGCGCCCATTTGCTCACACCGTCCCATTGGTGGCCGACGGCGCGGCGGCCGGGAAGGACGGGGCAGATGAAGCCGAGGGTCGCCGTCTTGCCGGCGCCGACGGTGAGGTCAAACCGCAAGGCGCCGGAGCAGTTGCCGGAGTCAGACGTCATGGATTTGCTGTCGAGGAGGTTGCTCTGCGGATCACACATGCCCGCGAGCGATGGCGCCACATTGGCCACGATGGCGGGATGGCCGTTCACCAACAGCGCGTCTCCGGCGTCGCCGGCGGCAAGATGCTTGACCGGGCCGCCCGCCGGGCCCGACGGCCGCAGCGCGGCATAGAGCGACACCTGCCGCTTCTCCGGAGCCGGGTTCGTCAGGTGCGCCCGGGCGGCGACCACGAACACGTCTCCTGCGGGCGACTTGCGACGGACCTGGCAGACCTCCGTCTTGACGGTCACGCCTGCGGCGGTCCACTTGCTCCACGGCATCAGGTAGCCGGTGTGCGGCAGGCCGTGCTCGCATGGCACGCCGTCCATCGTGGGGGCGATGAGTTTCTTCGCGTCGTGGTCGTACAGCCAGAAGTAGATGCCGTAGGTCGCGAAGCCGGGCGAGAAGTTGCCCTCGGCCTCGACGAAGGTCTTGAGCGTATCGAGCGTGTTGGCGATGCCGATGGCGATGTGGACCCGGCCTCGCGCCTCCAGCGGCCCGCGTTTCGGCGGCGCGTGCTCGGCGGCGTGAAGTGTCCCCGCCAACAGCAGTCCGGCCGCGGCCGTCAGGATCGCGAGTGGATGTCTAACCCTACAGCGCCACTTAGGCATTCCGCGCGGTGGGTCTCCGACCCACCGCGCAAGACTTACGTAAGTGCGCTTAGTCATAGGTGTGTCCTTTGGGTGCCCGGTCCGAAGCCGTTGCCTGCGGTGGCGCCTGGGGCGGGTGCGCGGGTTACTGCCCGGCGAGCCCCAAATTCTCGTGGACGGCGGTGTAGGCGCCGCCGGTCTGTCCGGCGTCGGCATAGGGCACGAGGACGAGTGTGGCCGGTTTGCCGCCGCGGACGACGTTCAGTTTGTAGATCTGGTTGCCGACCCATCCGTCGGGCAGTCCGGGGCCCGTGACGGTTTCGTCGTGGGCCAGGATCTGCGGCCCGCGTCGGATGGCGACCTTGTCGGCGTAGGTCTTGCCGAGCGGCTTGCCGTCTCCGCCGGCGAGGATGTGCGGCCGCAGGTCCATCTCGACGGTGACGCGGTCGCCCGTCCGCCAAGTGCGTTCGATGTCGAGGAACCGGCCCGGTTTGCCGGTGTACGTTTTGCCTCCGGCGGCGGCCGTGTACGCCGAACACCAGCCGGGCACGCGCAGCCGCAGGGCGAACGCCGATTCGCGCGACGGCTTGAGCGTCAGGACGGCCGTCCCCTTGTCGGGGAAGTCGGTCTCGGTCTCGAGCGCCACGGTCAGCGGTTTGCCGTCGGCGCCGGTGACCGGCAGGTCTGCGCGGCAGGGCTCGTAGAGGAGGACGGTGGGTGCGCCGCGGATCGTGCCGACCGCCACGTGCGGAATCAGGGCGATGCCGCGCGGCAGACTCGACGAGCAACAGCAGATGTCGGGCGGGATGCCGTGCGAGACCTTGCCGTAGGGCTTCTTCCCTTCGAGCGGCGTGAAGTAGCAGACGGTGCCGTTGGTGGGCGATTGGGCGCCGAGGAGGGCGTTGTAGACGATGGTCTCGATCTCGTCGGCGTACCTGGCCTCGCCCGTCAGCCGGAGCAGGTGCCAGTTCAACTGGAGCCACGTGACGGTGACGCAGGTCTCGCCCATGCCGCGCTTGGCGTCGTGGCCGGGCAGGTCGTAGTCGTCGCGGAAATGCTCGCTCCAACTCGACGTGCCGGTGATGTAGTGGCGGCGGGTCATCACGTCGGTCCAGGCATTGGTGCAGGCCTTGAGGTAGTCGGCCTCGCCGGTGGCGCGGTGCAGGTACAGCAGGCCGACCAGGCACGAGAGCATCTCGTAGGCCTTGCTGTTGGCGGTTCGGCGGACGTTGCCGTGGTCGAGCAGGCTGGAGAGGACCTTCGGTCCGCGCGGGTGGTCCCATGCCTTGACGATATAGCGGCAGAAGTCGAGGTACTTCTTCCGGCCCGTGTAGGTGTAGAGCATGGTCATGGGCTGGAGGACGCTGGAGGGGGCCATGCCGACGTGGGTGCCGTTCAGGGCGATGTTCTGTTGGCCTTCGCCCTCGCCGAAGGTTCGGCACAGGAGGTCGCCGACCTTTCGTGAGGCGTCGAGCGCGGCGGTGTCTGCGGTGAACTCGTAGTACGTCAGCAGGCCGATGAGGTTGTACTTGTGGCTCCAGACGTCCCAGTGTTTCCAGTAGTCCTTCTCGACGTAGGTGCCGAGGTACCCGGTGGGCAGTTGGGTGGCGATGATGCGTCGGGCGGCGTCGTCGATGCGGCGTCGGAGGCGCGGGTCGGCCGTGAACCCCCACGTGTAGGCGGCGGCGTGGAGGAACTTGCCGACGTGTTCGCCCGCCCACGCCTGCTTGCCGGGGCGCTTCTCGTACGGAGCCAGGATGCTGTCGAGGTTCAGCGCGAGCAGCCGCCGCTCCAGGTTCACGCGCATGCGTGCGGCCAGATAGCCGTCGGGCGACGGCTGCGGGACGGTCGGGACGAAGGCGTCCGCGACCTTGTACGGGACCACGGGTTTGGGCGTGGCGGCGGCGCAAGCGGCGGAGCAGACGCTCGCCAGTCCGACGGCCGCGACCAGCAGGATCGATGCGTGTGGCACGGTGCTCTCCTTTTCGCTCTGTGAGGCGCCGGGTTGTGTGATGTCCGGCCGGCGCGCGGCAGGTAGCGTGGCCGCGCGGGTCGGGGCCGGGGGCTACTTGCTTTCGAGGGTAATCTCGGCCCAGTACCCGGCCTCCCACGACCAGCCGTCGGCCAGGTTTGTGAGTTCGAGGTTGACGGTTTTGCCGGCCAGGGGCGAGAGGTCCAGGTCCACGCCCAGCCAGCCTTCCTTGACGGTGGCCTTGCCGATCTTTTGGTTGAGGCGTTGCACCCCGTCGGCCTTGACGACGAGCGTCCAGTCGCCGCGCGGGTCGTGGGTGACGACCAGGTGCAGGGTGGTTTGCTTGCCTGCGGGGAGGTCGACCTTCTTCGAGAGGGTGCAGCCGGTGGTCCGGCTGAGGGGGTGTGTGACGAGGACGTTCTTCCTGCCGCCCCATTCGGCCCGCAGGCCGGGTTCCATTTCGGCGCCGCAGTCCTTGACCTTCCAGCCGGGGGCGAATTTGGCCACGGCCTCGGAGAGGTTGAACTTGGCGGCGCTTTGGCGGCCGCCGGCGGCGGGCGGTTTGATCTCGGCCATCTCCGCGTCGGTGAACCTTGAGTTCGCGACGGGGCCGGGCCGGGCGACGTGCTCCAGTCGGCTGGGTTTGGGCTCCAGGACGGGGATGACGAACACGTCGTCGCCGCCGGCGCCTTTTTCGATCTTCCCGCCTGCCTTCTCGACGGCCTGGCGGACGAGTTTCTTCGAGACCTCCACGAGCGCCGGGAAGGTGTACGGCGTGTGGCTGAACTTGCCCTCGGGGTTCAGGGCCGACTTGAACCGGTCGGGCAGTCGGTCGAAGCCGATGGTCGTGAAGAGGATGCCGCCGGCGTTCGAGGGGTTGCAGTCGGAGTCCTGTCCGCAGCGGGTCGAGATGACGATGGTCTGGTCGGGGTCGCCCTTGCCGTAGAAGAGGCCCATGATGATGTAGGCGCCGTTGAGTTTGGCGTCGATGCTGAAGGCTCCGACCCCGCCGGGCTTCGAGCAGAGGCCGTGCGTGTACTTGGGGTTCTTGTGGTATTTCTCTTCGACCAAGTCCCAGGTCTTGAGCCAGTCATCGGGGTTCTTCTTGTGCCAGGCGAGCATGTCGCGGATCATCTCGGCGTACTGGCTTTTGGGTGGGACGCACCTCAGGCCTGCCTCGACGATCTTGACCATGTCGTTCTCGAAGAAGGCCTCGGCGTACATGCCTCCGACGAACTGGCCGGCGTATACGGCGTCGCCGTAGTTCATGAGTCGTCCAAACTTTTCGCCGAGTCCGATGACGAAGTTCGGGAGGCCCGGTGCGATGAGTCCGGCGTAATCGGCCTCGATCTGGTAATCGATGTCGTCGGCGTGCTGGTTGAACTGGGGGTGCCCCGAGTCGGGCGGCGCGATGCCGCGCCGCAGGTTCGTCCGGCCGGCGTTGTTCGCGTGCCACAGGCGGTACCCCGAGTTGGCAAAGTCGATGCCCGCCTGGCGAATCGTGCAGTCGAGGCCGTGGACCTCGAGCGTTCTCAGGAACGTCATCTCGACGTAGATGTCGTCCTGGTTGAACTGGTTGATTGTGCCGGGCTTCCACTTCGGCATGCGGTCTTCGGGGATGATCTCGCCCTTGAACTTGAACTCGGTCGG
>CAZEBQ010000245.1:0-6827 GCA_964510295.1 uncultured Anaerolineales bacterium | reverse complement strand
CGCGGCTGTGGGTGACCTTGACGCCGCAACGGTCGCAGATCATCCCCTTGTGCTTGGTGCCCTTGTACTTGCCGCAGAAGCATTCCCAGTCGCGTTCCGGCCCGAAGATGCGCTCGCAGAACAGGCCGTCGCGTTCGGCCCGGTAGGTCCGGTAGTTAATCGTTTCGGGCTTGCGTACTTCCCCGAACGACCAACTGCGGATGTCGTTGGGGCTGGCGAGCGTGATCTTCACGCTGCCGTAATCGTTGATCTTCTCATAAACGCTATTGTCAATCGCCATGGCGATCGGCTCCTCCAGTTTGCGCTTCGAGCACCGAGGCCCCACCGCTTACAGCCGCTTCTTCTCCAACTGGATGTTCAGACACAGGCCCTTGACCTCGTTGCAGAGCACGTCGAAGGAGACGGGTGTGCCGGACTCCAGCGTGTTGCGTCCCATGACCATCGATTCGTAGATCTTGGTTCGCCCTTCGACGTCGTCGCTCTTGACGGTCAGCAGTTCCTGGAGGATGTGGGCGGCGCCGTAGGCTTCGAGGGCCCAGACCTCCATTTCGCCGAACCGCTGCCCGCCCGACCGCGCCTTGCCGCCCAGCGGCTGCTGCGTAATCAGGCTGTACGGGCCGGTGGCGCGGGCGTGGACCTTATCGTCCACCAGGTGGTGGAGTTTCATCATGTAGATGTTGCCGACCGTCACGCGCTGGTCGAACGGTTCGCCGGTGCGTCCGTCGTAGAGGGCGATCTTGCCGTCGCGCGGCAGGCCGGCCTCTTCGAGCAGGTCGTGGATCGTGTCTTCCTTGCACCCGTCGAAGACGGGGCAGATGGCCTGGAACCCCAGCACGCCGGCGGCCCAGCCGAGGTGCGTTTCGAGAATCTGGCCGACGTTCATGCGGCTGGGCACGCCGAGCGGGTTCAGAAGCAGTTCCACCGGCCGCCCGTCCGGAAGGAACGGCATGTCCTCGACCGGAAGGATCCGGGCGATGACGCCCTTGTTGCCGTGTCGCCCCGCCACTTTGTCGCCGACGGCCAGGGTCCGCTTGGTGGCGATCCAGACTTTGACCATTTCGAGCACGCCCGTCGGCAGTTCGTCGCCTCGCTTCAGCCGCGCCACACGCCGTTCCTTCTCGTCGAGCATCTCCTGGATTTTAGGCCACTCGCGTTCGGCCACCCCGCGGCCTTCCTCGTACGACTGACTGCGCGTCCGGATCTTCCCGTACTCGAACCCCTCGATCTGGGCCAGCACTTCCGAATCGACCTCGGGGGCACCGTACTCGATGCCCGTCTCCGGGTCGACGATCCTGGTGTGGAGGATCTCGTTGAGCGTTTCGACGAGCGTCCTGAAGGCCTCAATGATGCGGCCGTTCATCTCCCTGGAGATGCGTCGCGCCTCTCGGCTGCGGCGTCGGCGTTCGGTCTCCGAGAGGTGGGCGACGCGGCTGTATTTTTCGGCCCCGATGACCATGCCCTCGGTGCCGGCGGGCACGACGAGGGAGTCGTTTTTGACGTCCTCGCCCGCGCGGCCGAAGATCGCGTGCAGGAGTTTTTCTTCGGGCGACAGTTCCGTTTTCGATTTCGGCGAGACCTTTCCGACGAGGATATCGCCGGGCTCGACGCGCGTGCCGCAGCAGATGATCCCCTCGTCGTCGAGATGCCTCAGTTGCCGCTCCGAGACGTTCGGGATGTCGCGTGTGAACTCCTCGCGGCCGAGTTTCGTCTCGCGGACCTCAACGGCGAACTCGTCGATGTGGATGCTCGTGAACCGGTCGTCCACGAGCAGGCTCTCCGAGACGAGGATGGCGTCCTCGAAGTTGTACCCGTCCCAGGTCATGAAGGCGACGAGTACGTCGCGGCCGAGGGCCAGTTCGCCGTCGAGGGTGGCGGGGCCGTCGGCGATAACCTCGTTCCGCTTGACGCGTTGGCCGAGCGAGATGATCGGTTTCTGGTTCAGACACGTCCGTTCGTTCAGGCCGACGAATTTGCGGAGCCGGTACTCCTTCTCCCACCCGTCGCGGTTCTCGATCACGATGCGCTGCGAATCGACGTAGGTGACCTGGCCGGCCTCGTCGGCACGGACGACCATGCCGGAGTTCTCGGCCACGGGCCGCTCCATGCCGGTGGCCACAACGGGCGGCCTCGGCAGCAGAAGCGGCACGGCCTGGCGCTGCATGTTCGACCCCATCAGGGCCCGGTTGGCGTCGTCGTGTTCGAGGAACGGAATCAGGCTGGCCGAGACGCCCACCAACTGCTTCGGACTGACGTCGGCGTACTCGACCGCGCCGACCTCGACGCGCCGGAAGTCGCCCCCCGTCCGGGCGATGACCGTGTCGGCCATGATCTTCCCGCTGCTGTCGACCGGGATGTCGGCCGGCGCCAGCGTGTGCTGGATCTCCTCGTCGGCCCGCATGGACCGGACGTCGCCGTTCACCTTGCCTCGATGCACCCGCCGGTACGGCGTAATCAGGAAGCCGTAGGGGTCGACGGTGGCGTAGATGCCGAGTTGGGCGATCAGGCCGATGTTCGTCCCTTCGGGGGTTTCGATGGGGCAGATGCGGCCGTAGTGGGAGACGTGGACGTCGCGGACCTCAAAGCCCGCGCGTTTGCGGTTCAGGCCGCCGGGCCCCAGGGCGCTAAGGCGCCGCTCGTTCGCAAGTTGCGCCAGCGGGTTGGTCTGGTCCACGACCTGCGAGAGTTCGCTTCGGCCGAAGAAGAACTCGATCGAGGACGAGACGCTCTTGGAGTTGACGAGGGTGCGCGGCGTCAGGTCCTTGGGGTCTTTCAGGCTCATCCGTTCCTGGACGGTGCGCCTCAGTTTCAGGAACCCCTTTCGGACCTCGTCGCCGGCCAACTCGTCGATGGTGCGGAGCCGGCGGTTGCCCAGGTCGTCGATATCGTCGAGGAACCCTTCGCCGCCCCGCAGCCCCAGGACGTAGCGGATGCACTCGATGAAGTCCTCGGGCCTGAGGGTCATCTCGTCTTCGTCGACGGTGGTGCCGAACTTGCGGTTGAGGCGGAACCGGCCGACCCGGCCCAGGCGGTACCGGTTCACGTCGTAGAACTTCTCCTGGAACAGTTGCTTGGCCTTGTCGAGGTTCGGCGGGTTGCCGACGCGGAGGCGCCCGTAGATGTAGAGGACGGCCTCGTCGTAGCCCGTCGTCTTGTCCTCGGCCAGCGTGTTGAGGATCAAGGGGTCGCACTGCGGGTCGGCCACCACGTCAAGTTGTTTGATGGCCGAGTTGCGGATCGTCTCCCACGTTTCGCCGATGCGCTGGCCGGCCTCCAGAATGATCTCGCCGGTCCCGGTGTCCACCACCGGCGAGACCACGTACATGTCCTGGATGGGCGTGCCGCGCTTGACCTGGGTGAGACGCAGCATCTTGGTGTCGTAGAAGAGGCGGATGAGGGTTTCGGTGTCGGCGTATTTCGGGTCCATGGCCCGCAGGAAGGCGGTGACGGGGATCTTGGTGGACTGGTCGATCCGCATCTGGAGCACGTCTTTTTTGGAGACGTTGATTTCGATCCAGGATCCGCGTTCGGGGATGATGCGGCAGGAGTGGAGGCGCCGGTCGCCGGATTCCAGTTGCATGGAGAAATCGACGCCGGGCGACCGGTGCAACTGGCTGACGATGACGCGTTCGGCCCCGTTGATGATGAACTCGCCACCGCCCATCATGATGGGCAGTTCCCCCACGTACACCTCTTCCTCGATCGGGGCGTCGTACGCCTTGCCGCTGAGGCGCACCGTGATCCGGAACGGGCGCCCGTACGTCAGCCGCAGGGCACGGCACTGGTCGGGCGTGTAGCGTGGCCGGCCCAGGCGATACGAGAGGTAGTCCAGGCGGAGGGACCCGTCGTAACTGGTGATCGGGAACACCTCGCGCAAGACCGCCTCGAGACCGCGGTTGCCGCGCTGGTCGGGGTCAACGTCCGTCTGGAGAAACCGGGCGTATTTCTTGGTCTGGATCTCCGTCAGGTTCGGGATCTCCAGAATCTCCCCGACACGTCCGAAATTGCGCTGCTGCGTGTCGTTCACCTTGTCACCTCGGAACACACGGTTCGTTTGAACGCGTTTGCGTCATCCTCTTCGTCGCGACGTACGGCGCAGCCGAAGGCGCCCCGCTGCTTCCGCAGCGGGCTCGAAGGGCGCGGCGCGCGGCACCTACTTCAGTTCGACCGAGGCGCCGGCCTCTTCGAGTTTGGCCTTCAACTGCTCGGCCTCGTCCTTCGGGAGATCCTCGCGGATGGCCTTCGGGGCGCTCTCGACCAGGTCCTTGGCTTCCTTGAGGCCGAGGCTGGTGATCTCGCGCACGACCTTGATGACGGGGATCTTCTTGTCCCCGTGTCCGGTCAGGACGACGTCGAAGGTGTCCTTCTCGGCTTCGGCCTCTCCGCCCGCGCCCGGCATGGCCGCCATCATGCCGACGGCTGCCGGCGCGACGGCCTTGATGCCGTGCACGTCTTCCAGGTAGTCGCCGAGTTCCTTGGCCTGAAGGACGGTCAGGCCGACGATCTTGTCGCCGAGGTCCTTGATCTTCTTGTCCCAGGTCCGTTCCTCGATCTGCTCCGCTGTTGCCTCTTCCGCCATTGCTACATACCTCCGTTGGTGGTGCGTGCCCTGCCGATGCGGCAAGGCGTTTGTGCGCTGCTACGCCTGGTCGGGCGCCGGGTCGGGCGCCGGTGGCTCCTGTGCCCCGCCGGTTTCTGCGGTTTCGTCCGGTTTCTGTTCCTCTGCCGCCTCTTGTTGCGGCGTTTCATCGGGTGCGGGTTGCGCTGCCGCCGGTTCGTCGGCCTCCGCCGTGGCCGGTTCGTCGGCCTCCGCCGTGGCCGGTTCGTCGGCCTTGGGCTCTTCCTGTGCCGGCGCCTCGGCGGCGGAGGCCTGCTCTTCGATCTCACGGATCTGGCCGAGCAGTTGGCCGGCGACCGACATGGCCGCCGCAACGACCCGGGAGGCCTGGCCGATGGCCATGCCGACGGCCATGCCGATGAGTTCCTCTCGGCCGGGCAGTGCAGAGAGCACCTGGAGTTGTTTCTGCGAGAAGAACTCTCCGTCGCTCATGCCGCCGCGGATCTGGAGTTCCACGAGTCGGGCGGCCTCGTCCTTGAGGACCTTGGCGATATCGACGATGCTGTCGCCGCCCCAGACGACGGTACTGGGCCCGTCGAAGAGGGCCTCGATGCCGGCCAGGTCGCCGGCGGCGAAGGCCCGCCCGCCGAGTCGGTTGTGGATGCGCATCGCCTGGATGCCGCGCCCGCGCAGCGTGCTGCGAAACGCCGCCATCCGGATGGCGTCGACGCCCTGGGTGCTTATCACGGCGACCGCCGACACGTCGCGGAACCGCTCGCCGTACTGCTCAACCATTTTCTCTTTGATAAAGCGGCTCATGGGGTTGTCTGACTCACTTTGCGCTGGTGTTCAACGGCCAAGCCGCCGAACGTGCCCCGCCGCTTCCGCGGCGGGCTCGATTGCCCGGGCCCACCTTTGCTCACGTCCGCGTTACGTGGTGGTGGGCAGCGTTTTCAGGTCCAGATTGATGCCGGGCACCATCGTGGCGGTGAGGACGGCCTTCTCGAAGAACTGCCCTCTCGCACTGGCCGGCTTCGCCCGGCGAATGTGCTCGACGAAGGCGCGGACGTTCTCGACAATCGCGGACGCCTCAAAACTCACCTTCCCGACGATGGCGTGAATGTTGCCGCCCGAGTCGTTACGGTACTCCAGTTTACCGGCCGCAAACTCCGTCACCAGCGATGCGACGTCGGGGCCGACGGTGCCGGCCTTGGGCGTGGGCATTTTGCCCTGGGGTCCGAGGATGCGGCCGAGTTTGGCGACCTTCGGCATCAACTCCGGATGCGCGACGGCCACGTCGAACGCCATCCAGCCTCCCTCGACCTTGGCGACCAGACGATCGGCGCCCGCCTCGACGGCGCCTGCCTGCTTGGCCTCGTCGGCCAATTCGGGCGGGCAGAACGCGACGACGGTCCGGGCCCGGCCGAGCCCGGCCGGCAGACTGATCGAGCCGCGGATGTTCTGGTCCGACTGTTTCGGGTCGATGCCGAGTTTCAGGTGGACTTCAACACTCTGGTCGAACTTCGGCCCCGGAAGTCGCTTCAAGAGGTCGACGGCTTCCTCAAGCGTGTAAGCCGGCTTGCGGATTTCCTTCTGGGCCTGGCGATGACGTTTTCCGTGCGTCGGCATGAAATCCTCCGTGGTCCAAGCCCTGGCCTCTGGGGGCCAGGTCCCACAAAGCGGTGCGGTGCCGGCTGTCAGGTGGCGGCCTGGTCGCTCTCGGTTTCGGTTTCGTCTTGGGTAATCGGCACGGCGGCTTCTTCGGCGGTCTCAACGACCTCAATGCCCATGCTTCGGGCGGTTCCTTCGATAATGCGCATGGCGGCTTCGGGTGTCGCGGCGTTCAAGTCGGCCATCTTGCGTTCGGCGATCCCGCGGACGTGGTCGCGCGAGACGCGGCCGACCTTGGTCTTGTTCGGCTCACCGCTTCCGACGACGATCCCGGCCGCCTGCTTCAGAAGCACCGCCGCAGGCGGGCTCTTCAGAATGAAGTCGAACGTGCGGTCGGCGTAGACCGAGATCTCGACCGGGATGATCAGGCCCGCGTGGTCCTTCGTCCGATCGTTGAACTGCTGGACGAACTGGCCGATGTTGACGCCGTGCTGGCCGAGCGCCGGCCCGACCGGCGGCGCAGGCGTCGCCTGCCCGCCGGGGCACTGCAACTTGATCTTCGCTCGAATCTGCTTCGCCATCGAGAATCCTTAGCCTGACGAACAACACACGCGGGGCAAGCCCCGCGGCTAACTCACGCGGCGCCTGACAACACGCACGA
>CAZEBQ010000244.1:1385-6857 GCA_964510295.1 uncultured Anaerolineales bacterium | reverse complement strand
GGGCATCCCGTCAAGGAGCAAATGCCGTGCCGAACAGGATTGGTACCGTCCCCAGTTTTCCGACCGGCGTATGGTGGTGCTGGGTTCGCTGTCGCTGCGAATCACTCAGGGACTGGTGGCGGCACGGCCAAACGAAGCCAATCGCTCGTCAGCGCAGACAGTGAGGGAGGAACGGGTCCCTCCCATCCCTGCAGCACGCCGTGCAGTTTACCCTTCGTGTCGCGCCAAAGGGCGAGGTCGGCCGGGTGGTCAAGCTGGACCGTCAACCCCCCAACAGCGAAGTGCTTCAGCCCGCCAGCCGCCAGGGCAGCCAGACTGCCATCGCTCCCCAGGCGCACGCCTACCACGCCGATGGCATCGACTGCGACCTCGTGGCCGCCGACGTCAAAGCTGGTCCGGATGGGGTCACCGGTCACCTTCTTGGTGCCGGCGAGGAGGATCTCCGTGCCGTCGAGCAGACGGCAGTGGCCCGTCCTGCCCGGCGACGCGCTCTGGTGGCCGAAGCCGCCGAGGGTGGCCGCTGCTGAGCTCTGTGGCTTGACGCCGAGCTTCCTCAACTGGTCGACCACAACCCGCACGCACGCTCCCGCGTCGTCGCTCGCCTGCATCGCCCCGGGCAGCGCCTGGCGACCGTCGAAGGGCTTGCCGTGGAACGTGGTAGTCCACTCGCCTACGCGGTGGAGCGCCGTCTTCCCTTCGGCCGCCTTCCGGAAGAGAGTTGCCGTTCCGGGACGCTCAAACTCGGGATGGTAGAGCACGATGGCGACATAGCGTTGCGGACCGTACTGCACAAACCCATCGGCGCTGACCTTGAGCGCCGGCCCCCCGATCTCGCTGGATGGAATCAGATCCGCAGGGAAGCCGGCTTGCCACAGGCCATTGGCTACGCCCAAGCCCACGTCGCTGTAAGCAGGCCCGGCCCAGTTCATGGCGCAGGCGTGGCCGAAGACAACGGCCACAGGGCAGTCGAGCGGGGCGCGGGTGATAAAGTTGAGCAGGCGGATGCGGCAGTTGCCGCGCATCAGGCCACCCTGGAGCAGTGCGCGGCGCCGCCAGCCGCGTTTCGCGTTCGACGGGTAGATGGGATGGAAGTTCACCCGACCGCCGCCGAGGGCGTGGGACCAGATGGACGTCTCGTAGTCGGTCACGGCACGCGAGTAGTACATGTTGTACCAGACGGCGCTGCCCCACTTCTTGGCAAGCGACGAACGGCAGGCGAAGGGGGTCACCTCGTCGACCTGCGCGAAGTCGCGCGTCGCTCGCCACCAACTCAGGCCGTTCTTCTTGAACTCGCGGGTGCCCGGGTAGGGCCACCACGTGGGGTGGGTGGCCACCATGGCCTTGGGGCCGAAGGTGTCTTTGGTCGCGCAGTAGAAGTCGTGTTCGATGGAGCCGTTGCGCAGGGTGGACATCTCCAGCAAGTGGTTGATAGCAGCCTGGCGCTCGCGCGAGCGGCCTCCTTCACCGTGGGTCATGAGCAAGCAGTCGCGGAGCAGATCGCGACCGCCTGTACGCTTGGCGTAGGCCTGGGCTCGGAAGGAGGAGAACCAGTAGTCGTTCTTCGCCGGGCAGCCGTCGAAACACGGCGGGAAGCCCCACTCGTCTTTGCACACGCCGGCCAGCGGCGCATCGGCGTAGCTCTTGATGAGCTGTCTCTGGAACTCGAGCAGGTGAGGCGCGAACACCGCCGGGGTGAAGTGGGTGAAGGCCACCATCACGCAGGCCGTGCGCCCGGCGGTCTGGGCGTCGCAGGCGATAGCCACGGTCACTTCCTTGGCCGTGGCGCTGTTCACCGTGCATCGTTCGCGGGTGATATCGCGCACCGTGGCGGGCTCGATGCTGTCGGCGCCACGCACGTAGCTGTAGACCCGCACAAGCCGCCCGGCTAGCGGAATGTAGTCGGTCGTGCGGAAGGTGTAGTGGTCGCGCAGATTGTCCGACGTGACGCGCAGTCCTACCTGCCCAGTACCGGACAGATTCACCTCGCGGAGCCGCAGCATCTGCTGGAGTTCATCGGGGTAGGCCCTCTGAAAGGCGGCGCGAGCCAGCCGCACATCGAGGTCCATCACCACGCCCATCCCGTGCTCCCGGGCGTATGCCGCAGCGGCTTTCACCTGCGCGTGGACCGCAGGGTCGGCCACCTCCTTGAGCGGAGCGCGGATGCTGGTCGTGAGCAGGTTGTAGGCGGCGTGGCGGCTCGTGAGGTCAATGAAGGCATGGTAGCCGCCGGGGGCAAACTCCTCTTCCGTCCAGAACCAACAACCCAGTGCCGGCAGCACGCCTTCAGGAAGACGATGCGACATAGCGACCTCAGCAGCGCTCGCATCAGCCATCGCCAGGCCCCACAGTAACGCAAGTAACGCAGAGGCAAGCATCATGGTAGCAATCGCAAAGGTTCTCATCGTATCGTGTCCTTTCTTAGACGGTACGTGTTTAGCGTCCCCGGCGTCACGCGACGCCGATCAAGGTCTACGGTTCCTGTGTCCTACACCCCCCTCGCGCGGCGCCAAGTCTTTTTTCCGGTAACCGTTCACGGTCCCCAAAACGCCGATTCCGACTCAAAAACGAGGACCGGGCGGGCCAAAATCGACAAACTCTGGTAGTCGCGGCACCCGGATCATTGTTTTTAGCCCGCAAAACGCATTTTGCCCGTGAACGGTTACTTTTTCCGTTTTTTTTGGGAAGCGCCCCAGACATCGTACCCCCCTGGTGCGGATTCTGGCGGCGGGGGTGGTGCCGCAGAAACTGGAGGCGCCGCCTGCCTTTGACGGCATGTCCGCGGCCCACGGCAGGCTCTACATGGCCACGCTCGACGGAAAGGTGATCTGCTTCGGCAAGTAGTACGACAACGCTGCTTGCCGGGCGGCGGGTGAAGGGGCGCAGGCGCTGTTGCCGGCCGGCGGTGTTGCTCCCTCACGGCCGCGGCTCGGAGGCTGCGCTGCGGCCCACCAACTTCTTGTCCAGCACGTGCCGCCACGACCACGTGCCGTCCCACTCGCCGGGCTTCCTGGCGAGGCCCGTCGGCGCCGCGACCAGGCCGTATAGCGAGCCGGCACAGCGCTCGCCGCGGACCTTCACGTTGTACGAATCATAGAGTTGGTACTCCGGCGCGAGCCGCCAGGGATTCTTCTCCTCACTCAGCCTGTTGGACTCGCCAACCGTCACGGAAGGCGAAAGGAGGAGAAGGCAGAGCAGCGCGCAGGCGTGGGGTGGGTGTGCGGCCGGGGCTGTCATCGGGTGTCCTCCCTACAAGGTCCACCCTGCCATCGCCGGCGCTTGACTACTCGACCTGCTCGCCTGCGTGTCTCATCGACCAGGTGATGGTGTTTCGGCCCCGCTTCAGGTTGGCGAGGGGGCCGGCGATGGGCTCCGTCCGCTTCCGGGCGCCCAGGTCGGTGTCAATGGTGATCGGACTGCCGTGACGGTCTTCGATGGTCTGCTTGATTCGGGGGAACATGCCGACCATCTTGCCGTCGACCCGGGGGCCCTTCACGCCGAACAGCGCATCGCCAACGGTGAAGGTGATCGTGACGCTCGCCGGTGCGTCGTTGCGATTGAAGTTCGTCGCGGAGGCATCGCCGATGCTGTGTTCATCGCCGAAGGAACTCTTCTTCGCCCCTTCCAGGAAGACGTTGTGGTCCGACGCGTAGCCGGGGGCGTTTTTCACCTTCTCGAGGCCCCCCCGCACGAAGATGTTGTTGTACCACTTGTCATCCTGCGGGATGCCGTCCTTGCTGCCGACGACCTGGCGTGTGTGCGGCACGTAGTACTGGCTCTTGCGTTTCCGGTCGGAGACCATCTGGAACGCGCAATCCACGAACAGGTTGTGGGCGAACACCGACCCCTCGGAGTTGCTCCTGAGGCCGCGGCCAATGAGGACGTTGTTGTCGAGGAGAATCGCCCCGTGGTTCATCTCCAGGAAGACGTTGGCCGTTTTCGTGTCGTAGATGATGTTGCCGGTGATGCGTGTGCCCTGGTTGGCCCAGTCCATCCAGATGCCGAACGCGCCGTGGGACTGGTGATCGACGCGTCGGATGAGGTTGCCGCGAATCACCGTATCGACGGACTGGTGGAACTTGATGGCCGCCGTCTCCCATCCCCCGAACTCCCGGCGGTAGTTGGTGTCTTCGATCAGGTTGCCCTCGATGAGGCAGCGGGTCGCGCCTTTCTGTCCGGCGATGCCTGCCTCGCCGCAGCGCCGGATGACGTTGTTGCGGATGATGTGGTCGCCGAAGGCGTCGATGTCGTTGTAGTCCACGTCCGGCGCGTGCCCGAGGATGATCCCGACGCAGCGGGCGTTCGTGATGCGGCAGTTCCGGATGATCCAGTGCTTGCCCATCCGCGGGCCGATCGCGCCCATCTGGATCTGGAGGCCGGGTGGCTGCCAGTTCTCGGCCGAGTGCATCAGGTGGAACCCATCCACGGTGATGTACTTCAGGCCGCTGCGGTCCGGGGAGAAGATGCTCTCGCGGACATTGATCTCGGCGAGTTGCCGGTTCGGGTCCGCCTGCCCGAAGTTCGCCCGGACAGTCGTGGTCTCCTCATCCGCCTGCCCGTGCCACGTGCCTTGGGTCTTCGTGACGTCCTCCGGCGTCTTCTGCTCCCGTAACGCCTCGCCGTTGAGATAGACGTCGCCGCGATGGTGCCAGTTGCCGTAGTGCAGCCACCCGCCGGACAGGTTCAGGGCGTAGGGGTTGTACCCGTCGAAGAAGCGGTTCGGGAGTTGGGCCTTCCAGACGCCGCCGCCCTCGTGCGCCCACGAGGTGATCCGCTCGGAACCCTTGATCAGCACCTCCTCGCCCGCCGCGGCCCGGTACGTGATGCGCTTCGCCTCGCCCGTGCCGCCGCGGGCGGGCTTGACCCACTCGCGGTACGTCCCGGCGTGGACCGTCACCGTATCCCCCGGCTGCGCGACGGCCGCCGCCTTGCCGATCGTCCGATACGGCCGCGCCCGATCACCGGGCGCGGCATCGTCCCCCGTCTTCGCCACGTGGATCTGGCGTGCGGAAGCCATGCTCGCCCCGAGCAGAACGACCAGGCACACTGTCGGAAGCGTGGACCAGAATCGCAGAGGCATCTTCACCGTCCTTCCCGACAACGCATGTCGCGTAAGAGGCAACCCGCGGACGCGTTCCGTGGGCAGAACCCCGCCGGCGCGGAGGCTATCACAAGCCCAGCGACGACGCAAGGTTGTAAGACGTGCAGGAGTATTCGGACCCTATGGGGTGTCGTTTTCATGGCGGATTCCTTGTCTTGACCTGGCCCCGATTCTTGTGCCAGGCGCTATGAGAGAACCGATTGGTGATTCGCCTTTTAATCCCACACCTCCCCCGAGGCAAGGCCGAAGGGAGGTGGCGCGACGTGTGAACGTGGAGATGGAAGCGAACCGGGGCGGACGCGGGGAGGAGGGGAGTGAACACACGCGCGCCAATCCCTCGTCGGTCCCTTGGCGCGAAGAATCGCTCCCTACCG